>JAGCNZ010000069.1 GCA_017645655.1 Bacteroidaceae bacterium | reverse complement strand
TTCCGTCGGAGCGATGATGCAGTTGGTGAACTGAGGGCTGTTGCTGCACCAGCTTGCCAAGCCGCGGATATTCTGGCCGTTGGGAGCATCGACTGAGCCGTAGAAGGCGCAGTTCTTGATGGTGGAAGCAGCTTCCACGTCACCGAAGAGACCGCCGAGCGTGGCGTCGCCCGAGCCGGTGAACTTAATGGCAGTCTTGACAACGATGTTCTCCACCATGCAGTTGCCGTATGCAAGGCCGCCAATGCCGCCAATCCACTTCTTCGAAGCCTCGATGTTGCCATCGATGACCAAGTTCTTGATGGTAGCGCCGTTGACTACTCCGAAGAGGCCGCTGCCCTGAATGTCATTGTTGATGCCGAGCGTAACGGTGTGCTCCTGACCGTCGAAGGTACCCGCAAACCTGTTGGAATTGAGGCCGATGAAGCCTTTGGGGTATGCTGTGTAGTCAATGTCGGCAGTCAGCTTGGCCTTGACTGACGGCGTGCCGATGGCGATGCGGGAGAACCAGAACAGGTCCTTGGCATTGTCGATGTTGTAGAAACCGTCGGCATCGGGCGTGATGAACGCGTCGCCGGCAGCCCACGACACGGTCTGGTCGTTCGTGTTCAGCGTGATGGTGTAGTACTGCCAGTCGGTGTTCGTCGGGTTCCACTTGTACTCCGTATCGGTCTGGTACGTGCAGCTGCCCGTGTCGGAGATAGGATACTGTTCCGACGGATAGAGGGCTGACCAGCCGCTCAGCGCGGTGCAGATGTAGAAGCCGTTGCCTGCTCCGCTGCCGCCATTCTTCAGCAAACCTTTGTACTCATAGACGCCGGGAGTGGTTGTCTCAGTCATCTGCATCATTTTGCGGGCATCATTTTGTGACCAGCCGCAAGGCGAAGCGTCGCCCACGATGTAATACTCATCTGCCCAGCAGGTCATGCCTGCCGTGATGAAAAGAAAAGAAAGTAATAGTTTCTTCATTGTTGTTTTAGTTTTAAGTTTTGTATTTACCTTTTGCTTATATGTTGCTTATACGCAATCTCGGTTGCAAAATTATAAAAAAATAATAAATGTGAAAAGACAAGGCATAAATAATTTTGTTTTACTGCTAATTTTTTTTCCTTCTGACAGATTTTTCCAGTCGGTTCGACACGGCTGTTTCAGGGTGTGTCAGGGGCATGTCCGTTGAATTGTCTCGATAAAATTGCCAGCGAGGCGTGTTAGCTTTTTCGACTTCCCACGTGATGTTTTCATTTTACCCACGTGATAAATTGATTTTACCCACGTGATATTTGAAATATTCCACGTGATAATTTCATTTTACCCACGTGATGTTTTCCGATACCCCACAGCCTTTTTGCCGACGCCTTGTGGTTTGGTGCTCAACGCCGCTGGTCCCCTAAGCCGGCACGCTGCGTGACTTTTCCCCTCTTTTCGCTCTCTTTTTCCGCGTTTCTCTTGCAGGAATGGAAAGAAAAAGGTAAATTTGCGTGCGATAAACTACAAACTGACAACGTTATGTATAGGAATTGCCATACAATTTTGCATAGGCTGATTGTCGCAGCCTTGTTTTGTCTGATGCAGGGCAGCGCTTGGGCTCTGACGGAAATCAACGTCGAGACAGCCGGCACGTTGCAGTCCCTGCTGACCAGCACCGACCAGGAACTGAAGGTGACTGGAGTCATCAACGGCTCCGACATCAAATACATCCGCCAGCTCGTCACGGCAGGCACGGTGAAAAAGCTCGACTGGTCGGGCGTCCGCATAGTGAGCGGCGGTCAGGCATACTTCGAGAGTTACACCACGCAGGACAACGTCGTAGGCGAAAAGATGTTCTACGAATGCTCGAACCTGCAGCAGATGCTCCTGCCCACCACTGTGACCTCCATCCTGAAGAATGCCTTCGCCCGCACACGCCTCTCGACGATTGACATCCCGAGCAGCGTCCGCACCATCGGCGAAGATGCCTTCGCCTATTGCAACTCCCTGTCAACCGTCGTCATCGGACAGAGGGTGAACCAGCTCAGCAAAGGCTCCTTCTACGGCTCAGCCGTCACAAAAGCCTACGTGAAGCCCATCACACCGCCTGCTCCGCCCTCCTATCTCTTCTCCTCGACCCCAAAGATTTATGTCTATTCGGACGCCTTGCAGGACTACAAAGACGTAGGCTGGAACGAATACGGCACCCTCTACGGCACGTTGGAGAACTTCTATCCGCAAGAGCCGGGCGAGGACGACATCGTGAGCGACCTGTGCAGCAACTTCTTCCAGGACGCCGCATGCACCCAGCTCAAAGCCGAATACGGCTCGATGAGCGACGAGGAACTGGCGGCGGCCTTCGCCGAGGCAGGCATGCCAGACTACATGCTGAGCATCGCCCTCAAGGTGAAGAATGGCACGTGGGCAAACTACGAACAGGAGTTCCGCATCCACAGCTACCAACCCTACAGCGATGCCAAGTCATGGAACGACAAGCTGTGGGCACGCTGCGCGTCCTACATGGGCAACCCCACCGGCATCTATGCCCAGTCGTATCAGGAACCACTCTATGTCTTCGTGGACGACGATGTCCCTGCCGACGCGACCCTCTACATCGCAGGCATCGGCGTGGACGACATGTTCACCACCGGCAAAGCAGGACATAAGCTGAAGAAAGGACTCAACATCGTCGACGCGGATGCCGACAAGTACTACTACATCCTCTATACCGTCGATACGAAATCCCTGACCAAACGCGTCAGCGAATGGCCCGACATCAAGATACACATCGAAGGCGGCAAGCTGGAAGGCTACTTCGACGCAGCCAGACATACCGACGCCGACTACAAGAAACTCCTGAACGCCGCTACATATACCACCTTTGTGGCAAAGGGAAAACACTCCGTCATGAACATCAGGACCTCGCGCCTCAGGGAAACCTATTCCTCCAAAATCGCTAAGGCAGTCGAATGCCTGGACAGTCTTTCCGTTTGGGAAAAGGACCTCTTCGGCATCAGCGAAGCCGTGGCAAACGGCGAGAAAGCAGGCGCGCCCTACTACCTGACAGGTGGCGATGCCTTCTATCCAGGCTACTTCAACAACCCAACGTACGTCGACAACGACTCTCCCGGCTCTGTCGCCCATTCCACGGAGTTCGGCATACACATCTCGCTGGATGCCTCCAAGTCATTCCTCAACCCATATGTGGCAAGTTACGACGAGAGCGGAACCGCGCACGAGCTGGGACATCAGCTGCAATCACCTATCATGTTGGAAGGCACGACTGAGGGCAGCAACGATCTTTTCTCGAACTATTGCCGCTTCTTTATGGGGCACAAATCCTCCATGGGCAACCCCCTCAGCGTCACTATGCAGGAGTTCGCACATAATGTGCCTTTCTACTGGCGTGGCGCCGACAAGGGATTCATCCGTATGTACTACTCCCTCTACCTCTATTACCATCAGGCACAGAAGAACACATCGTTCTACCCCGAACTCTTCAAAGCGTTGCGAGCCGACAAAATACAGCCCTACGGAACCTCCACAAGCAAGTCCGGACTGAAGTTCGTCCGCAAGGTATGCGAGGTGGCACAGGAAGACCTCACCGACTTCTTCACGGTCTATGGCTTCTTTGAGCCTGCGACGAACCGCTACCTCGAATGTTACGGCGACCATTACGTCACGAACAGACTCTCTGAAATCAACAGCACGAAGAGAAGTATCGCTCAGTACGAAAAGAAGAACCGCGAGATAATCTTCATCGAGGACCGTGTGGAGCATGTTCCCCCGACAAACTTCATCCCCAGAAACGGCACGAATCGCGAATACCGCAAGGGCGAAGCAGTAGGGCAGTGCGGCGACGTGGGGCAGTTCACCAGCTACCTTCCCAATGCATCCGCTCCCGCCGACTATGTCTATTATAGCGTGGACTCTCTCTATTCCATGGTAGGCACAGGAGGCGTCGGCTTCCTCATGCTCGACGAAGACGGCACCATCAGATATGCCTCCAACGCTTTTGACGTATGCATCCCGACAAGCATCGGGCGTGACTTCAGCATTTATGCAGTCGACGCCGACGGCACCTTGCACGAGGTCGCAAGAGCAGGCAGCGGCACGGAAACCGTGGAGCTCGATGCAGCAGGACGGCTTCAGACAACACTCCAGAACGAGGACGTCATCAAACTCATCGTCAAAGGAAAGATTCACGGCAAGGACATCAAGTACTTGCGCGAACTCATCGCCAACCATCACCTCCAGGCCATCGACCTCGACGAGGCACAAATCATTACCAACAACACATATTCCTACTACCAAAGCTACAAGACTACGAAGAACGTCATGGGCCCCTACGCGTTCCAGGACTTCAGGAAGCTCATCGCAATGCGACTGCCTCAAGACATCACCTCCATAGGCACAAACGCCTTCTCTGGCTCGGGGCTCAAGTCGATTGCCATTCCCGACAAGGTGACCTCGATAGGCGAAGATGCCTTTGCATACTGCAGCGACTTGACGACTGTACTCGTCGGCAAGAAGGTCACCTCGATATCCAAAGGCGCTTTCTATGATTCAAACGTCAAGGATATATATGTCGCTCCCCTCACCCCGCCCAGCGTCTCGAGCTATCTCCTCTCGAGCAATCCCCTGATTCACGTCTATCCGAGTGTCGTCGCAGCCTATCAGGCATCGTCTTGGGCCGAGTATGGTACGATAGTGGGCGACTTGACGGACGACATCGTTGATGGCGTCGAACTGCTTCCCGAAGTGGAAAAGGTTGGTGTCCATAGTTCAAAGTCCAATGAGGTTTATGACCTAATGGGACGTCGCGTCACGAACCTGAAGCCAGGATGCATCTACATCAGGAACGGAAAGACGTTTATGGTGAAATGACAAACTGCGTGAAAAGAAATAACTACAACTATTAAATAAAGAAACACAAAATGAAAAGCATGAAAGGAATACGAAGGCTTTCGGCAGCCATCGTGATGTGTCTTGTCCAGGCAAGCGTCTGGGCTGTGACAGAAGTAAACGTCGAGACGGCAGGCACGCTGTCCTCCCTCTTGACACAAACCGACCCGGAGCTTAAGGTGACGGGCAAGATAAATGGCACCGACATCAAGTACATTCGCGAACTCGTCCAGGCAGGTACCGTGACGAGCCTCGACTGGTCGGGCGTCAGCATCGTAAGCGGCGGCGAAGCATACACGGAGAGTTATACGACGACGGACAACGTCATTGGTGAGAAGATGTTCTACGAGTGTTCAAGGTTGCAGCAGATGCTTCTGCCGACTAACGTGACTGCCATCCTGACCAATGCCTTCGCGAGGTCAGGACTCAAGGCAATCGACATCCCGGGCAGTGTGACGAAGCTCGGCGGCGATGCCTTTGCCTATTGCAGTTCGCTGGAGACTGTCGTCATCGGAAAGAAGGTGAACCAACTGAACCAAGGCGTCTTCTACAGCTCGAACGTAAAGAATGCTTATGTCAAGCCTCTCACGCCAGCAAGCACGCCAGCCTACCTCTTTTCGTCAAGCCCCAAGATATATGTCTATACGGAGGCTTTGTCGGACTATCAGGCATCGGGCTGGAAGAACTATGGCACCATCTATGGCGGCTTGGAGAACACCTATCCGATGGAAGCCGAACCCGGCGACATCGCCAAGACAATGTATGGCAACTTCTTCGAGGACGTTGCCGGCACTCAGCTTAAACCCGAATATCAGGCGATGAGCGACGAGGAACTGACCGCAGCCATGACTGAGGTGGGTATGCCGGAACTGATGATAACCATAGCCCTCAAGGTGAAAAACGGAACCTGGGCGGCCTACGAACAGGACTTCCGCATTCACGACTACAAGGCATACAGCGACGCAAACTACTGGAACGACAAGATGATGGCAAGCGGCGGCTCCTACATGGGCAACCCGACCGGTATCTATGCCGAAAACGATGGCGACGAGATTTATGTCTTCGTAGGCGAAGACGTGCCGAGCGACGCTACTTTGTACCTTGCCGGCTGCGTGGAGAACCAGCTCATCACGAACGCCAAGACCGGGACGAAACTCGTGAAGGGACTCAACATCATCGACGGAACGAAGAATGCCCTTTACTATGTTGTCTATACGGCCAGCACGCAGAATAATCAGAAGACGCTCGACCAGTGGCCAGACATGAAGATACACATCGAGGGCGGAGCGGTGAATGGCTATTATGATGTCAACCGTCACACTTCTACCGACTACAAGAAGATTCTTAATGCTGCCAAGCTGAACCGTTTCACCGTAAGAGGCGCACACTCACTCTACCATCTCAAGACTAACTCTTACAAGCAAGTCTTCTCGACTGCCACAAAGATGGACAAGAGCATCGCGTGGTTCGACAGCGTGGCCGTGTGGGAGAAGAACTTGATGGGCATGACCGAGGAGGTTGCAACGGGCAAGAAGGCCGGCTACCCCTGGTACCTGACGGGCGGCGAGGCCATCTATCCCATCTACTACAACAACCCGAACTTTGCCATCGAGGGCGAGGTGGAGGATGCCGGCTATGCAAACTCTACAGCTTACAGGACTTCCTATAATGGTCTCGACTGCATAAAGAACTGTCTTGATGCGACGAACAAGAACATGGACGACTGGTGCGCCGGTCACGAGTGCGGCCACAACAACCAGCGTGCCATCAATGTGGAGGGCTGCACGGAGGCGTCGAACAACGTCTTCTCGAATCTCGTCCGCTATCTCGATGGCCTCAACACCTCGGGCGGCTCGACGCTTACTGACGTCATGAACGAGTTTGCGCGCCGCGAGCCTTTCTACTACAGGGACGTGAACAGCCGTCTGCGTATGTATTGGGACCTCTATCTCTACTATCACCTGGCGCAGAAGAACACCTCCTTCTACCCTGACCTCTTCAAGGCTCTGCGCAATGACCCGCTGACGCTATACAACAGTTCGAACAACAACAACGGCGGCCTGAAGTTCGTCCGCAAGGTTTGCGAAGTGGCGCAGGAGGACTTGACCGACTTCTTTACCATCTGGGGATTCTTCGAACCCATTAAGGTGGGAAGCAACATTGAGGACTATGGCAACCATTCTATTGCCGTAACGAACGCCGGCATCAAATCCACCAAGAACCAGATTGCAAAGTATCCCGTCAAGAATCGTGAGATAATCTTCGTGGAAGACCGCGCTGACTATGTTCTCTCGACGGGATTCCTGCAGACGGCAGGCAAGAAGCGCAACGGCTCGGACCAGGTAGGCCAGTGCGGCGACCTTGGCCAGTTCACGTCGTATCTGGAAGGCGGTTGTGAGCCTTCGGACTATGTTTATTACCGCTCTGATTCTCTCTATGCGATGGAAGGGACAGGCGGCTTGGGCTTCTTCATGCTCGATGCCGACGACGCCATCGTGTTTGCTTCCAACTCGAAGAATGTCTGCATCCCGACAAGTGTGGGAGGCAACTTCACGATTTATTCCTTCGATGCCGACGGCACGTACCGCGAGGTGACGCGGGCCGGCAGTGGCACAGAGTACGTCGAGCTGGCTTCGTCCGGAACGCTCAAGAGAGAGTTGAAGAACGACCAGGTCATCAAGCTTATTGTAAGCGGTCCGATCAGCACTACGGACTTCAACTATATGAAGCAGCTCGTCAACAATGAGAACCTTCAGGCCATTGACCTCGAACGAGCCAGAACCAGCTCTGTACCTTCCGGACTTTTCCAGAATGCCAAGAAGCTTGTCTCCATGATTCTGCCGCGCAACCTCACTTCGATAGGCGGAACCGCCTTCTCCAGCTGCGGCATCACGTCGATTGTAATTCCCGACCAGGTGAAGTCGGTAGGTGGCGATGCCTTCGCCTACTGCAATAACCTTTCGACGGTCTATGTCGGCCAGAAGGTCACTTCGATGGATCAGGGCGTCTTCTACAGCTCTCCCGTCAAGCACGCATACGTCACGCCGCTCACTCCGCCGAGCGTCAGCAACTATCTCTTCTCGAGCCATCCTATCATCCACGTCTATCCAAGTGCTGTCGAGGCCTACGAGAATTCTCGCTGGGCTGAGTTCGGCACCATCGTAGGCGACCTGACCGACGAAATAGTGGACGGCATAGAGGCTGTTCAGGCAGAGGAATTCAATACCGTCGCCCCAGTCTTCAGCGACGCCACCTACGACCTGATGGGCCGCAAGGTGACCGAGATGAAGCCGGGCAACATTTACATCAGGAACGGCAAGAAGTTCGTGATGAGCAAGTAAACAGGCGACAACTGAAAACGCAGCGTGTGATGATTGCAAACGACCCACGTGATAAATCCATTTTACCCACGTGATATTTTAAATATTCCACGTGATAATTTCATTTTACCCACGTGATAAATTCAATCGTCCCACGCTACGTTTGAAATCGCAACACAGATTATTCATCAGAAACACATTAGGATTGGATATGAAAGGCATAGGATTAATGGGTGCGCTCAGGGCAATGTTGCTCGGCATCGCTTGTCTATTTCAGGCAGTCGCCTGGTCTGCCGACACCATTCACGTCGAGACGGCAGGCTCTCTGCCTGCGCTCCTCGAGGAGGCTGGCAGGCAGGTCAGGATAACGGGCCGCATCAACGGCACCGACATCAAGGCCATCCGCGACAGAGTGAATGCAGGAAAACTGACAAGGCTCGACCTCGAGGATGCACGCATCGTGAGCGGCGGACAGGCCTATTTCACTTCGCACACCACGGCAAACGATGTCGTGGGCGACTCCATGTTCTATAGCCTCAGCAAACTTACCTCCCTTGTCCTGCCGTCCTCCACAAAGGACATCCGCAAGTCGGCCTGCCAACTCTCCGGCATCACCAAGGTGGAAGTCCCCGACGGGGTCACTCACTTGGGCGGCGCAGCGTTTGCCAACTGCAATTCTCTCAAGACGGTCGTCATCGGCAGGAAGGTCTCGCACCTGGAGCAGGCAGTCTTCTACAACTCGTCTGCCATAACGACCGTGTCCGTCAAGCCTAAGACACCGCCTATCCTCGATGCCTACATGTTCACCGCCAGGCCGACAATTCGCGTCTATACCAGTGTCGTGGAAGACTACAAAGCGTCCAGTTGGAACCAGTATGGCAGCATTGTCGGCAGGTTGGAAAACTATTACCCGGAGGAATCAGACTCCAGCGACGTCGTCAACGAGCAGGCAGGAAACTTCTTCGAGGACACCGCATGCACGCAGTTGAAAGCCGAGTACGGGTTGATGAGCGATGATGAACTGACCGCGGCCTTGACCGATGCCGGCATGCCAGAGTACATGGTGGGCATCGCCATCAAGCTGAAGAACCAGGACTGGGCAGCCTACGAGCAGGACTTCCGCATCCACAACTACAAACCCTACAGCGATGCCGGCTACTGGAACAGCAGGCTGAGGAGCACCGGCGGCTCCTTCATGGGCAATCCCACCGGCATCTACACGCCCGACAGCTCGCCCTTGTATGTCTTCGTCGACAGCGACATCCCCTCCGGGGCCACGCTCTACATTGCTGGATGCACGGGCAACAACCTCATCACTTCTGCCACTCAGGGCAAGATGCTCAAGAAAGGGCTGAACGTGGTCGACGGCACGACAGGCGCCCTCTACTACATCATCTACACCGCCGACACGAAGTCGATGGCCAAGACCCTGAGCGAGTGGCCCGACATGAAGATTCACATCGAAGGAGGCAAGGTGAATGGGTACTATGACGTGGCACGTGCCAGCGACACAGATTACAAGGCTCTCCTGGCTGCGGCTACGCATGAGCGCTTCACCGTGAAAGGCGGTCAATCACTCTTTAACTTCAAGACAAGCACATACAGAACTGTCTGGAAAAGCACCATCGACAAGAGCATCTGCTGGTTCGACAGCCTGACCGTATGGGAAAAGGAGCTGATGGGCATCAGCGAATCTGTGGCTTCCGGCCAGCGCGCCGAGGCTCCATTCTACATCTCGGGAGGCGAGTCGTACTTCCCGCAATACTACAACAACCCGAACTTCGCTATCGAAGGCGAGCAGAGCGACGGCGGATATGCCAACTCGGCATCGTTCAGGACGATGTACAACACGCCGGGATGCGTCGAAAGCTCTTTCGATGTGAGCCAGACGGCTACCTTCGACGACTGGTGCTCCGCGCATGAATGCGGTCACAACAACCAGGGAGCCATCACCGTGGAAGGCGGCACCGAGGTCTCGAACAACCTCTTCTCGAACTATATCCGTTTCCACACGGGCCTCGTCACCTCCAACGGCGCATCGCTCGCCACGGTAATGGACGAATATGCACGTCGTGAGCCCTTCTTCACGCGACCCCTCGACAGCCAGATGCGTATGTATTGGCAACTGTATCTCTACTATCACCTCGCCCAACACAACACGTCGTTCTACCCCGAACTCTTCAAGGCGCTGCGCGAAGACCCACTGACCCTCTACAACTCCAACACGGGCTGCCTGAAGTTTGTCCGAAAGGCGTGCCAAGTCGCAGGCGAAGACCTCACCGACTTCTTCCGCATCTGGGGCTTCTTCGAACCGCTCACGAACTATACCGTCAATGATTACGGCGCTCATTCGATGACGGTGACTCAGGCAGACATCGATGCCACCCTGGCCGAGATAGCACAGTATCCGACGAAGAACTTCGAGATACTCTTCATCGAAGACCGTGCCGACTATGTCCTCACCACAGACTTCCTCACCACGGCTGGCAAGAAGCGTCGTGAGTCGGAAAAGGTCGGGCAGTGCGGCGACGTAGGCCAGTTCACCGACTTCCTGCCGGGAGCATGTGAACCCTCGGCGTATTATTATTTGCAAGCAGACTCGCTTTATGCGATGGAAGGGGCAGGCGGTTTGGGCTTCGTCGGACTCGATGCCGACAATCATATCGAGTTTGTCGCCAACGCCAAGAACTTCTGCATGCCGACCAGCATAGGCAGCGACATCAAACTCTACTCGTACGACGCTGACGGCTCGCTGCACGAAGTCTCCAGGCAGGCAGGCGGCACCGAGTATGTGAACAATACGATAGCAGGCGCTTCGGCCAGGCATCTTACCGAGTTTGCCATAAAGGCCGTGTATTCGGGGCGCATCAACGGAACCGACATTAAGCACATGCGCAAACTCCTCAACGAGGGTAACCTGCAGGCAATTGACCTCAGGGGAGCCAATGTCGTCAGCGGAGGCGTGGCTTATTACGAGTCGAACTACACCTCTAAAAACGTGATGGGAGCCTACGCCTTCGACAGTTTCAAGAAACTCGTCTCGATGACTCTGCCGTATTCAATCACCTCGATTGGCAACCGCGCATTCCGCTTCTCCGGACTCCGAATGGCAGACGTCCCCGACAAAGTGACTTCAATTGGCCTCGAAGCATTTGGCGGATGCGAGATGCTCACGACCGTCATCCTCGGCAGCAACATGAAGACCTTAAGCCAAGGTGTCTTCTACAACTCTCCCGTCAAGGATGCTTATGTCAAGGCACTCACGCCGCCCACGCTCTCGGACTATATCTTCAACAGTAATCCTACGATTCACGTCTATCCGAGCGCCTTGGAGGCATATCAGAACTCACGCTGGGCTGATTTTGGCACCATCGTGGGCGACCTCACGGACGAGATGATAGACGGCATCGAAGCTGTCCATGAAGAAGAAATGGTCAATGGTCAGCGGTCAATGACCAATGAAGTATATGACCTCCTGGGACGCCGCGTCTCCGACCCCAAGCCGGGCCGCATCTACATCCGTGGCGGCAAGAAGATAATGGTGAAGTGAGTAGTGAGGCCGGGCGTCACTTCCAGAAACGGGACGTGATGTCCGTGAGTTGCAATCCAGCTTCCCCTTGCTCTACGCGGTAAAGTCTTTGGTTGGTTGTCCTGACGTTCAGCGGACCGCGTGCTTCGTCGTAGGGACCTGTCTTCAGGTAGTCGAAGTGTGCCAACTTTATTTCCTTCGGCAGCTCGCTCCGGCCACTGTACCAGGCAGTGCGCACTTTCGAGTTTTCCTTCACCCAGCATGCCAGTCGGTCAATCTCTGCAGGGTCCTGGTCGCCGCCCATCAGGCAGATGCACGTCACTCCGATGTGGCTCTGCAGCATCTCTGCCAGCGATTCGATGGTCAAGGGGGTCCCGATGTCTGTCCAAAGGTATTGGCTGTGACAACTCGGGCAGTGAATGGGGCAGCCGCTGATGTTGATGGCCAGTGTTATCTCGTCGGGAATCTCCGCAAAGACCTCTTTTACGTCGACGTATTTCATAGTTGAATAAAGGTGCAAAAAAGATGGGAGTTAATGAGCGGCTTGCTGCCACTTTAACTCCCACCTGAATGTTAATACTTAATTACAAGCCACTGCTGTAGGTTCGCTTGGCAGCCTCAATCTGTCTGTCCTTGCCAAAGGCAGGGATAGGCCGCAGGTAGCCGATGATGCGGGTGTACTGCGTGATGTTCGAGCTGCCGCAGCACGGGCAAACCTCGATGGGCTTCTTGATGATGTGACCGCAGTCCTCGCACTTCGAGTTGGGGATGTTGAACGTGTAGTACGAGGTGCCGTTCTCGATGGCGAAGTCGATGAGCTTGAGGTACTGCTCCTTCGAGAGGTGGTCCTGCAGGTTGCAATGCAGCGCGCTGCCGCCGTCGGTGAACTGATAGGTCTGACGTCCGTGCAGGATGAACTTGTCGAGTACGCGTGTGTCGTCGTGTGCGTCGTAGAAGTAGGAGTTGTAGAGGTTCTCGTCCTCCGGCACCCAATAGCCGTCTTCCTTGTCCCAGCGATAGTTCTTGCCGCCCAGTCCTTCTGCAGGCACCACTTCGGAGTTAAACAGGAAGGGCTTCTTTTTGTCGTGGATGCTGTGGCGCTTGTTCTCTTCCTTGATGGTGCCCAGGATGAGTTGCAGGAACTGGATGTACTCGGGATTGTTGCCCACGGTCATTCCCAGGAAGCGTGCTGCTTCGTTCAGGCCGTTGATGCCAATGGTGGAGTAGAGCTTGCTGATGTAGATGTAGCCGCCGTTTGATGCAGCGAACATGCCGCGGTCTTCCATTTCGTAGAGCATAGTCTTGTAAGCAATATGGTACTTATAGACGCGCTCCAGTATGGTGGTGAGGTAAAGGCGCAGGAAAGCGTAGAAGTCGAAGTTGCCTTCTGCAGCAGCAACGGTACGCTTGGCGTCCTGCACGATGCGGTTGATGTTCAGGGTAATGACGTTGCACGAGCCAGTCATCACGCCGGTGAGTCCCGACGTAGGATTAAATGTGTTTTCCGTCAGCTCGTTCTTCAGTCGGCAGCACGAGGCAAGCGAGTCGGCGCTGTCGGAGATGTAGGTGAAGAAGGAGTGTCCCTCGGCATACATCTCTGCTGTGAAGTCCTTGTAGTCCTTGTCGATAATGTCTTTCGTTTCAGGGTCATAAACCATTGCCATCGTCTCGACGGGGAAGGTGAGCAGCTGCTTCAGGCGAAGCTTGTTGAACCATTTCATGAACATGCGCTGCAGGGTGTCGATGGCTTTCCATTCCGGCTTTGTGCCGTCGGGGTAGCAGAAGTCTGCAAAGAGGCTTTCGAAGTATGTGTGGTCGTAATAAGAGACGTTCGTGAAGGGTGACTGATAAGAGCGGTTGCCTGCAGGCTGATTGATGCCCCAGATGAATTGCTTGAAGGCCTTCAGGATGTGATCGCGGACGGTGCGCTCCTGCAGACAGATGTCGGTGGTGGTAGCCATGTCGTCAAGGTGGTCGTACCACTTCTGGCCGAACTCGGAGATGATGTAGTAGTTCAGCACGACGAAGTATTCGCCGAAGGCAACGGCGCCCTTACACTGGGAAGAGAGAAGGAAGGTAAGGTTCGTGATCTGTCCTGAGAAAGACTGCAGGTCGTTTGGCGGGCCGGGCGTGACGCCGTCGATGTTGCCCACGCCGTCGGTCATCAAGGGATAAAGGCTGACGGCCATGCAGTACTGCTTCAGCACGGGAGTAGAGGCTTCGTCGTGTGTATAAATAATATGGTGGTTCAGGTCTGCCTCATACTGCTTCGACACTTCCGGATACAACTGGTTCAGTTTGTCCTTCATGCGCTGACGCTGGATGACGCGGTTTGTTGTCTTGTAGACCTCACCCTCCAGGTTTGCCACGTTTTTCATCGTGACGTTGGCATTGGCATCGGTCTCCGAGGCAGTAGCGGCGTTGTCGTCGCTGTGGCTGTACTCGTTCATGTAGTCGATGCGCTCTTTGATGAAGCGAGCCTCGGCGTGCTGCTGGCGATAGAGGATGTAGGCTTTGGCTTCGTCGTAGTATCCGTTCTGCATCAATGCCAACTCCACTCGGTTCTGTATCTCCTCCACGGTGAAGCCGTCGCGTACGGAGATGCTCTCACTCAAGTCGGTGGCCACGCTTTTGATTTTTTCTTCGTCAAGCTTGTTCACCGACAGTAATGCCCCCATCAGGGCATTCTTGATTTTGGCTCTGTTAAACTCTTCCTTCGAGCCGTCTCTTTTGATTACAATCATGATGTTATAGCGTATTAAAAATTTGTCTGAAGTAGAACCTTTCGGAAAACGACTACAAAGGTAGAAACTTTTTTCGAGTTGACCAAAACAAACTAAGAAAAATCTGAAAAAAAAATAAAAGTTTTCCAAAACAAAAAGTCAAGTGTTTCATTAATAATGACATAACTATTGGTGACAAAACGAAAAGTTTTCCAAAAAGTATATTTGTGCCTGTAATATGGTTGCTTTTGTTGGAAAACTTTTTGCCTTTTTGTCTCAGTTGAGGCGAGGTGTGCTGTCGAGGGGGCAAAATGACGATGAAATGCTCTTATTTTATATGTTTATATCTCGGAAGTTTTTCTTTCTTTTGGTGGCATGTCATGGCATTGGCAGGCTTTGTGTTCCATTAGATAAAATCCGTTCTATCTGTGTAATCCGTTTTCGTTAATCATGCATCTTTCGTGTCTTCGTTTCTTTGTGTGTGACGAAATATTCCCTGCATAGTTTGTTGAACGTACATGAACGTTCAATTGAACTATCATGATGATTCAATCAACTCACCCTGCAGAGTCGAGCAAAGGAACAAGCGTGCTTCTGCTCCGGGAGATGTCAAAACAGGTGACCTGACGAGGTGGAATGTCGGGTTCTATTCGTGCCTTTGCCGGCGGAAGAACAAACAGGAATGTAAGGTCCCAGGATTTATCAAATGGAGTTAAATAAGGTGAGTTCGACGAAGTCAGCAGTCGGTAGTCGATGTTGCAGTCGTCGGGGGACATGTAGGAAGGGTGTGAGGCTGCTTGCTATACATTCTTGTCTTTTTTGCAATAAAAAGTGAACATTATGTTGCTTATTTCGTCGAAAAGGTTTACCTTTGTCGGCGATTTTCGGGATTAAGCTAACTAAAAGTACATACATCATGAACAAGTTAAGGATTGCTGTTGTCGGGTATGGCAACATTGGTAAGTACACAGTGCAGGCGTTGCAGGCGGCTCCGGATATGGAGGTTGCGGGCATTGTTCGCCGTAACGGTTCGGCAGACAAACCTGCAGAACTGGCTGAGTATAAAGTGGTGAAGGACATCACGGAGTTGGGCAAGGTGGACGTTGCGATATTGGCAACGCCGACGCGTTCCGTCGAGGAGCATGCGCTCAGGTGCCTGGCGTTGGGTATCAACACCGTGGACAGTTTTGACATTCACACGTCTATTCTCGACCTGCGCCGCTCGCTGTCGGCTGCAGCGAAGCAGCATGGTGCTGTGAGCATCATTTCTGCAGGATGGGATCCGGGTAGCGACAGCATTGTCCGCACGTTGATGGAGAGTTTGGCTCCCAAGGGTCTTACCTACACGAACTTCGGCCCGGGCCGCTCGATGGGACATAGTGTCTGCGTCCGCAGCAAGAAGGGCGTGAAGGATGCTCTCTCGATGACGATTCCCGTAGGCGAAGGCATCCACCGCCGTATGGTGTATGTGGAGCTGGAGGACGGCGTGAGCCTCGAGGAGGTGACGAAAGCCATCAAGGCCGACCCCTATTTCGCCAACGACGAGACGCACGTCTTCCAGGTGGAGAGCGTTGATGCCCTGAACGATGTCGGGCACGGCGTGAACCTCGTTCGCAAGGGTGTGAGCGGTCAGACGCACAACCAGCTCTTCGAGTTCAACATGAAGATTAACAATCCTGCCCTCACGGCTCAGGTGCTGGTGAACGCGGCTCGTGCCACGATGAAGCAGCAGCCTGGAGCGTACACGATGATTGAGATACCGGTCATCGACTATTTGCCTGGCGACCGCGAGCAGATAATCGGCCACTTGGTATAGGCATTCTTTGGCAGAAGCGAGAGATGAGAAGCGTGCCCTTCGTTTTGAGGGGTGCGCTTCTATATTATAATATATAATAATGTATGGGGTAGGGGGAGCGCCGAAAGTGTGATATTATGCGAACACGGATTGCTGGGATTAAATCCGTTCCATCCGAGTCATCCATGTTCTAATGAATAGTTTCGTGCTTATAGATGTTCAATCATTCAACGTGTCTTTCGATGTTCAATCATTTTATATCACTTTTTCCATTATAAATTTCCAATTCTCAATTAATTTTCGTATCTTTGCCGCGAAAATGGGGTAGTATGCTCCATTTTCAGAGCTAAAGCTTACTTAAAGAAGATGAAGAAACTACTCATTGAGACTTACGGATGCCAGATGAACGTGGCCGACAGCGAAGTCGTTGCCAGCGTGATGGGTATGGCTGGATATGAGGTGACGGAGAGTCAGGATGAGGCCGACGCCGTCTTCCTGAATACATGTTCCGTGCGCGACAATGCCGAGCAGAAGATACTCTCCAGGCTCGACTACTACCATAGCCTGCAGAAGAAGCAGGGACGCCGCATCATCGTTGGCGTGCTCGGCTGTATGGCGGAACGCGTCAGGGAGCAACTCATCGAGGCGCATCATGCCGACCTCGTGGCAGGACCGGATGCTTACCTTACGCTGCCCGACCTCATTGCGCAAGCCGAGTGCGGACAGAAAGCCATCAACGTGGAACTCTCCACAACGGAGACCTACCGCGACATCGTGCCGCAGCGCATCTGCGGACCACACATCTCGGGCTTCGTCAGCATCATGCGCGGCTGCAACAACTTCTGCCACTACTGCATCGTGCCTTACACCAGAGGACGCGAACGCAGCCGAGACGTGGAGAGCATCCTGCGCGAGTGTCGCGACCTGCAAGAGCGCGGCTACAAGGAAGTCACGCTTCTCGGGCAGAATGTAAACTCGTACAAAAGCCCCCTCCCCGCTCCCCCTTTGGGGGAGTGCCCTATTGCAGCCGAAACTTCCAAATACAACGAGATTGAGGCACTCCCCCAAAGGGGGAGCGGGGAGGGGGCTTTCCCCCAGCTCCTTCGCCTCGTGGCTCGGGAGGTACCTCAGATGCGTGTGCGTTTCACGACGTCTCACCCGAAGGATATGAGCGATGAGACATTGCGCGTCATCTCCGAAGAACCCAACATCTGCCACCACATCCACTTGCCTGTGCAAAGCGGGAGCGACCGCATCCTGAAACTGATGAACCGTAAATATACTCGCGAGTGGTACCTCGACCGCGTCGCAGCCATCCGTCGCATCATTCCCGACTGCGCCATCTCGACAGACATCTTTGTCGGCTACTGCAGCGAGACGGAAGAAGACCACCAGCAGAGCCTCTCGCTCATGCGCGAGGTCGGATACGACAGCGCCTTCATGTTCAAGTACAGCGAACGACCGGGGACTTATGCCAGCAAGCACCTGACAGACGACGTGCCCGAAGAGGTGAAGATACGTCGCCTGAACGAAATCATCGCCTTGCAGAACGAGCTTTCCGCGCAAGCCAATCGCGAGTGCATAGGGAAACAGTACGATGTCCTCATCGAAGGCGTCAGCAAGCGCAGCCGCGACGAACTCTTTGGCAGAACTGGACAGAACAAGGTGGTCATCGTGCCGCGAGGCGACCTGCGAATAGGGCAGACGGTTCGCGTCGTCATCACAGAAAGCAGCAGCGCTACGCTGAAAGGCGTATTGAGGAACGAGGAAATGAAAAATGAAAACAGAATAAATAAATAATGAAAAGCGAAACCACAACTCATAAGAAGAAAAGGAAGCGTAAGATAGGTTGGGCGATGCAAGCGCTCACTAGCGGCATCAGCACGACCCTGCTGCTCATCCTGCTGGGACTCGTCATTCTGTTCTCACTCACGGCACGCGTCGTGGCCGACAGCGTCAAGCAGAACCTGACCGTCACCGTAGTGCTCGACGACGATGTGAAAACGCAGCAAGCAGTGCATCTGCTGGATTCGCTCAAGACCATGCGCTACGTCAGCAACATCGACTACATCAGTCGCGAGCAGGCACTGCAGGAGCAGATAGAAAGCATGGGTATCGACCCCACCGAGTTCCTCGGGGCAAACCCGTTCTCCATCTCAATGGAGATGAAGGTCAAGCCAGAATTCTCGTGCAACGACAGCTTGGATTGGATAGCCGGCGAACTACGCGAGTCGAAGCTCGTGGCAGATGTGCTCTATCAGAAAGACTTGGTGGAAAGCCTCAACTTCAACCTTCACCGAGCATCCCTCTTCATGCTCGCCATCGCTCTTCTGCTGGTCATCATCTCGTTGAGCCTCATCAACAACACCGTCCGGCTGAGTGTCTTCCACCATCGCTTCGTGCTGCACACGATGAAATTGGTGGGAGCGAAGTGGAGCTTCATACGCCGTCCGTTCCTGGTGAAAGGTTTCTGGCTGGGCGTCATCTCGGCGCTGTTGGCAGATGCAGCCATCATCGGCGGTGTCTACTGGGCATCGCGCTACGACAGCAGCGTGCTTCTGTATGTCACTCAGCAGAACATGATTATCACAGCCGTCTCGGTGCTCGTCATCGGACTCCTGCTGACCACCATCTGCACATACTTCTCCGTGACGCATTGCCTCAAGATGCGCGGCTCAGAGCTGTATTAAAGCCCCCTCCCCGCTCCCACTTTGGGGGCGTGCTGATAAATAGTAAATAGTAAATCGTTAAATAGTAAATAACATGGCATTTAGTAAAAAGAACTACATCCTGCTGGCCATCGGCATGGCAATCGTCATCCTCGGTCTGGTGTTGATGTCAGGCGACGGAAGTGCAGAAGGTTTCTTTAACCCTGACATTTTCAGTGCGCGACGTATCAAAGTAGCACCTCTGGTGAGCCTCTTCGGCTTCGTCTTCATCATGATAGCCATCATGTACAAGCCCAAAACACGTAAGGAAGAGAAGTAGGAGGCGCGTCTATGACAGTAGTTGAGACTATCATCATTGCCATCGTGGAAGGCCTGACGGAGTTCCTCCCCGTGTCTTCCACAGGACACATGATTATTACGCAGAACCTCTTGGGCGTGGAGAGCACTCCTTTCGTCAAGGCATTCACCATCATCATCCAGTTCGGAGCCATCCTCTCGGTGGTATGTCTTTATTGGAATCGCTTCTTCCGCCTGAACCGCACACCTGCCCCTTACGGCAGCACACCGCTTCAAACCTTCCTCCACAAGTGGGACTTCTACTGGAAACTTCTCGTCGCATTCGTTCCCGCCATAGTAATTGGCTTCATAGGTAAGATGTCAGGATTGATAGATCGCTTCCTCGAAAGCGTTGAGGTTGTTGCAGTCATGCTGGTGCTTGGCGGTATCTTCATGCTCTTCTGCGACCGTCTGTTCAACAAAGGCAGCGAGCGAACAGAGCTGACGGAGGCGAGAGCGTTCCGCATTGGTCTGTTCCAATGTATCGCCATGATACCAGGTGTGTCGCGCTCGATGGCAACTATCGTAGGTGGCATGGCGCAGAAGTTGACTCGTCGTGCAGCAGCGGAGTTCTCCTTCTTCCTTGCCGTACCTACCATGGCAGCAGCCACCGCGTTGGACTTCCTGCAGTTGTTCTTCGGCGACGAGGCAGATGCGAGCTGGGCCACACGCGATAATCTGATGATGCTTGCGCTGGGATGCGTAGTGGCATTCGTCGTGGCGTTGCTCGCCATGAAGTGGTTCGTCGCATTCCTCACCAAGTACGGTTTCAAGGCATTCGGCGTCTATCGCATCATCGTGGGCGCCATCATCCTCGCCCTTCTTTGGTCGGGGCATTCACTTGTAATGGTTGACTGATGGATTTCATTGAGGGAGAGATATTGTGTTTCGACAAGCCGCTGAGGTGGACGAGCTTCAATCTTGTCGCTAAGATACGGAGTCAGCTGTGTCATCGGCTTGGCGTGAAGAAACTCAAGGTGGGTCACGCCGGCACGCTCGACCCGTTGGCGACGGGTGTAATGGTAGTCTGCACGGGTAAGGCAACGAAGCGCATCGACGAACTGCAAGCGCATGTCAAGGAATATGTGGCAACGCTTCAGCTCGGCGCGACGACTCCCTGTTTCGACCTCGAGAAGCCAATCGACCAGACTTATCCCACCGAGCATATCGACGAGACACTTGTGCGCGAGGCTCTCGGCAAGTTCCTCGGCCGCATAGAGCAGGTTCCGCCTGCCTTCTCGGCATGTAAGATCGATGGTAAGCGCGCGTACGATTTGGCCCGCAAGGGTAGGGAAGTGGAGCTCAAGCCCAAGGTACTCGTCATCGACGAGATAGAGCTCCTCGCCTTCGACCAAGAGAAGATGCAAGCCACGATACGCGTCGTTTGCAGCAAGGGCACGTACATCCGTGCTTTGGCTCGCGACATCGGACAGGCCCTCAATAGTGGCGCACACCTCATTGCCCTGCGACGAACCCGAGTTGGTGACGTCAAAGTAGAAGACTGCATGCAGGTGGAGGACTTCCCCGACTGGCTGGAAAATAATTCATAATTCATAATTCACAATTCATAATTGTTTCTTTGCCGACCCAATAATACTCCCCCAACGCCCCAACACTATTCCCTAAACGACCAAACGACTAATTTCCTAAACGACCAAATACAGTATGAAACTACAACAATTCAAGTACAGGCTTCCCGAGGACCGCATTGCCTTGGAACCCACGCCGTTTCGCGACGACTGCCGCCTCATGGTTATTCATGCCAAGAGGGGCGTCATCGAGCATCACGAATCGTTTCGTGACGTGCTCAACTACTTCGACGAGAAGGATGTTTTCGTGTTCAACGACACTAAAGTTTTCCCGGCGCGTCTCTATGGCAACAAGGAGAAGACGGGTGCCAAGATTGAGGTCTTCCTGCTTCGCGAACTGAACAAAGACATGCGTCTCTGGGACGTGCTGGTCGACCCGGCACGCAAGATTCGCATCGGCAACAAGCTCTACTTCGGCGAGGACGAGTCGTTGGTGGCTGAGGTGATTGACAACACGACGAGCCGCGGCCGCACGCTCCGCTTCCTTTTCGACGGTACGCACGACGAGTTCAAGCGCGCCCTCTTCGCCCTCGGCGAGACGCCCATACCGAAGCACATCATCAAGCGCGATGTCGTGCCTGAGGATGTCGAGAACTTCCAAACGATTTTCGCGGACAAGGAGGGTGCCGTGACTGCTCCGACGGCAGGTCTGCATTTCTCTCCTCAGCTGATGAAGATGATGGAGATTAAGGGCGTGGACTTCGCTTTCGTGACCTTGCATTGCGGACTCAGCAACTTCCGCGAGATAGATGTCGAGGATTTGACGAAGCACAAGATGGACAGCGAAGAGATGCACATCGGCCAGCAGGCGTGCGACATCATCAACAAAGCACACCTCGACGGACACAAAGTCGTCGCCGTCGGCACGACGGTGCAGCGCGTACTTGAGACCGCGGTATCTACCGACGGACAGCTCAAGGAGTTCCACGGCTGGACGAACCGTTTCATCTTCCCGCCCTACGACTTCCACATGGCAGACGCCATGATTGCGAACTTCTACATGCCTTACAGCACGCTGCTCATGTTGACTGCTGCCTTCGGCGGTTACGACCTCATCATGAAAGCGTATAAGGAGGCACTTCGCTACAACGAGAACGACGAAAGCAAACGCTATCGTTTCGGTCCTTACGGGGATGCGATGCTGATACTGAATGATTAAGCGGCCCCCCTCTTGCTCCCCCGAGAGGGAGAAACTTTACCTGTCATTAGGAAGTAATCTTGGTGACCGAGCTCAAAATCTGCGCCGTGCCATTGCGCTTATCGAGGAGCGTGTTGGCGCGGTGCAGCGTGTTTCGTCCTTCATCGAGACTGAGCCTTGGGGTTTCGAGAGCGAGCATCCTTTCCTGAATGCAGCCTGCTTGGTTCTGACGACGCTTTCGCCCATCGAATGTCTCGAGGCGACGCAGCAGATTGAACGTGAGTTGGGACGCAAGAAGAAGTCGAAGAACGGCAAATATCACGACCGACCCATCGACATCGACCTGCTTATGTACGGCGACCAGACCATTTCCACACCCCGACTCACCATTCCGCACCCCAGAATGCAGGAGCGCGACTTTGTCATGATTCCGCTCCGCGAAATCCTGCCCTCCACGGAGAGGTGAAAAACATCACGTGGGTAAATTGTAAATATTACACGTGATATTTCAATTTTAACGTGTGTAAATTGCAATTATCACGTGCCGTGTTTTGGAACCACCTGTTTCGCATCAGTTGGAAAATGCTGCTAAAAGATAAAAATCAAGCAGCTGAGCGAATAATTTTTCACCTTTCACTTTTCACTTTTCACTATTTTCCGTATCTTTGAGAGCAAGTCTCGAAGGTACTTTCATCCGGCCTAACAAAAAAAAACTGCGTTTTGTTTGGTTATGCTCTCATTTTTCCGTACCTTTGCACCCGCATTTGCGAAACAGTGCCGACGAGAGGTGCTGTTCGACAAACAAGTTCAACACATAACACACAACATTATGTACTTAGATTCAGCTAAGAAAGAAGAGATCTTTGAGAAGTTCGGTCAGGGCAAACAGGACACAGGTAGTGCCGAGAGCCAAATCGCTCTGTTCACTCACCGCATTGCTCACCTCACCGAGCACATGAAGCAAAACCGTAAGGACCACAGCACCGAGCGTGCCCTCACTGGTCTGGTTGGTAAGCGTCGCGCCCTGCTCAACTACCTGAAGAGCCGCGACATCACACGCTACCGCGCTATCGTCAAAGCTCTCGGCCTGCGTAAATAACCTACGCAGCTCCGCTGGAAAAGAACAAAGGCTGCATTCGTGCAGCCTTTTTTCTTTAATTATGAATTATGATTTAAGAATTATGAATTGGAAAAAGTTTTTGCCTGACTTGCTGGCCATCGCGTTCTTCGTGGCCATCAGCATCATGTACTTCATTGTGCCCATCCGTGATGGGTTGGTCCTGACGGGACACGACCACACCGGAGGCGTCGGTAGTGGTGTGGAGATGGAACAGTACAGAGCGACTCACGACGGCGAGCGTACACGTTGGACCAACACGCTCTTCTGCGGAATGCCTACTTATCAGATGAGTCCCAGCTACCGCAGCACGGAGACGCTCAGCTCGCTGGAGCGCGTCTATCAACTCGGACTTCCAGGTCTCTCAGCCTATGCCGCCTACGTCTTTATGATGCTGCTCGGCTTTTACATTATGCTCAGGGCGTTCGACTTCCGCGCTTGGATGGCGGCACTCGGCGCAGTCCTATGGGCGTTTAGCAGTTACTACTTCATCATCATACAAGCCGGACACATCTGGAAACTCCTGACGCTCAGCTTCATTCCACCTACCATCGGAGGCATGGTGCTGTGCTACAGAGGTCGATATATGCTGGGCATCGTGGTGACGGGCTTCTTCACGGCGATGCAGGTCCTCAGCAATCACGTCCAGATGAGCTACTATTTCCTGTTCGTGATTGGTTTCATGTCGCTCGCCTTCCTCATAGACGCCATCCGTCAGAAGACGTTTGCAAAGTGGCTGAAGGGAACCATGTGCTTCGCCGTCGGCGGCATCCTGGGCGTCTGCATCAACCTGAGCAACCTCTATCATACTTGGTTATACAGCAAGGAGAGCATGCGCGGCAAGAGCGAACTCACGCAAAAGACGAAAGATCCTGCAGACCAAACAACCAGCGGCCTTGAGCGAAGTTACATTACAATGTGGTCGTATGGCAAGGGAGAGACTTGGACGTTGCTCGTTCCGAATGCCAAAGGTGGCGCAAGTCAGCTGTTGGCGAACAACGAGACGGCAATGAAGCATGCCAAGCAGGACTTTGCTCCCATCTATCGTGCCTTTACACAATACTGGGGCGAACAGCCCGGGACGAGCGGTCCGGTGTATGTCGGAGCCTTTGTCCTCATGCTCTTCTGGCTCGGATTCTTCGTCGTGAAGGGTCCCATGAAGTGGTGTCTCATCGCTGCAACCGTGCTAAGTATCCTATTATCGTGGGGCAAGAACTTCATGGGCTTTACCGATTTCTTCCTCGACTACGTGCCGATGTACGATAAGTTCCGCACCGTCGCCAGCATCCTCGTCATTGCTGAATTCACGATTCCGCTGCTTGCGATGCTCGCCCTGAAAGAGGTCGTGACCAATCCTGACTGCCTGCGCGGCAAAGAGGACCACATCTCGCGCGTACATTATATTACTATTAGTTTTGCCCTCACCGGCGGTCTGGCGCTGCTCTTCTGGCTGATGCCGGACGTTTTCTTTGGGAATTACATCTCCAGCTCCGACCAGATGTACATGCAGCAATACGTTAGCGCGGGCTACATCCCGCAGGAGATGGCCGGACAAATCATGGCAAACATGAGCGAGATGCGCAGGGCGATGTTCACCGCAGATGCCCTCCGCAGCTTCATCGTCGTGGCTATCGGCACGGTGCTGCTGCTTGCGTATCGCTTCGAGAAACTGAAGGCGACCCCGATGATTGTGGGTATCATCCTGCTGTGCCTCGTCGATATGTGGGGCGTGAACAAGCGCTACCTCAACGACGGCATGTTCTCTCGTCCGCAGACAAACGAGCAGGCGTTCCCCCAAACTGATGCCGACAAACTCATCTGCCAGGATACTGACACCTATTACCGTGTCCTGAACCTCAGCGTGAGCACCTTCAACGACAATACCACCTCGTTCTATCACAAGAGCATAGGTGGCTATCATCCTGCCAAGTTGCGTCGTTATCAGGAACTCATCGAGGAGCATTTGCAGGGAGAAATGGGCAGAATCAACAACGCGGTAGTCGAAACCGGCGGTCATCTCGAGGCTTGCAACGGCGACAGCCTCTTCGCGGTGCTCAATATGCTCAATACGAAGTATGTCATCCTGCCGCTGAAGGACGGAGGCAAACTGCCCGTGCAGAATCCCTGGGCACAGGGCAACGGCTGGTTCGTCGAGCAGGTTCAGTACGTGCCCGATGCCGATGCCGAGATTGCGGCGCTTCACGATGCCGACCTCAGAAGGATAGCTGTGGTGGACAAGCAGTTCGAATCGATTCTTGGAAACGAGGTAAAGGCCCCCGCTGACTCTACTTTCGAGGGAGAGGACCTCGAGACATGGAGAGTCGAGCTGACCAGCTACGAAGCTAACCGCCTGACATACAAGGTCAAGAGCCAGCAAGGAGGCGTTGTCGTCTTCAGCGAAATATACTATCCCGGCTGGACATGCACCGTCGACGGACAGCCTACGGAGATTGCCCGAGCCAATTATGTGCTTCGTGCCATCAAGGTTCCGGCAGGCGAACACGAGGTCGTCATGACCTTCGACCCGCAGACGGTGCACATCACCGAAGCCATTGCCTACGGTGCTCTCGCGGTACTTGCCCTGATGCTCCTCGCCCTGCTTGGCATCAACCTCTACAGAAAGAGACAACAGAAATAGTCGCATCGAGTCGTATTCCTCGTTGCGCCGCCAGTCCCACCATGGTAGGACTCGAGTTTTCCCACGGAAGGACTGCAGTCCCACCACGGTAGGACTCGAGTCCTCCTATAAAAAAAATTCGGAGGACTGAGTCGAAAGTGCCGTCAGAACCTGTCGCAGTCAGTAATTATGTCAGTCGTGGCAGAAATTTGTGCGTGTCAATTCGGTTTGGCACGCACTTTGTATGTAAGCTTGTGGAATGTTAAACCAATTAATTAAATAAGACAATGAACGTAAAACCATTGGCAGACCGCGTGCTCATCGAGCCCGCTCCTGCAGAGACAAAGACAGTAGGCGGCATCATCATCCCCGATACCGCAAAGGAAAAACCCCTGAAAGGCACCATAGTTGCCGTGGGTAATGGCACGAAGGACGAGGAAATGATTCTCAAGACAGGCGATGAAGTCCTCTATGGCAAATACGCCGGAACAGAGCTCGAGATAGAGGGCAAAAAGTATCTTATCATGCGTCAGAGCGACGTGGTGGCAATCCTCTCGTAAATCAAAGGCTTGTAATAACGTGATAACGACATAACGTAATAACGAAAGAAAGGAATAAAATCATGGCAAAAGATATTAAATTCAACCTCGAGGCCCGCGATGTAATGAAGCAGGGCGTTGACCAACTGGCAAATGCAGTCAAGGTGACTCTCGGTCCGAAGGGTCGCAACGTAATCATCGAGAAGAAGTTCGGCGCTCCTCAAATCACGAAGGACGGCGTCACGGTGGCAAAGGAAGTGGAACTCGCAGACGCTTTCCAGAACGCTGGAGCACAGCTTGTAAAGAGCGTGGCAAGCAAGACAGGCGACGATGCAGGCGACGGTACAACCACAGCAACCGTGCTGGCTCAGGCTATCGTACGCGAAGGCTTGAAGAACGTGGCTGCAGGTGCCAATCCAATGGACCTGAAGCGCGGTATCGACAAGGCAGTCGCTGCTGTCGTCGAGAGCATCAAGAAGCAGTCGGAACCTGTGGCATCCGACTATCAGAAGATAGAACAAGTGGCTGCCGTAAGCGCCAACAACGACCCTGAAATCGGCAAGCTCCTGGCTGATGCTATGCAGAAAGTAAGCAAGGACGGCGTCATCACCATTGAGGAAGCCAAGGGACGTGACACAACTATCGGTGTCGTGGAAGGCATGCAGTTTGACCGCGGTTACCTCAGCTCCTACTTTGTAACGGACACGGAGAAGATGGAATGCGTGATGGAGAATCCCTATATCCTCATCTACGACAAGAAGATTTCGAACCTGAAGGACTTCCTGCCCATCCTCGAGCCAGCCGTTCAGAGCGGTCGTCCCCTGCTTGTCATTGCCGAGGACGTCGATAGCGAGGCGCTCACAACACTCGTCGTGAACCGTCTTCGCACGCAGCTCAAGATTTGCGCAGTCAAGGCTCCCGGCTTCGGCGACCGTCGCAAAGCCATGCTTCAAGATATTGCCATCCTGACTGGCGGTGTCGTGATTAGCGAAGACACAGGCCTCAAGCTCGAGCAGGCAACGATTGAAATGCTCGGCACATGTGACAAGGTGACTGTTTCGAAAGACAATACCACCATCGTCAACGGGCATGGACAGAAGGAACTCATCGCCGATCGCATCAACCAGATTAAGAACGAGATCAGCAACTCCACGAGTGACTACGACAAGGAAAAGCTTCAGGAGCGTCTCGCAAAGTTGAGCGGCGGCGTGGCTGTGCTGTATGTCGGTGCTCCCAGCGAGGTCGAGATGAAGGAGAAGAAAGACCGCGTGGACGATGCACTCTGCGCTACTCGTGCTGCAATCGAGGAGGGAATCATTCCCGGAGGCGGTGTGGCTTACATCCGAGCGCAGGAAGCTCTGGAAGGTATGAAAGGCGACAATGCCGACGAGGAAACAGGTATCCAGATCATTCGCCGTGCCATCGAAGAGCCTCTCCGACAGATTGTCGAGAATGCAGGCTTGGAAGGAAGCGTCGTAGTCAACGAAGTTCGCAACGGCAAGGGCGACTACGGCTACAATGCTCGCGTGGATAAGTACGAGAACCTGAAGGCTTCGGGCATCATCGACCCTGCCAAGGTGACACGTGTTGCCCTGGAGAATGCGGCCAGCATCGCAGGCATGTTCCTCACCACAGAGTGCGTCATCTGCGAAGCAAAGGAGGATAAGCCCGAGATGCCTATGGGCGGAGCTCCCGGCATGGGCGGCATGATGTAAAAGAGAAAGACACCGCGTCATCCTTCCACGAAGGAAAAGACGGTAAAAGAGCTGCTTCGTCTGAATTGACGAGGCAGCTTTTCGTTTCAAAAGCATGCCATTATAATATCATTTTTGAAAAAACTCGGCAAATCATTTGGCAGTTTGTGTAATAATTCATAACTTTGTGCCCAAATTAACATTTTGTATTAACTATAAACGAAAACACTATGAAAAAATTTTTCACACTGATTTCTATGTTTATGCTTTGCCTGTGTGGTATGGCAGCTGAAACAGAGAACACGATGAACGAGAGGTACAGAATCGAGGTATGGGGCGAGGCCGGACAGGCTGGCGCTACTGCTGAGTTGTATCTGGACATGTACAACTATACCGAGATTGCAATGTGGAATTGCACGCTGCAGCTTCCCGAGGGTGTTACCTTCGTGAGCGTTGAGCCCGCTACTGGCGAGGAAGGTCGTTATCCCGATGCTTACAATCCTGTAATCAGCACGACCGTGAACGATGCAGGCAACGTGGTTACATTCTCATGCTCCGGTGCTCAGGGCATTGCTCTGACTGGCAACACTGGCGTTGTTGCTGTGGTTACAGTGAACATTGCCAGCACCGTAGAGGCTGGCCAGTACAACCTGATTGTCAGCAACATCACGCTGGAAGGTCCTTCTAGTGACATTCACAACTATAGCGGCACTAAGGAGTACGAGTGGACTGTCGAGCCTGCTGCAGTTGTTGAGCCTGTGACCATTACCTTCGAGACTGGTTTCGACGACGTAATTGTTGAGCCTATCTCTGCTGTTCCCGGTGAGGCAGTTACAGCTCCTGCTGACCCCGAGAAGGCTGGTTACACGTTCATGGGCTGGGAGCCTGCTGTTCCCGAGGTAATGCCCGAACAGGACATGACCTGTGTTGCCCAGTGGTCTATCAACCAGTACACTATCACCTTCGTTACTGGCTTTGACGATGTAGTCGTTGATCCCATTACTCAGGACTACAACACACCTGTTCAGGCTCCCGAGAATCCGACTAAGGAAGGTTATGTATTTATTGGTTGGGAGCCTTCAGTTCCTGAAGTGATGCCTGCTGAGGACACCGAATGTGTGGCACAATGGGAAGCTACTGTTGAGTTCTTTGCTCCCACAGAGCAGTACACCATGTTCAGCAGCGACAAGGATCTCGACTTTACCGACAGCCCAGTGAAGGCTTACATTGCTGTTGACTACATCGAGGCTGTCAACTATGCTATGCTGGAGCCTGTTACGGTTGTGCCCGCAGGTACTGGCGTGATGCTCGTGGCTGAGGTTCCTGCCCAGGGTGAGCCCTACATGATTCCTTTCTTCGCAGATGAGGAAACACCCGCTGTAGAAGGCAATCTCTTTGTTGCAGTTCTTGAGGCTGCTGTTATAGCACCCAGCGATCCCACCAACACAAGCGCTAACTACGTTCTCAACCCCGACGAGGCTAATGCCTTCTCAGCCGTTACTGGCGATGGCGTGCAGCTTCCTGCCAAGTCTGCATACCTGCAGTTGAATCCTGAAGAGGTTGGCGACGCAGCAACTGTTCGCTTCGGTCTCATTGACAACACCACTGCTATCACAAGCGTGAAGGTCAACGACGGCAAGAGCGCTATCTTCGACCTCCAAGGCCGTCGCGTAAGCCAGCCTGCCAAGGGTCTCTACATCATCAATGGCAAGAAGGTTGCCGTCAAGTAAAAATGCGGAATAATGCTTGAGCTTTTCCGGGCTCTTGCGAATGATAATGAGGAACGTGCTGCGGTGCGTTCCTCTTTTTTTGTGCTCTGACTCCTGCCCAGGCATGTCGTGCAGGCAGTCATCGGGCGCGATGTTCATCAATGCGACAGGCGATGATTGCAAACATCACGTGGGTAAGTTGCAAACATCACGTGGGTAAAATGAAATTATCACGTGTAATATTTCAAATATTACGTGTAATAATTGCAAACATCACGTGTGACAATTTCAGGCATCACGTGCCGTGTCTTGTGGCACTGCCTGCTGAGTCGTGTGGAAGACTGTGCCGCGTTCGCTCCGGTGGCGTTCTGTGCGGCTTTCCGTTCGCGGGCAGGTTGGCAAGGGGGGAGGGATACGAAAAGAGGAGGGACTCGGTGTCCCTCCTCTATCTGTGTGGCCGGATTTCCGCTCCGGCAGGTCAGCCTTGTTGTCTTACCTCCTTTGGCGACGTGCGCTGACGCGGGCAGAAGCGCTGGCAGGTGCTTCGCTCTTCTCCTTCTTGGCAGTCTCGCCGCTTGCCGACTCTTCCTTGCCCTTGGCTTTTGAGCCTTTACGTCCGAAGAGCAGACCCTTCGAGGACTTCTTCTCGCCCGTTTCCGTCTTGGCCTCGAGGCTGTCCTTCTTGGTGGTGTCGGCAAGGAAGCCGTCGCCCCAGACGTTCTTCTCGAAGTCGTCAATCTGCTTCTCGATGCGCTTCTGCTCAGCCACCATGTCGCTGTCGGTCTCGCAATAATTGTGGAGCATCTTGCCCTGCATGTTGTTGGTCTTGTAGATCTTGCCTTCGTAGCGGTTCATCGCAAAGAAATCATCCGCAGTCATGTTGGTGACGTTGTTCAGGTCGCTGGGCATCATGGGCAGTTTGGCAAGCCAGGGAGCCACGTCGTCGTACTTCACCCAGAAGAGTGGGTATGGCGTCGCGTCGCTGCTGAACTCGTCGGCACCTCGCATCAGTACGGGGCAGAGGGCAGTCACCTTAGTGGAGAAGGTGCCTGTGCGCTGGTCCATGTAAATGCTCTCCTTGAGGTAGTAGCGTGTCGCTTCGGCGCTCGGCACGTCGCTGTCGGCCACTGTCATCTTGCCGTTGGCCTCCTCGTAGTATATGCCGTAGCGTTCCAGCATGTCCCTCACGGGGAGTTTGTCCTTTTCGTCGAACGACTCGTTGCCGTCCAGCTTATACGTGTAGGCGTTGATGCGGCCCGTGAGAATCAGGCGGAAGAGGTAGGTGAAGAGGTTCACCTGCTTCCCCATCGGCTCCACGGGATAGTACATCGGCGCGTTCTTGTCCTTCGTCAGGTCAAGCTGGCGGTAGATGTCACGCTTCCATATCACATCGTCTGGCATGGCTGCCGTGGTGGGGAACATAAGCGATGCACGGTCGGTAGCAGTGCCGGTTTTGCCAGCCTGCTGTGTCGTTTCCTGCTGAGGGACACGGCTCTTCGTCGGTTGTGCCTGTACTGCACTTGCCACGAGGAGCGTGACCGTTATGAGAATGAGTGTGCGCTTCATATCTTTCTGTGTTTCTTGTTTAGTTAATAATTACCTCCATGGCACCATTGAGCGTGCGCTCTATGCCGTCGGGACCCGTGGCGTGAATGTCTCGGATGTAGAATCGCTTGTTGCGGGCCAGGCCGCGCATCTGCGCCTTCTGCTGGTCGGAGAACTTCGCGCCGTTGCTCTGGTAGGGCACGGCATTGCCCATGGCATCGAAGAAGACTATCTCGAAGCTGTTCACGCGGAAGGCAATGTTCAGCAAACCATCGTCGATGGCTGCGCCGATGCCCTCTGTGCCCATCAGTATCTGCTTTGAGAGCTTGCCGCTGGTGAAGTGGTTCTCACCTCCACCCTCGGCAGCATAGGCGATGTAGGCAGTCGGGTCGGGCAACTTGCGCACGCGGAACGTGAACTTACCCATTTCCTGCATCCGGCCCTCGCTCTCGGCGGCTACCGTGATGACTGCCTCCGTGCCAGGTGTCGTCGGGCGAGCATTGTACTTGCCCTCGCCCTTCTGCTCGAAGCTGCCGCCCGTCATGCTGACACGCAGCTTGTTGCTCGGGATGCCAGGAACAGAGACGCTCATCGGGTTGTCGTAGCCCGCATAGAGCACATTCATGATGTCTGCACTGACGGTTGCACTCGGAGCGACAACCGTGTACTTCTGCGAGAAGTCACGTCGAACTTTCTCTCCGGAACCGTTCAGCATCTCGATGTATCCGTTGAAAGTGAAGTCACCCGTCTTGCTGCACACCGTCTCATAGTAACCCTTGTCGCTTTGTATCTCGCGTCCGCCGATGTAGATGGTCGGACGGCGCGTCGTATCGACAGCAGCCATGATGATTTGCGCACTGAAGCGCCCGCCCTGCACGACGGTCACGGCATTCGGGATGACATATGCATTCAGTTGGTTCACGCGAATGTCCTTCACGTCTACGTTGCTCACAAGGTTGTGAAGCACCTCGCCCTCAGCGTCACGCACATCGCTCTGCAACTTTGTGAGCAACGTCACAGCTGCCACCGTCGGCGTATTCTCGAAATGGTACTCCTGCCAGTTCTTGCCGAGAATCTTTCCCTTTGCAGGCACTTCGGTAGCAAGGTTGCTGGCTATGATATCTTTCTTCTCCTTGTCCGTCACCATCTTAATGATGCGTTCACGGTAACTGTTGATGGCGTTGAAGAGTTCCTTGCCCCGACCCGTGCCCGGAGCAAGCATTACCTGCGTGCTGGCTTCCAAGTCCTCGCGGTTCTTTATGTTGTCCACGTCGGCCTCTTTGCCATCGCTCTTACGGACGATAGCCTCCTTCAACTCTTCTGCCAGATTGTAGAGAGAGTCGCTCATGCCACGCACGTATTGTGCCTTCTCATACCATTCCTTTACCTTCGTAGGATTGTCCTTCATCTGTTGCTCGAAAGTGCTATAGATGCCCAGGTTGGATTTGGTAGCGTTTGCGGTACTCTTCTTCAGCCCGTCTGCCACAAGAGAGAAACCATTCAGTACGTCGCTCGACACATTGAGTGCCAGCATGGCCAGAAGGACCAAGTACATCAGGTTAATCATCTTCTGACGTGGGGATATCCTTTTCTTCTTTATTGGCATTGCTTTGTTGCTTTCTGAATAATCGGATTGCTCTGAATACTCTGATTGAATGGAAGTGCTTTATTGCTCGCTTTCCTCTGTGCCGGGCACAGCCTTCATGTTGACGGTAAGCGCCTTAATCATGCGGGCATAGACGTTGTTGAGTTCCTCGATCTGTTGTGCCATGCGGCGCGTCTGCTCATCAATCTGCTCGATGGTGCTGACTTGTTTGCTGATGTTGCGCAACTGAAGCTCGTAAACCGTAGCGATACCCGTGATAGAACGGTTGAGGTTCTCCATCTCCTCGCTGTCGGTCGACATGCGCTCTGCCTGCTTCTTGACGCGAGAGAATACTTCCGTAAGCTCTGCGAGTTCCTCAGCATAGTTGGTGATTGCCTCTTCGATGGACGCAGGATCGGTTGCTTTGATTTGGTTTGCATCCACGGCAGGCCCGCCATTCTGTATCTGCTCGAGTGCGAGCTGAGCCTGTGCTGCTGCCTGCCCTGCCGCTGCCAGGTTGGCTGCTGCGGCACTGAGGCCAGTTCCTGCAGCCAGAGCATCGGGGTCGATAGGACCGCTTGCTGCGGCAACTGCGCCACCGCCAATCACTGCGGGGCCTCCTCCACCGATGACGATGGGGCCTTCAGGCACTTCAGCACCCTCGGGAAGAGGTGTGCCGCCGGCAACGACGATTGCCTGTCCGCCTGCGATTGCTGTGTCGCCTTCAGTGCGAGGCACTTTGTCGTAGGTCTTCTCGAAACCCGAGATGAAGAATACCAACACCTCAGTAATCATACTGATGAACAATATCTCGTTTGCCCCGGGAATGTGCGTCAGTTTGAACAATGCACCTAACACTACGACGGCAGCGCCCCAGCTGTACGCGTAGTTCATGAATACTTGACCGGATGGCGAGTCCATCCACTTTTGCAATTTAGCTATGGGATTCATATCTTTGTATCTTTTCGATTGTTGTTATGCTGTTGGGGATTTGTTTTAGCGACGTGTCTTGCGTGTGCTGAGCGTCTGTCCTGTGGAGGTTGACTTTGAGCCTTTGCTGTTTCCCTTGGATGCGCTGCCGGTTGCCTTGTTGCTGCCAGACTTGTCATTCACCATGGTTCGCACGCAGCGGAATCCGATGAAGCATCGTGGCTGGTTCTGATATTCATAGGAGCGCCAGGCACTTCGTATCATGCTTTCAGGGTCTTTCCATGAGCCGCCACGAACTGATTTCTTCTTCAGGCGGTAGGGGTCTTCTTTGGCGGCATTGTAGGAGAGTTCCGGGTTCATGTCGGCCATACTTTCTACGCCTGCTTCTGTATAAACGGTGCTTGTCCATTCTGCTACGTTGCCTGCCATGTCATAGAGGCCGTTGCTGTTTGCTGAGAAGATGCCGCACTTGCTTGTGATGAGCGAGCCGTCTTGCGTGTAGTTGCCGCGGTCGGGCTTGAAGTTGGCGTAGAAGCAGCCTTTGTCGCTCTTGACTTCTTTGCTTTCCCAGGGGAAGGGGTTGCCTTCCTTGCCGCGGGCAGCGTATTCCCATTCCACTTCGCTTGGCAGTCGGTAGCGTTGTATCTGTTTTGCGTAGCCGCCTAGGCCTTTCATGAGGAAGTTGGTTCGCCATGCGCAGAATGCATTCGCTTGTTCCCAGGAGACGCCCACCACTGGATAGTCGTCAAAGGCGGGGTTCGAGAAGTAGAGCTTCATGTAGCGTTCGTTGTCGGCATTGCGGAAGTCGTTGACCCAGCACGTTGTGTCGGGATATATATTAACAATGTATGTGTTGAGGAAGTCCCATGGTCCTGACAGGGGTCGTGTGATGGTTTGGCGTATGATTTTGCCGTCGTCGTCGATCCAGGCTGTGTCTTTGCTGATGATGACCTGCTCGTTGCTGACTGCGTGGTCTGTGTTGAGGTCGCGCTCAGCGGGGTCGAGGCGGTATTTACGCTGTGCTGCTGCTACGTAGTCGTATATTTCGTAGCGGTAGTTCATCTGGCTGGCGTCGAGCATCTTGGTGCCGTCGATGGGATGAATGACGTAGACGCTTTGTATTGCGCGGTCTTCGTCTTCGTTGGCTTTGCGCCAGGGGATGCTTTTGCTCCAGTCGAGGTGAGGCGTGATGGGGTTGCCTTCCTTGTCTTCTTCAATCTTGTAGGTTTCGTCGCCGCCGTATGCGGGGTCTGCCAGACGCTCTCGGATGATGCTGTCTCGCACCCAGTTGACGAACTGGCGATACTTTGCGTTGCTTATCTCATGCTGGTCCATCCAGAATCCGTCCACGCTGATGTCGCGCAGGGGATACTCTGTGCCCCACAACGTATCGTTGTTCTCGAGGCCGATTTTGAGTGAGCCTTTGTGTATGGGAACCATTCCGAAGGGTGTCGGTTCCGAGAAGGATGAGCCTTTGGCGCCTGTCACCTCGCCTCCTGTGGCGTTTGCCGAGGAGTTTGATCCGAAGCAGGAGGCCAAGACCATGCAGCCGATGGCCGCACCTACTAAAAGCAGACTTTTTGTCTTCATATTGTTTATTAAATGGGTCTTATGGGGTTAATGGGTTAAATGGACTTTATGGGGTTTTTATGATTGAGTCGTTTAGAGTAGTCGGACGCTCTTGTGGAGGTTCTTTCCTTTCTTGAAGACGTCGAGGTCGTGTTGGTATCCGATGAGTATTTCGTGTGTTCCGTTGAGGACTCCGACGCCGCCGGTGTAGACTTCGTAGGAGTATCCGATGTTGATGCCGTGGAAGTCGAAGCCGAGCAGCAGTCCGACGCTGATGGTGGGGCTGTACATGAGGCCTCCGTAGAGCTTGTGCTTGTTGCCTTCGTACATGAGTCGGGCGTTGATGTCGCCTCGCCAGAAGGTGAGGTCGGAGCGTACCATTGCATCCATTGCCAGCTTGTATTGTGGCTGCCGGAAGGCGAGGTTGTATCCTCCTTGCACCATGAACATCGGGTCTATCGAGACTTCGTGTGTCTTGTCGTCACCCATTTTGATGGTGGGTCCGAGCAGGTGTACTGCGCTGACGCCGGCGTACCAGAGTTTTTTGTATGTGTAGCGCAGTCCGATGTCGAGGTCGAAGGCGTTGCCTTTGATGTCGTTTTGTGCGAAGGCGGGGTCGCCGGAGTCGATGAGGTCGAGGTCCGAGCCGTCGAATCCCACCATGAGGAGTGCGGGACGGATGCCGATGCTGGCTCTGCCTCCGAGGAATTTCTGGTGGAAGGCGTACTGGAGTTGTATCTTCTTGTTGGAGAAGGCGCCGATGTCGTCGTTGAGGAATGCCGCTCCGACGCCGTGTTTCGGTCCGACGAAGAACAGTGGCATGTCTGCGTTGATGACCATTGTCTTCGGTGCTCCCTGGTAGCCGACCATTTGCAGGCTGTACATGCCCACGACATTCAGCTTGCTGTCGAGCCCTGCCGCTGCAGGGTTGTAGTAGGACTGCAACGCCCAGGTGTTGGTAAACGCCGCGTCGAATTGTGCCCTTACTGTGAGGGACACGATGAGCATACCTATCCAGAGCAGTCTTTTCATCCTGTCTTTAATAACGATGTATATTGTTAATTTATTGTCCTGTTGTGTCGAAAAATCGTGCTAAGGCGCATTTTTTGTCGCTTTTTCCCTGAGTGGGCACTCGTTTTTCGCTTTTGTGGCGGATAGCGTGTCAGGCGATGTCGGGAAACTTGGCGCGTGATGTTTTCGATTATCACACGTGATGTTTGCAATTATTCCACGTGATATTTGAAATATTCCACGTGATATTTGAAATATTACACGTGATGTTTGCCGACGCGGCACGCTGTGTTTTCCGTGCTGGCGTGCTGTGTTGGCAAGTGCCTGACGCCGAGTGCGTTGGCGGCATTGCCCGGGCGGGTGGTTTTTGGGGGTGAGGTTTAGGGTTTCCTGAAGTCTTCCCAGCCGTCGATGTCTTCGAGATAAGTGCCGTTCTGCTGGGGTGCGACTTTTTCAAACTCTTCTTTGCTGACTTTGGCCAGTGCCGAGTCGGTCATGAGCATGTACTGTGTGCCTCCGGACACCATGGCTCCGTTCTGGATGTTGAAGGTCTCGCGTACGGCTCCGGTAGCGGCCGGCTGGCTGTCCTCCAGTCTGATGAACTCGGAGACGGTGGAGCCTCCGGCGCCTATGCCGTTCCTCAGAATCGTGCCGTCCGGGGTGATGGCGAGGCCCATCTGCGCCTGGTCGACGTAGGTGATGAGCTGCAGCGAGTCCTTCACGAAGGTGTAGATGGCTGCGTAGGGCGGTTCGCTGCGAAGCAGCACCTCGGGATTGCCGTCCTTGTCCAGGTCGGTCGAGAGGAAGAGGGTGGGGGTGTGGCTGTCGTAGTCGAGCACCTTTTTCCTCTGCAGCTCGACGACTCCAATTTGCTTCCACGCGTTGTAGAGCAAATCCTTGTCGCAGGGCAGCTGAACCTTCTTGAGTTCAGTGTATTCCAGGCTTTCTTCGGTCACAAACGTCTGCTCGGCTTCTTGCTCGCCTGCCTTGCCGCCCTTCTTGTCGGAAGAGCCGCAACCGGCTGCCAGAAAAGCCAGAAAGGTCAGAAGTATCGCGGAAAGAGTCTTTCTCATATCTGTACTGTCGTGTTAACACTTCAACGACAGGCAAAGGTACGACATCTTTCGTTTCCGACCAAGAAAAGCAGCGTTTTTTTTGCGACAAAGCCACGTTTAATAATAAAATGTGCCGCGAATGCATCTTCTTTCGCCTTTTTTACCTATCTTTGCAGCCAAAATTACTCATTTATATAACTAAGGAATAAAGAAATGGCACAACAAGAGGATGTTTTCAAGAAGATAGTTTCTCATTGCAAAGAGTATGGCTTCGTCTTTCCCTCAAGCGATATATACGACGGACTGGGCGCCGTCTATGACTACGGGCAGAATGGCGTAGAGCTGAAGAACAACATAAAGCAGTATTGGTGGCAGAGCATGGTGCTCCTTCACGAGAATATCGTGGGCATCGACGCAGCCATCTTCATGCACCCCACCACCTGGAAGGCCAGCGGACACGTGGATGCCTTCAACGACCCCCTCATCGACAACCGTGACTCAAAGAAGCGCTATCGCGCAGACGTCCTGATAGAAGAGCAGATGGCAAAGTACGAGGACAAGATTCAGAAAGAGGTGGAAAAGGCTCAGAAGCGGTTTGGCGACGCCTTCGACGAAGCCCAGTTCCGCTCCACGAATGCCCGCGTCATCGAATACCAGCAGAAGTACGACAACCTGCACCACCGTTTCCAGGAGGTTATGAATGCCGAAGGCGGCATCGACCTCGATGGTCTCAAGCAGATAATCCTCGACGAGGAAATCGTCTGCCCCATCAGCGGAACACGCAACTGGACGGACGTGCGCCAGTTCAACCTCATGTTCAAGACCGAGATGGGCAGCACCGCCGACGGCGCAAGCACCATCTATCTGCGTCCGGAAACAGCGCAGGGCATCTTCGTCAACTACCTCAACGTCCAGAAGACCGGCCGAATGAAACTCCCCTTCGGCATCGCACAGATAGGCAAGGCATTCCGCAACGAGATTGTTGCCCGCCAGTTCATCTTCCGCATGCGTGAGTTCGAGCAGATGGAGATGCAGTTCTTCATCCAGCCAGGCACGGAGCTCGACTGGTTCGCAAAGTGGAAAGAAACCCGCATGAAATGGCACCAGAACCTCGGCTTCGGCGCAGAGAACTACCGCTTCCACGACCACGACAAGCTCGCACACTATGCCAATGCCGCTACAGACATCGAGTTCCGCATGCCATTCGGATTCAAAGAAGTAGAAGGCATACATTCACGCACCAACTTCGACCTCTCGCAACACGCCAAGTACAGCGGAAAGAAAATCGAATACTTTGACCCCGAGACCAATGAAAGCTACACACCTTACGTCATAGAGACTTCCATCGGAGTCGACCGCATGTTCCTCTCCATCATGTGTCACAGCTATGAAGAGCAACAACTGCCTGACGGACAGGTTCGCACCGTGCTCCATCTTCCCGCTGCTCTCGCGCCTGTCAAGCTCGCAGTCTTCCCCTTGACAAAGAAAGACGGCATGCCCGAGAAGGCTCAGGAAATAATAAACGACCTCCGCTTCCACTTCAACTGCAAGTACGAAGAGAAAGATCAAATCGGCAAACGCTACCGTAGGATGGATGCCATCGGCTGTCCCTACTGCGTTACCGTCGACCAACAAACGCTCGAGGACAACACCGTGACGCTTCGCGACCGCGACACCATGGAGCAACATCGCGTGCCCATCAGCGAGCTGCAAAGCATCATCGAGGACAAGGTAAGCATTACCTCACTCCTCAAAAAGCTGCTATAAGAATATGAACAACAGGCTGAGAATCCTCCTGCCAGTCTTGTCGCTGCTTCTCCTTGCCTCTTGCAAGAACAGCGACGAGACTTACGACCCGCATCACGACTGGCAGGAACGCAACGCACAATGGTTCGCCGAAGTCTACGACACGGCACAGGAAGCCATTGCGGCAGCCAAGGCGCAATACCCGAACGGCAACGAATGGGAAGAGCACTGCGATTGGCGCATCTATAAGACCTTGTTGAAAAGCCAAGACGTGCAGGGTGCAACGTCGGATTACATCGTCTGCAAGATAAACGAACGTGGCACGGGCGAGCGCAGTGCTTGCTACAGCGACAGCGTACGCCTGTATTATCGGGGTTGGATTATGGACGAGAACTATCCCGCAAGCAAGGAAAACATGACTGTCTTCAGCCAAACTTACTACGGAGAGTTCGATAAGACAACTGCCGCACCACTCGCCATGCCCGTCCTCAGCACGGTAGAGGGCTTCATGACGGCTGTCCAGTATATGGTCAAAGGCGACGACTGGATGGTTTATATCCCGCAGCAATTGGCATACGGAAGCACGGAGTCGGACGCCATCCCTGCCTACAGCACGTTGCTCTACCGCATTTGCATAGAACTTGTCCACCAGAGCGGCACTGGCATGTCGGGGTGGCGATAGCCTCCTGCCGTATCGTCTTTTATCGGATGTTATTCCTAATCTTGCTGAGGTAAGCGTTGAGTGCGTCCTCGTCGCGATTGTCGATAATCTGTATCAACTCCTTCAGTTCCGAGCGAATGCCTTCAACGTGCGACTTGGTTCGTGGGTTGAAGAGTATCTCGCGTAGCAGCGTGTCGTCTTCTCCCAAGACACCTCGGGCAATCTTCAAGTGCCGCTTGAACGTCGTGCCGGGCGCATCTTGATGCTTCATCACGGCAGAGAAGACGAAGGTGCTCACGAAGGGCACCGACAGGCTGTAGGCCATTGCCTCGTCATGCTCGTCGAAACTGTACTCGTGGACGTTCAAACCGAGTCTCCTATAGAGGTCCAGGAAGAAGATTCGCCCCATGTAATCACCTTCATTTATGACGATGGCGTTCTCCGAGGAGAGTGCCCCGAGGTTGGCAAACGTGGGACCGAACATCGGATGGGTAGAGACGTAGCGCATCCCGGTCTGTTCATAGAAGTCCTTCAAGCCGGTCTTCACGGACGAGATGTCAGAGATGATGCAGCCCTTGGGCAGGCACGGGATGACTTGCTCAAAGACGTCTATGGTGTATTTGAGTGTGACAGCATTAATCACGAGCTCCGGCTTGAAGTCGCGAATCTCGTCGAGCGTGGTGAAGCGCTGCGTGTTATAGAGGAAACGCATACGCCTCGGGTCAATCTCATAGACGGCGCATTCGTGGTCGAAGGACAGGACGTCGGTAAAGAAACTGCCCATCTTGCCTGCTCCTAATATAAGAATCTTCATCTTTATATTTACCATTTTATTATTTACCATTTACCATCTACTGACATTTCATTAGTAGGCTTACCTCTCGCTTGCCGTAAAATGGTAAATGGTAAATGGTTAAATCGTAAATTCTTTTACTTGTTGAATATCTCCATCTGCTGGCGGACACTCTCTTCATGGATGTTTTCGAAAATGCTTTTGATGCATTCGCGACCAATGCCGAGCAGCGAACCTTGTGCACCTCGCTTGTCGAGAATCTCGCTGTAACGTCGTGTCTGCACAACCGTCATGCCCACTTCCTTCTTGTATTGGCCGATGTTGCGACTGACTTTCATGCGCTTGGCGAGCAACTCGATGAGTTCATCGTCGAGTACATCTATTTCGTGTCTGTAGTCTTTGAGTTTGTCGGCATTCGCTTTGGTGTCGCGGAAGACGAGGCGCGACACGATGAAGTCGAGCACTTCGGGTGTCACCTGCTGCGACGCATCGCTCCAAGCCTTGTCGGGGTCGCAGTGGCTTTCGACCATGAGACCGTCCAAGCCCAAGTCCATCGCCTCTTGGCAGAGTGAAGCAATCAAGTCGCGACGTCCGCTGATATGGCTCGGGTCGCAAACGACGGGCAGTTGCGGCAGCCTGCGCTTCAGCTCAATAGGAATCTGCCACATCGGCTCGTTGCGATACAACTTCTTTTCATAACTGCTGAAACCTCTGTGTATGGCACCAAGTTTCTGTATGCCGGCACCATTGATGCGCAGCAGCGCGCCTATCCACAGCTCGAGGTCGGGGTTGACGGGGTTCTTGATGAGGACCGTCGCATCAGTGCCTTTCAGTGCATCTGCCAAGGCTTGTACGGCGAAAGGATTGGCCGTGGTGCGCGCTCCGACCCAGAGGATGTCGATGCCATGCTTGAGAGCCAGCTCGACATGCTCAGGCGTAGCGACTTCCGTAGCAGTAAGCATGCCCGTTTCCTCCTTGACGCGTTCCATCCAGGGGAGTGCCGGCTCGCCGTGTCCCTCGAAGCCTCCTGGCTTTGTTCTTGGCTTCCAGACGCCGGCACGGAATATGTGGCAGCCTTTGCCAGCCAGTTGTTTTGCGGTTGTCATCACTTGTTCTTCTGTCTCAGCACTGCAAGGACCGGCGATGATGAAAGCGCGTTCCTGGTCGCTTGGCAGGTTCAGGGGTTGTAGTTGGAGTTCCATATTGTAATTTATTTTGGGTCTAATGGGGTTAATAGGCTTGGAGGGTTTAATGTGAATTAAAGTCTTTTGATGCGTTTCAGTGCTTCTTCGAACTTGTCTTCCTTGGCACAAAGGCTGATGCGGATGTATCGTTTGCCGTTACTTCCAAAGATGAAACCGGGCGTGATGAACACTCTTGCTTCATGGAGGACACGTTCCGTGAGTTCTTCTACATTATTATATTTGTCGGGTATACGTCCCCAAAGGAACATGCCGGTCTGTTGCGGGTCATACTTGCAGCCGAGTATTTGCATGATTTCCTCTGCATAGCGACGCCGTTTGGCATAGGTCTCGACATTCGCCTGCTGGTGCCAGAGGTCGGTATTGTCGTATGCCTTGGCTGCCGCAAGCTGCAGAGCGCGGAAAGTTCCGCTGTCGACATTGCTTTTTACCTTGAGTATCCATTGGACGAACTGTGCGTTGGTGGCCAACATACCGACGCGCCAGCCCGGCATATTATGGCTTTTCGACATCGAATTGAACTCGATGCAACATTCCTTCGCACGCGGTATTTGCAGAATCGACAGGCGTTCTCCCTCGTTCAGGATGAAGCTGTAGGGATTGTCGTTGACCACGATGATGTTGTGACGCAGGGCAAAATTGACGAGCTTCTCATAGGTCTCGCGTCTTGCCCTTGCCCCCGTCGGCATGTTTGGGTAGTTTGTCCACATGAGTTTCACGCGGCTGAGGTCCATCTTCTCGAGCTGTTCGAAGTCAGGCTGCCAGTCGTTTTCGGGCAGAAGGTCGTAGTTGACAATCTTTGCGCCAAGCAGTTTCGACAGACTTGTGTAGGTGGGATAGCCAGGGTTGGGCACGAGAACCTCGTCGCCAACGTTGACAAACGCCAGAGTAACATGCAGGATACCTTCCTTGCTGCCTATGAGAGGCTGAATCTCGCTGTTCGGGTCGAGTTCGACACCATACCAACGTTTGTAGAAACGGCTCATTGCGGAGCGCAACTCGGGGATGCCTATCGTGGGCTGATACCCGTGAGCCGTGGGCTTTTGGGCTTCCTCGCAGAGTGTTTCGACTGTTTCCGGCGAGGGAGGCATATCGGGGCTACCGATGGCGAGGCTGATGACGTCCTTTCCTTCGGCGTTCATCGCGGCCACTTCCTTCAGTTTGCGGCTGAAGTAATACTCTGTTACGTCGGCCAATCTATCAGCCGGTTTGATGCTAAATGCTTTGCTTTCCATCTTCGTAAATGCCAAGTTGTTTGAGTTCGCGGGTCAGCGGGGTGATTGCGTTGAGAGCCTGTCGGTAGCGTTTCTCATCGTTGAACGAGAGATCGATATAGAACATGTATTGCCACTCTTGACCGATAATCGGCAAACTTTGTATCTTTGTCAGGTTGAGTTTATAGAACGAGAGGACCGACAAGATAGCGCTCAGGCTGCCTTCCTCGTGGGGAAGTGTGAAGACGAGGCTGGCCTTGTCGATATGTCTGGTGCTTCTGATGGCCGTCGCCTTCTCGGGTTGGGCGAGGACGAGGAAGCGCGTGAAGTTGTGTTTGTTAGTCTCAATGCCCTCTTGCAGCACTTTCATACCGTAGATGTCGGCAGCGTCGCGATGACAGATGGCAGCGTGTCCGTGCCTGCGTTCGCGGCTGATGTCGGCTGCGGCACCTGCCGTGTCGGCCGTCTCGACCTTCTTAAATTCCGGATGATGCGAGAGGAACTGGCGGCATTGCATGAGTGCTACGGGATGGGAGTTCACCTCGGTGATGTCTTCCCAACTCTCTTCCGGCAGACACATAATGCTGTGTTTGATGCGGAGCTTGTGCTCGCCGACTATCGTCATGCCGCTCTCGCGCAGCAACTCATAGTTGTGGAGCAGGCTTCCGGCAATCGTGTTCTCTATCGCCATGAGTCCCAGCAGGTCTTTCTCCGCTTTGAGTCGGGCGAACATCTCTTCGAAAGTGTCGCAGCAGACCAGTTCCACCTGCTCGCCCTCAAAGAAGCGATGGGCGGCGATATCGTGGAAACTGCCCTCGATGCCTTGTATTGCTATCCGTTTCATCTTTTTAATTAAGCCCCCTTCCCGCTCCCCCTTTGGGGAAGTGCCCTGTCGCTCCGAAGCACTCCCCTAAGGGGGGAGCTGGGAGGGGGCTGCTAAATTAAAAGTCCCGCTTCACTTAGTGAGCGGGACTTTCTTGTTTATATTGTCTTTTTCCTATACCTTATTTATATATATACGACGGCCCGCTTCACTTTATCTGCTAAAGTAAAAGTAATAGTAAAAGCCGAAGTAACGATTGCCAGTGTGTGTCATCTTTTTGCTTATTGCGATGCAAAGGTAAGTCATTTCTGTCTTTCTGCCAAGAAAAATGCGAAGTTTTTTTCATTTAGACAGAAAAAAGTGCCCGTCGCCTGTTGGAATGACAGGTTCCGAGGCCTGTCGAAAAGGGTGACGAGACTCAGTCCTCCGAAAATTTTCATATGGGAGGACTGCAATCCTCCTATGTTTATTTTTTCGGAGGACTGTAGTCCTTTGATAGTTTTACCGTGGAAGGACTCCAGTCCTCCCACGGTGGGACTGGAGTCCTCCTATGGTGTGACTGTAGTCCTCCCATGGTGGGACTGGCGATGCGACTGGTTAAGTTATCTGCCTCAGCAGCAGTCGTTTACGAGCGAGGCTGGTTCTTCTTGTAGAGTTGCCACGCGTTGAAAATGTTGTGCCAAATGGTGTAGAAGCCTCCAGCCACGGAAGTGAGGGGGTCGAGGAACGTGTAGCCGACCCAGATGGCGAGGACCGTGTTCTTCTGTCCGCAGGCTTGTCCGGCTGTGACGCTCTCTCCAAAATGCCTGCCGACAAGTCTGCCCATCGCGAACTGCACGATACAAGCCACGAGGGAGCCTGCGAGAATCAGCATGCAGAGCAGCATCGAGACCTCAGCATGCACGAGAATCCGCGTCGTGACCGCTATTGCGAGCGAGAGCGAGACCAGCCAAAGGTAGAAAGGCAGGTCGGGAACCGAGGTGAGCCAGCGCAGCAGAGTGGGGGAGATGCGACGGATGAGGAAGGCCACCAGCAGGGGACCGATGAGCAGGGGAAACACCTGGCGGACAATCATCCAAAAGGAAAGCCAGAAGCTCAGCCCGCCAGTCGGGTTTACGAGGGGCACGAAGGCCGAGACGAGGACTGCGCAGGTGAGGTTGATCAGCAGGGTATAAGCCGTCAGCGAACCCACGTTGCCGCCCAGTTTGGCAGTCACCACAGCCGCAGCCGTCGCGGTAGGGCAGAGGAAACAGAGCATCATGCTCTGCATGAAGACTCGGCTCGAGGGCTCCTCCACCATCTGATGCAGCAGGCAGAACAAGGCAGCGAGGCCGGCCTGGAAAGCCAGCAGCCACCATTGCCAGCCGCGAAGTCGCATGTCGCGGAACTGAATGCGGCAAAACGTCAGCGTCAACATCAGGAAGATCAGCGTGGGTTGGATGTAGGCGATGCTCTCCACGACGCTCTCTCTGACCGCCTGCGGGAGCCCCAGGCCCTTGCCGAGAAAGTAGGCAGAGGCACCAATAGTCATGCTCAAAGGCAGCGACCAATCCTTAAGAAACCTTCTGATATTCATCGTTTCCCGTTTTGGGGGAGTTAAAGAAGTTAGGGGAGTTATCGCTCGCTTTGCTCGCCTGGAAGTTAAATGACATTACTTGTGGATGCTCATATTGAGATGCGAAAGCTATCGTCCCTTAACTTCTTTAACTTCCTCTAACTTCTTTAACTTCCTTTCCCTATTCCTTTTCTCCATGCAAAATTAGTCAAAATCTTCCGCTTAGCACGTTT
>JAGCNZ010000068.1 GCA_017645655.1 Bacteroidaceae bacterium | reverse complement strand
GCATCAGCTGCCTGAAGCTCGAGGATATGGAGTCTGTGGCCTTCTACATGCGCGTTCAGGTCGTAGAATACTTTGCGCTTTTGCCAGTCGCAAATCTTGATACCTTGAAGATAAGAATACTTCTTCTCTCTCCCAGGATAGTACGAATACAGGTGTGCCCCCTTGATGGGTCGTTCGGTAATAAGCTTCGTCATGCGTCGGTTAAGGTCTGCATTCGCTGAGTCGGCACGGCTTTCTTCCTTGAAGGTAACGTCGTAGAGTGTGCCCGTAATCTTTGCTGCGGCCAAAGAATCAATGCCCTGACCTTTCCACAGGCCGCCGAGCTGGAAGTTTCCACCGTTGAGGTCGGTGAAGGGAACGCCTTCGTCCCACTCGTAGCAGACGTCGTAGGTCTTCACGTCTTTCTGTTCGGAGAGGAACTTCTGCAAGACGGTCTGGATGGGTTGGGGGTCGTAAGGAGCAGACAGATGCTGGGCATACTTCATGGTAGTATGAGTGAGGCTAACGACTTCCCCGTCCTTTTCGTTCTTGTAGTGCTTGAAGCTGAGCAGTTCCAGAGGCTTCGAGTGCATGGTGATGCTGTAGTCGAGCGAGTCGCCTTCCCAGTAGCGGTAGCTCTTCTCCGCTTTCCGGCAAAGCTTTTCCAGCAGGTCGGGCATCTTGTCAGCCAGGAAGAGGAGGCTGCTCTGCTGCACATTCTTGTTCTTCTCATCATAGAAGTAGTGGAACCAACGCTCGTCCTGGTAAGTGGAGTCCCCTCCGCAGATGATGTAGCGATACACCTGCTCATCTCTGTTAATCAGGCTGTCCATCAGTTCGCCCACGGTCTCAATCTGCCGCTCATGCAGGGGCTGTTTGCAGGATGCAAGGCTCAAGACGGCGAGCATGACGGTTGTAATCATATATAAACGTCTCATAGTGTCTTATTGTCTTATTGCATTTCGTTTGTCGTATATTCCCGGACGTAGGCGGCCAGCCTCTCGCCCTTTTCCTTTATCTCTTGCTGGTGTGCAAGTTGAGCTTCCAACCCGCCTGCCACCCGCCATTGGCCATTGACCATTGTCTGTTGTCCGTTGTCTGTTGTCTGTTGTCCATCATCTGTTCGTGGCGGCATGAGAAGGATGAAGGCGATGCCTGCGGCACAGGCTGCGGCAGCCAGCGGCCAGAGGCGAATCGTGCGAGGTTGCGGCTTGCACAAGCGCTCGTATTCCTCTGTCAAGTCGGCCTCGAAGATGTCGATGTCCTCGGCTGCCTGGTGAATCAGTTCCTTGTCAATCATCTTTGTTTATCTTTAGGAAAGTGAGTAATCGCTTCTTGGCTTGCCAAAGCATTGTGCTTGCCGTGCGCTTCGAGACGCCAACTTGTTCTGCCATCTCCTCGATGCTCAGCTCTTCGCCCTTCATTCGGATGAACCTTTGCTCGGAAGGGGTCAGCCCAGCGATGGCTTGCTCCAATGTTTCTTTCTGTTCTTTTTGTAAAAGAGGGGCGTCTGCAGCCTCCTCCGTTCCTTCCAAAGGAGGAATGAACGGCGATGCCTGTTGTTGCAGTTTCTGCCTTCGCCAGACACTCACGCACAGGTTCTTTGTGGCTTTGATGAGCAACGCCTCTGTGTTGTCACCGCTGCGCCAGCCGCGCTCCAGCATTCGCACACAGACTTCTTGCACCACGTCCTCAGCGTCTTCCTTGTCGTGGAAGAAACTCATAGCGACACGCATCATCTTGTCGCGCGTCTGGAGGAGCAAATGTTCGAACTCTGTCTGTGTCATCTGCCTATATAACGCACGACATGGCGAAATGTCAAGTAGGAAAACAAACTTTTTTAGGGAGCAAGTTCCAACAGGTTGTTGTTTTTGTCGAAACAACCGACGGCTCGAATCTTGGCTCCGCCTGAGACGTTGATGGGCGTGTTGGCCTTGTAGCCTTGCATGCGGCAACCGCTGAGGAAGACTGTGGCTTCGCCGCGGACAGTCAAGTAGTCCCACGAAGCATCGAGTGTCGTGAGTGCGCCGTTAGGACCGCTGAAACATTCGACATTCGAGAGCGAGGTGTGACCGATGCCTTCGATGAGGATGGGATGAATGTCCTCCAGTCGCTCGCCCACGTTGGCAATGATGCTTCCCTGCGCTATCTGCCAATTACGGTTTTTCCAGTTGCTGCCGGTCTTGTATATGCCTATTGTGACGCAATCGAAGTTGAAGTTGGTGAGTTGTCCGTAACTTTCTTTTCCGAGATAAATGCCGCCATAGTTGCCGAAGGTGAAGATGTCCATCAAGACGGCATTGTCGGTGTAGTCAATCCAATACGTGTAGGCTTTCTTGCGAACCACAGCGTCGATGACGCTGGATTGGAACGACCGTCCGAACTCTCGCATGTTGGCGGGATTGACGTGGCAGTGGAGGATGCGCGGCACATCGGTACAGTGCTCGATGGCAATGAACTGTCCGCTCAACGGATAGCCGTAACAATGCTCGAAGAGCGTTTGTTCTACGTAGTGCGGGGCTTTCGCACGGAAGTCCATCGCCATGTATTCGCCATAGAACGACAGGCAGCTCAGGGTGACGCCCAGCACACTCTGGTCTTGCGCGGCGCGTATCGTAGGCGGATAGGGAATGATGCGGCTGCCGTCCTGCCACGTTTGGTCGGGATAGTAGAACTGTATGCCTCGGACTTGTGTCGCGGATTCCACGGTGAGGAAGGCTTGTTCGCGGTCTGTTATGACGAAGAGCGAGCCGGTAGGGCCGGAGCGGTCGGGCAGTGCTGTGCCGCGTCCTGTAGGACCCTGAGCGCCGAGCAGGGTGACGTTTCGTTTGAGGACGAGACCGCCCGCCATAGGGTAGCCGCCCTCTACTGGCTCAACGTACAGCACGCCGCCCAGCGGACTCATCTTGTCGATGGCTGCCTGGAGGTGCTGCCGGTTCACTTCAGCCGAGTTGCCGGGCAACACGCCGACACTCTGCACAGAGACCCATCCTTGTGTTTTCGCTTGCCCTGCTATCGCGATGAAAGTCAGCAGGATGATGAGGATTCGCTTCATAGTTGTCAGTTATGGTGTGGTTCGTCGGAAAACGTAACGTGGGATAAATTCATTTTATCCACGTGATATTTTGAATATTCCACGTGATAATTTGAAATTACCCACGTGATAATTTGAAATTACCCACGTGATAATTTGAAATTACCCACGTGATAATTTGAATTTACCCATGTGTCGATTTATTTACAGACAGCCTTGCCCTTTGTGACATAAATGCCACGTTTAGCGGGAAAAGGGGCGGGACTACCTCCCAAATCGTACCAGGAAGTCTCCTCACCTGTTTCCTTCCGGAGGAGTGCTCCAATGCTGTTCGGGTCGTCGGTCAGTGTGGCCGAGAAGGCAGGCACGTCGCCCGTCCGCTGGAAGGTGCCAGTGACGATTTGGCCGTCTGCCGAAACCGTCTGGGGCGAATCGGTCTCGATGCGTACGTCCTCCAGGACGATGGGCGAAGGCAAAGCGTCCGTCGGCCGGACAAGGATAGGAACGCCGGCTTCAATGCCCCCTCTCCCAGGAGAAGGGTCGGGGCTGACCTCTGTCCCCTTGCCGAAGACGGTCTCGACATCCTGTGCGTTGAGCGAGAACGGAAAGCAGACGTATTGCCACACGCCGTTCTCGAATGTCTTGTTGAGCACTACCTTATTATTATACGCGCGAGGGACGATAGGGTTGTCGCTGGCATTCTCGTCGTAGGCGACGGGCAGGTCGCTGACTTTCCAGGTGCGAACGAGGTCGACGTAGAACTTGCCGTGATTGGCTCCGGCAGTGTTGTTGGCTGCTGCACCATAGCCGCTCTTGACGCCCACCTCAAGGTCTTCGCCTTCGCCCACCTCAATGTCGAGCGACATATCATTGACGCGACCGTTCGTGGTATTGGCCGAGAGACCGGCGAAGGTGGCCGTCTCGCCCTCAGTCAGCACGCTTGCCGGGTACTTGCTCTGTACGCCGTAGTACTGCACAGCACACTTGTCGCCCGCCTGTCCGTAGAGACGAGCGATGCCGAGCTTCGATGCGTATTGCCACATACGAGCGCTCACCTGGTAGAGACCCGGGGTGAGTTTGTCGGCGGGAATCGTCTGGAAGAGCCGGAAATCGTTGGGGATGACACTGCTTGTGCTGGCTACGTAGCCAGCCCACTTCCATTCGAGGTTCGTGCCGTCACTGACTCCGCCATAGTTATCCGTCCAGGCATTGCTCTGCCAACCGTAGATGGGACCGTTCGAGGCCTCGTTGATAGTCGTTTTCAGGTTCCAGTCGTAGGTCACGCCCTGCGGGTTCTTCTCGAAGTCATAGTTGGTGAGTACCTCATCACAAAACGTGTCTTGGGCGACGGGACGCTGTGAGAGCTTCTCCACATGGAAGTCGTCCACCATGAAATAGCCTGCTCCGCTCTTGTCGCTCCCCTGGTTGGCACTGTTCGTACGAATGCCGAGCAGCAGGTCGTCGCCTTCCTGCAGAGTGATGTAGACCACCATGCGCTGCATGTTTTGCGCGGTGGAGGAGTTGAAGCCGCCTGCGTGGCGGGCAAACGTCATGCGGTAGTCGGTGTAGGTCAGGTTGTCGTAACCCTGCGTGCCATTGCGGTAGTAGGGCTCCGTCGTCCAGTACTGCACGTTGCAATTGTCGCCACGCTGGTTGTCGGCAAACAGGCAAGCGGTTCCGTAGAAGTCCTTCTCCACCCACATACGGCAGCTGACCTTGTAGATGCCGGCGCCCAGCTTCTCAGCCGGAACCTGCTGATAGAGGCGGAGCGGCGTGGTGATGGTGCTGCCCGAGGCAGGCTTGCAGACGTAGGCCTGCTGTCCGTCCTTGTTCTTTGCCGTCTTGTTCATGCTGCGCTGGAGGGTCATGCCGGCAGGCGACTCCAGCCATCCCGTCGGCGGCTGCGTGGCCTTCGTGAAGCTTTCCTCAAACGAGGGATTCGCCAGGACACGGCTCGTGATGTCGACAGAAACGGAGTTCATCACCTCGGGCTGTATGTCGTTGCGCTCCACGGAGAGTCCGTTTTCCAGTTGTGCAATGCAACGCGACGGATCGACTGCTTGCACGCAGCCGTCGTGCTCGTCGATGGCCTGGATGGCAGCCAGCGCTGTCGTCTCGCCCAGCACCATATAGACGGGTTCCATCCTGATGCTGCCGTAGGCGATATGCGAGGCCGAAAGGCAGACAGGCACGATGACGTTGCGTGCCTCGCTCTCCAGAGGTGTCACGGCACGATAGGATATATTGTACGGGCCCTTCGTCAGGTGGCGTTGCACGTCGCCTTCGTTCTTTACCTGGCCGTTCACGACGTAGCGCCCGCAGTTGTGCGAGTCCATCGTATATGCGCCCCAAGCGATTGGGTCCTCGGCAACTTTGTTCTTCAGGCAGTAGTCCTCCGTCATCACCATGCGCCCGATCATACGTCGTGCCTCGCGGATGTAGAGTTGCGGCGTGAAGTTCTCGTTGTCCTCATACTCGTCGAGCGGATAGCCCCAGAGGTTGAACTCGTCCCTGATGTTCTGCGGCACGCGCGGATCAGTCCAAAGTATGTAGAGCAGACCTTTCGTGTAGTCCTCGTGAAGTTTTGCAATCGAGTCGCGCTGCTCGTAGGTTGCTTCGGGATAGTCCCAGCTGTAGCCGATCATGTCAGTCGAAAATGCGCCGTTATTGTTGTTGTCGGTCTTCATGGCGTTCCACGAGTTCGGTCCCGACGAGTCCTTCATGTATGTCCACTTGATGCAGTCGCCGTAGCCGCTCCATCCCTTTTTCTCCATCCAGCGGAACAGCAGTTCGTACTTCGAGGGGTCGTAGTTGTCGGGCACTTGTGCGGTGATGGAGCGGAAGGGTTTCGTCTTGGTCAGCGTCAGGCGATAGTTGTAGGCTTGGATGTGGTTGTCGCCCGTACCTGTGGCGGGCATCGGGTCGCTCATGATGCCCCAGAGCAGTCCGCTCGACGGGTCGCCGGGGATGACGTATGGGTCCACGCCGTCGCAGAACTGGTGCTTGTTGAGGCATTGTGCGCCGTTCTCAGGCTCGCCGTACTTCGACGCTGCTTCGCGACCGACGGTATACGTGATGCCGGCACGTGCCATGAGGTCGCCCTCGTAGCTGCAATCCATGAATATCTTGGCGCGAACCGTTCTTGCTCCTTCCCCTTGAGGGATGACAGGGGAGAGGCTGATGCTCTTCACCTCGTTTCCTTCCTTCTCAGCACTCTCGATGCGCCACTCGTACCAGATGTCGAGGTTGTCCTGCAAGCCGACCTCCGACAGGAATCCCTTGAAGGTGGCGAGGGCGACCTTCGGCTCGAAGTAGAACGTCGGCGAAGCCATCCCGTAGTGCTGACCGATGCGGCGGTAGAACTCGCGGGCAAAGCCTTTGATGATGCGACGATGGCTCGTGCTGTCGCCAATGTCGGTCCAGCCCAGTCCGCCTGCTGTCAAGCCGCCGATACGCTTCGTCGGCGACACGAGCAGCACGCTCTTTCCCTTCAGTTTGGCCGTGTAAGCCGCCATGATGCCTGCCGGCGTGCTGCCGTAAATGCAGATGTCAACATCCTTCACTGTGCCCTGAGTCTCGTCGGCCCGGACGTCATGAGAGGTCACGAGGCACATTGCCGTAAGCAAAATAGTGCAGAAAAATCCCTGTCGTTTCATGGTTATTTAGTAGTATTTATTTGCCTGATTATGTCGGAAAACGTGTACTTTCGTTGCAAAGATAACATTAAATAACGAACTGTGCAAGCAAAAAAGAGAAAAATCAGCGTTGCGTGATGCAAAACGCTCCACGTGATGATTGCAATTTACCCACGTGATATTTTAAATATTACACGTGATAAATTGATTTTACCCACGTTATAATTTCAATTTACCCACGTGATGTTTTGAATTGACCCGTCCATGAGCAGCAATGGATAAATTCGTGCGATTCGTGCGATTCGTGGTTAAAGGCCTTCGTCAGTCTGCTGCAAGTGATTCCTTGTCACTTTCCAAAGAGGGAGCCGGAATGGGGCTTTCCTCTTTTTCCTCAAACAAAGTTGGCGAGTTGAGCGATATCTTCTTCTTGTTCTCCTGTGCGCCGTACTTGATGAGGTTGCGCGCGGCAGTGGTGATGCTTTTTCCGGCAGTGGCGGTGCTGATGTTGATTTCGTTGAATGCTTTGCGTGTATCGTCGAGGAGTTTGTCGACCTTCGCGAAGCGTTGGGCAAAGTCCTGCACGCGCTCCACGAGAGTGTTGGCACATTGCATCATCTTCTCCTGGTTCTCCACTTGTCGCGTCTGCTTCCATGTGAGTTCGAGCACACGAAGCGTCATGTAGAGCGACTGGCTGCCGGAGATGACGACGCCCTGGTCGTAGGCTTCCTTCCAGAGTGTCGTGTCGTTTTGCAGGGCAAGTTGCAGAGCGCTTTCCTGGAAGACGTACATCAGGACGAAGTCGAGCCTGCCCTTGTCCGTCTTGGCATAGCGGAAGTATTGCTTCTGTGCCAGTTCGCGGACGTGCTGCCTCATGCTGGCGAGGTGGCGGCGAAGGGCAGACTCGCGCTCGGCCTCTGTCGTGGCGTTCTGATAATCGACGAAGGCCGTGAAGGACATCTTGCTGTCGATGATGACGTCGCGCCCGTCGGGGAAGTGCAGCACGGCATCGGGCACCATGCGACGGCCGTCGTCGCTCGTGATGGTGCGTCCCTGCTCGTCGCGCATCGTCTCCTGCGTGTCGTATTGCAGGCCGCGCTCCAGCCCCATCTGCTCCAGTATCTGCGCCAACTTGAGCTCGCCGAAGTTGCCCTGTATCTTGTTCTCCCCGGTAAGTGCCTGTGCCAGGCGTTCCGTCTGTTCGCCCATCGCCCGCTCGCGCTCCATGTTGACCTGTATGGCAGTCTTCAGTTCGCGCAGCGAGTTGTTGTGGTCCTTCTGCATCATCTCCGTCTGCGTCCGCATTTGCCGAAGGTCATCTTGCAGCGGGTCAAGTATCTTGGCGAGCTGTTCGCTGTTGACTGCCGAGAGTTCCACCGCACGTTCCTTGAGGACGCGCTCCGAGGTCGTGCTCATCTGTTCGCGCAGGAGTGCCATCTGCTGCACCATCTGCTCCTTTTGCTGCTGCATCTGCTGCATCTGGGCTTCCTGCTGAGTGCGCATCTGCTGCTGAAGTGATTCGCGTTGCTCGCGCACCTGTTGCTGCTGCGACTCCTGCATCGCCTGAATCTGCTGCCGGAACGTCTCCTGCTGGTCGCGCATCTGCTGGCGGAGTGAATCTCCTTCCTGCTGTTTCTGCTGCTCGGTCATGGCGATACGTTCCTTGCCTGCCTGCACTTGCGACCGCATGGCAAAGAAGACAGCAATGGCTCCCAAGGCGATGCCGATAATGAGATAGAGAAGATAAATGAGTTCCATGATGTACTATATATGATAATTCCTTATTCTTGGTTATTCTGCGCAAAGATACGAAAAAAACTTTAATGTTCAATGTTCGAAGTTCAATAATTTCTGTTGCGTATCTGCCGAACTATATAAATATAAGGTATAAAGAAGACAGCGTGTAATGGTAGGACATTCGTCGCAAAATGCAGGTGATGTCCCTTTTTCTTGCAAAAAGTTGCCATTGGCTAAATCTTTTTGCTTACTTTTGGGTCTTTATAGTAGATGCATCTGAAAAAAGTTGAAAAAGTGAAAAAGTTAAAGATGAAGAAACCAAATGACATCTCCAAAGATGAACTCGCCGATGTTTTCAAGGCCGAGCGGCCACGACTGCTGAGATACGCCTGCTACAGACTTGCGGACGGCGATGACGCGGAGGACGTGTTGCAAGAGACGTTCCTGAAGCTGCACGCGCGGCTCTCCGACACAGATGGCGGACAGATAAACGACCTGCCGAGCTACCTGTTTCGGACGCTGGCGAACCTCTGCACCAAGTGGCAGACAAATGCCAGCCGCATCAAGACCGTTCCCCTTGACACAAGAGTCGATGTGGCCGACATCGTTCCCGACAAGCAAAACGAGGACGACTACAAACGCATCGCCCTTCTGCTGGAGGAAATACCCGACGAACAGGCCGAAGTCATCCGCCTGAGAATCTACGGCGACAACAGCTTTGCCCAAGTTGCCGAAATCCTCTCCCTGCCGCTACCGACGGTTAAGTCCCGCTTCCTCTACGGACTGGAGAAACTCCGTCGAGGGATGAAAAATTAAAAAGTTGAAAAGTTAAAACATTAAAGATTATGAAGTGCAATGAATTCAAGGAAAAGGTTGCCGACCTTTTCGACAAGACTATCGACATGCAGACTCAGGCTCAACAGAGCGAGCACATGAAGAATTGCCCCGAATGCAAGTCATATTATGAGGAGCTTCGCAAGACTTTCGACATGCTCCAGCCTAGAGAAGTGAAGAGTGAAGAGAGAAGAGAACAGCGCCCGAGCTTTGCCTCTTCACTCTGGAAGACTGCCGCCATCTTCGTCGTCGCCGCTTTCCTATGCGGGTTGTCCTTTGCAGCTTACCATGCCATATCTCCAAAGCAAGATAAAGTGGCACAGACAGACTCCATCTACAACGTCGTGCCTGTAAAT
>JAGCNZ010000067.1 GCA_017645655.1 Bacteroidaceae bacterium | reverse complement strand
TACTGAGGCCACCGGCGTTGTTACACGTTTCTCCTCTTTCGTGCGCAATCCTAAGCGTCACGAGCGTAAATACCCCATACTGATGAAGACGCTCTCCGTGATGGACCTCACGCTCCTGCTGTGCGAAGGATACTTCAATGATCTGAAGGATTCTGACACGCCCGACCGTAACACCATCAACTCGATTGCCGAAGATATCTATGAGAAATACAAGTCATTCCAGCCCGCAACGGCAAACCCCATCACTGCCGACGACATGCTGGAGATGAAAGAGTATTTCAAGCACCACATCATGAAAGCGCAGGAGTTCCGTGCCAGCAATTTCTTTGACAAGCTGGCCCTCGTCATCGAACGCATTCCTGTATCAGACTACCCGACCATTTTCTCCCTTTTCTGGCGCAAGACGGATGACAACAACGACTACCTCACCCCACTCTACCGCAGGTTGCTCGCCACGATGGGCAAGTTGCAATTCCGCAGCGATGTCTATTTCGGTGTTGATGCCGTATTGCACCATGAAGAGAATGAGAACACCATCATGAGCGTACAATGCCTTGACGGGCTAGGAACAGGCGATACCAGTCACGTATGTGATGCTCACCTCAAACAAACTGACGGAAGCTTCATAACCGTGCCTGCCATGCTTAAGTGCGAACTGTCGGCCATCTGCGCCGAGATTGTGGTGCTCATTGGCTCTGACTTCCTCGAGAGCACAGCCAGCTACTGTTTCGATGACATATCCGACAGCTCCGTTCGCTCAAAACTCACACAGGGCTCCATCAAACTTGACCTGCTCAAGCATACTGACCTACTCGACTTCCCCGGGGCACGTTCCAGAATGGGCGGAGAATTCAACTCACTCAGCGAAGGCAAGGTACTCACACGAATGCTTTTGCGTGGAAAGGTAGCCTACTTGTTCAACAAATACTCCGAATCGCGAGTGGTCAATATCTTGATGTTCTGTCAGGACAACACACAGTGCGATGTAAACACCATACCCAGCACGCTTAACGATTGGGTGTCGCAATATGTAGGAGCAACGCCCGAGGAGCGTGCACGCACGCTACAACTTACAGGAGGTATCTCACCACTATTCTTCGTGGCCACCAAGTTCAACATCACCATGCAAGAAGACCAGAATCCATCTGCAAACGGACGAACGAGCATCGATGGACGATGGGGCGAGCGTTTCTCAAAAGTGCTCTACAAGGAGTGCTTCGATGTGGACAGCACCAAATGGGCCAACAACTGGACCAGACCGGGAGAGTTCTTCAAGAACAGCTACCTGCTGCGTGACTTCAAATACTCGGGCATGAAAGGCTCCAAGATTTATGACGGTTTCCGTGAACGCGGCAAGGAAGACAAACTGCTCGTGGACAGAGAATACCTCAACCTGCTGCGCTCCACATTCTGCGAGAGCAAGCACACGGAAATGTTCTTCCAAAACCGCGAGATGGTATGGGATGCCACTGCCTCAATGAACAACGACGGTGCACTATACATTATCGAGCAACTGGCCAAAGTGGCTGCCGCAATGGACAAAACCCGTGATTCCCAGTTTGCAGACTACTGCCGAGTGGCAATGGGCAAAGTGCGCGAAATCATGAAGTCCTACCATGTCAGCGACGATATTGGCGAACGTCTGACGGAAATGATCAACAATGCCAACGCCATCATCCGTGAGATGGACTTCACCTGCAATGAGGACAACTACTTCTTCGGTCATCTGCTGCAAGCCCTGCAGATTACGGAGACACGCTGCCTGCAGGTGGTGCACTACATGATTCAAAGCGGTGAGCTGGGTCAGACGAACAACAACTTCAAGGACTATGAAATCATCTTGAAACGATGCGATAGTTTCCGCGGCTGCAAGCATTTCGACGAGTGCTGGGAGCGGCTCATGAAGGTCTACGCCTTCAGGAACAAAGAAGAAGCAGAGAAATTCCTAGAGAATCGCAGTATAGACTATCGTTTGCTTTTCTCCGGCACATTCAAGAAGAAGCTGAACTCATGCGTCATTGCCGACCGCGTCTTCGACATCTGGCAAAAGAACATCAAGTCAGTGGAATTCATGAACCAGATTCTGGCCAACCAGCTTTTCGACAGCGTGGTGATGTCGACCCTGCTCGATGACATCATCCAGACCAGCAACTATATGAAGCTGAACGATCTGATGGCTGAGGCTATTGCCGAATACGTGAATGTCATCAATATCTACACCATCAATGAGAGCCTTGTAGCCGATATCCTGTCGAGCAAAATCAATCACTTCATCATTGACTTAGGTTATGAACTGCTGACGGCCGACGACCGCGCCAATGCCAGAAAAGTGGCCACACAGTATCATCTGCCCATATTCGACTACATCGAGAAGGAGCACAAATCTCACTTCGAGGAGGAAGAGCTCACTGCACTCTTCGACGAGCTCACAGACAATCCGAAGGCGATGACAACCTCCTTCGAGAACAACTACTACTCTTGGCTGGAATATATGTACGTATCGTTCATCGCCCATCTCGACGTGCCCGACTACGACAAGGAGGCCAATCACCAATTATCAGAAATTATCAACAACATTGAACAATAAGCAATGAAGAAAGTTTATTTTGGCTCGAGTGAAGCCCCCACAGACGGCAAAGCGCCGTTCTGGAAGCCGTGGGGCTTAGGAGGCTGGCTGCTGCGTCTCCTGGGATTCCTCATCCTCTTGTTTGTCCTTGGTGTCCTGCTGAGTCTCTTCAAGAG
>JAGCNZ010000012.1 GCA_017645655.1 Bacteroidaceae bacterium | reverse complement strand
GGTGCGGCATGTGGATCACTTCATGCCGGGCTTCATCAGCCTCGATGACGAGGGTTATCACATCCACAGCGACGCTCCCATCCAAGGCATCGCACCAGGCCAGTTCGGTTGCATCTATGATGCCGACGCGACAATATGTTACGGAAGTGGAGAAATAGGGATTTATAAGAATTCATAATTCATAATGCATAATTCATATTTATATGATGAACGACGAATCAATTGCAGCACTCCCCCAAAGGAGGAACGGGAAAGGGGCTGGTTTCGACGAGATAATCCCTCGCAAAGGGACAGACGCAATTAAGATAGACCGAGTGAAGAACGAATGCGGCACCGACGACCTCATCCCGATGTGGGTGGCCGATATGGACTTCCGCACGCCGCCTTTCGTGTTCGACGCCATACGTAAGCGCCTGGAGCAAGGCATCCTGGGCTACACTTGCCAGAACCCTCCTTACTACGAAAGCATTTGTCGTTGGAACAAGGAGCAGCACGGGATGGACGTCACACGAGAGATGATATGCTACGTTCCCGGCGTGGTAAGCGGCATCTTCCTTGCCGTCCAGGCCTTCACGGAGAAGGGCGACCGCATCCTCATCCAGGAGCCCGTCTATCATCCCTTCACCTTTGTGCCCAAGACCTGCAAGCGAGTAGTCGTGCAGTCCTCGTTGCGTCGTACCGAGACCTCTTTTGCGATGGACTTCGACCGACTTCGTGAGGACATCAAGGGCTGCAAGCTCATGATACTCTGCAACCCTCACAACCCTGCCGGAATATGTTGGTCGAAGGAAGATTTACAGCAAGTCGCACACATCTGCGCTGAAGAGGGCGTCATCGTGGTGAGCGACGAGATACATTGCGACATGGTCTTCAAAGGACACAAACACGTCCCCTTCGCCAGCGTCAGCGAGGAAGCACGTCGCATCAGCATCACTCTTCAGGCTCCCACGAAGACCTTCAACATGCCGGGCATCGTGGCGAGTCAGGCGATTGTCTATGACGAGAGACTTCGGCATCAGTATTTCAACTACATTTGGGGCACGGACCAGGACCTCGGCAACGTCTTCGCGTGTGACTGCGTGATGGCTTGCTACAGCGACGAGGGCAGGGCGTGGAAGCAGCAGATGCTCGACTATGTGTGGGGCAACATTGAACTCGTCGTCGAGCGTTTCGCGAAGGAATGCCCGAAGATACGTCCCATCGTGCCCGAAGCCAGCTTCCTCGTCTTCTTGGACTGCACGGCGCTCGGCTTCAAGACACAGGGCGAACTGGAGCACTTCTTTGCCTTCGATGCCAAGGTCGGCATGAACTCAGGCGCGATGTTCGGCAAGGGAGGCACAGGCTTCATGCGTCTGAACGTCGGCTGTCCCCGCTCTGTCGTGAACGAAGCCATCGACAGAATGGTTCATGCGATTAACGATAGGTGAAGAGATAAGAACTAAAATAACAACTATGCCATTTGAAAAACATTGTTACACACTTTTCCTGACGACCGTCCTGTGTCTCATGCAGCCTGTCTTATGCTTGCATGCGGTCAGACCAATCGATGAGGATTCTCTGCTTACGGGCGTCGTGATAGGAACCGAGACATTTTACGACTATGACACTCAGTCGGCATCTTGGGACGTAAATACAGCGGCAAATGCTTTTGACGGAGACCTCTCCACCTTTGTTGCCACTTATGAAAAGTCGCACACATGGGTTGGCTTGGACCTGGGCACACCTCACGTCATTACGCGTGTCGGGTGGAGTCCGCGAAATGCAACTGAAGGTCCTGACCATGTGGTGCTCGGACTCTTCGAAGGTTCCAACCGCGAGGACTTCATGGATGCAATTCCTCTGTATATGATAACGAGGAAAGGAATCGTGGGTGTCGTGTCGCATGCAAATGTGCGGGTCACTCGCGGATTCCGTTATGTGCGCTGGTGCGGGCCTGCCGACAGCCGTTGCGACGTCGCCGAACTGGAGTTCTATGGTCACGAGGGCGAGGGCGACGATTCCCGCTTCTACCAGTTGACCAATTTGCCAACGCTTTCCTATCATACCTATTCAGGGATAGAGCCTTATGATAAGGTTCATGAACTGGAATCGGAGATGTGCCTGATTTATGACAAAGGCAGCCGCATACAAGAATATCCCATTTTGGCTCGTGAGCGTGGAAACGGCTCGCGACATGAGGCCTTCTTGAAGCGTCCCTATCGCATCAAGTTCAACGATGGGAAGAGCCATCACATGCTCAAAGGCTCGCCGCTTGAGAGTCCCTCCAAAGCCAAGAAGTGGACGCTTCTGCCCAACTGGAGAGAGAAGACCTTGATGCGCAACAACATCGCTTTCGAGATGAGTCGACGGCTGGGGCTGCCTTATACGCCGTGGATTCAGAATGTAGATGTCATCGTGAACGGCGAGTATAAAGGCAATTATCAACTTTGCGACCAAGTTACCGTCGACCCCAATCGCGTAGAAATAACGGAGTTGTTGCCTGAGGATATCGAGGAGCCGTTCATCAGCGGCGGGTATTTGCTCGAGATTACCAGCCCGGGAGGCGAGCAATATCACTTCAGCAGCAGTCATGGCATTCCTGTCGACATTAAGTCTCCCGACGAGAAAGATTTGACATCGGAACAATTCGCGTACATTTGCGATGCGTTCAACGAAATGGAGTCCAGGCTGTGGGCGTCGAACTACTTGAGTCCCTACGAAGGATATCGCAGCAGGCTGGACTTGGACAGTTTCCTGCGCTACTTCCTTGTCGGCGAGTTTGCCGGCAACAATGATGCCATGTGGAGTCTGTATTTGTACAAGGAGCGCGACGACGATCTCTTCCATTTCGGACCGGTGTGGGACTTCGACCTCAGCATGGACAACGACCAGCGTACCTATCCTGCTAACGGGAAGCCCGACTGGCTTTACAACTATGGCTCAGCCGTTTCGGGCATTCGCAGTTTCGTGAGCCGCATTCTGTCCGACCCTTATGCCAACGAGATGCTTTGTTCTATCTGGGCAGAGGTGAGGAAGAGCAAGGCGTTCTCCGTGGACAGCCTTTGGGCCTACGTGGACAGTTTGGGTGTAGTGCTCGACGAATCTCAGAAGTTGAACTTCACGCGATGGGACAATCTGGGGCAGCTCCTCACGTTGCAGCAGTTTGCGCCCGGCACTTATCAAGGGGAGCTCGATATCGTCAAGAACTACCTGATGGAGCGTATTGCTTGGATTGACAACAAGTTGGGATATGTGGAGATACAGGATATAGATCCTTCCGACACACTCTTCATCATCAATTCACCTGTTGACTTCATGGTATTCCAGCACGCTGTGAACGACCAGGGACTGACGTCCTTGAATGCCCGGCTCAATGCTGACTTGGATTTGGCGGCGTTCAGTTCGCGGTTGAAACCCGTCGGAACTCAGCAAAGTCCCTACGCTGGTGTCTTCGACGGCGGCAATCACATCCTCTCCGGACTCTTTTTGCAGAGTGCAGAGGACAATGTCGGACTCTTTGGCACGCTGGCAGCCGGCGCTGTTGTTCGCGGGATTACTTTGGACAGTTCGTGCCATATAAGTGGTGCCAACGGCGTGGGGCTTGTCGGTTCCATTCAGGGAGACGGGACTGTCACGCTTGAGGCTTTGGGCAACGAGGGCGAGGTCACGGCTTCGGGAAAATGGGCAGGTGGTATCCTGGGATGCTGTGCAGATGCTGCCACTTCGGTCAATATCAGTTACTGCTACGTTTCTGGTGTGGTCAGCGGGCAGGACGAGAGTGCCGCCATCTGTGGCAAGCTGGGCAAGGATGCCAAGGTGAAGAGGTGCTACAGCATCGCCTCTGTCAGCGGAATAACCGATACCCACAGTTTTGCTCGCTACGAGCGCGGACTGATTTCACGTTGCTATAGCAATCATGCGACCATCCAAAGCGGTGTCTCAAGCGTGGATGAAGCTGATGTGTCCGGCGGCAAACTCTGCTACTTCATCAACGACCACAGTTCGTCCGACAGCAAGACATACTTCTATCAGACTTTGGGAACGGATGACCATCCTGTCTTGCAACGTCACCTGGAAGTGAGCCGCGATGGAAATACCTACTTCAACAATACAGACTTCGCGATTTCCAATCCTCAGGACATGATGGACTTCGCTGCACTTGTGAATGCCGGGTTGACTACGCTGAACGGCATCGTTACTGCAAACCTTGACTTCGAGGGCTTCTCCATTGCTCCCATCGGTACTTCAAGCAGTCCCTACGTAGGGTGCTTTGACGGCGGAGGACACACGTTCAGCAATCTAACGATAGAGTCGAACAGCAACTTCATCGGCCTCTTCGGCATCGTAAGCGGAGGTGCCACCATCAAGAACTTCGTGCTCGACAGCACTTGCTCCATCCAGGGCTTCTCGTATGTAGGCATCATAGGTGGTTCCACAGGCGTCGGCACCATTACGATGGAAAGCCTGGGCAACGAGGGTTCCGTGACGGCAATGGACCGGAACGCAGGCGCCATCTTCGGTTGCAATATGGCTGCTGCCGCGACGCCAATCTTCATCAACTGCTATGCGACAGGTCCCGTCAAAGGGAATCGTGAGAGTGGTCAGATAACAGGTTATGCCGGCAGCGGGCAGGCCTACAACTGCTACGGCAGCGGCACCATCGAGGGCTACTACCAGCCCGACATGAGCGACGCCATGTTGCGAGGTCGTCCACAAGCCACCAACTGCTACTCCACCACACCTGACGCCATGGCCACGATGGTCACACAGGAACAGGTAGCCAATGGCGAGTTGTGCTATCTCCTCAATCAGTACTACGACTCCCACACGCCCGTCTGGTATCAGACGTTGGGCGAGGATGCGCATCCTGTGCTCGATTCTACGCACTACGAAGTCAAGATTGCCGACGACGGGACTTACTACAACGAGGAAACCGCCGATGCCATCAGTCCGGTGGATGTGGCGCGAGGAGCCTCGGAAGGCATCTTCAATCTCTCGGGGCAGCGCATCATGCTGAATCGGAATTTGCCGAGAGGCATCTACATCATTGGCGGCAAGAAAGTAGTGACAGGACAGTAGGTGCCTTCAGACGAGTGCATTGTAAACGTCGCGTGCTGTGATTGCATACGTCACGTGGGTAAAATGAAAATATCACGTGTAATATTTCAAATATCACGTGGGTAAAATGAATTTATCACGTGGGTAAATTCTTGGATGCTTTAGCACCAGGTCGCGTTTTTTAGTGCGCGGACGCAAAACATCACGTGCGACGTTTCCCGATGTCTCCAGCGAGCATCGGCATCTAAGCGCTAAGTGTGTGTGAATAAGCCGTTAAGCGGTTGGTTGATAGGACTTTGACGTTTCCCGTCGAAAAATAGAATCGTTGCAAACATCCCCAAACAAAAAGTCGGGGTGACCCGACTCGAACGGGCGACCACCTGGTCCCAAACCAGGTGCGCTACCAACTGCGCTACACCCCGATGCTTTATCATTCATGCGAAAAGCGGTGCAAAGGTACAACAAAAAGTGAACAGTGAAAAGTGAAAAGTGAAAAATTTTTCTTTATAATTCATATTTCTTCATTCTTCACGCTTCTTTCTTCAATTTTTTGTAACTTTGTGCGCGAAAAACGATTGAACCATATAAATTCTTAAACCTATGAAGAAGTACAATTTCAATGCCGGTCCTTCTATCCTTCCCAAGGAGGTGATGGAGGCAACTGCTGCCGCTTGCCTCGAATTCGAAGGTAGCGGCCTCTCTCTGATGGAGACAAGTCATCGTGCCAAGAACTTCCAGCCTGTCGTGGACGAGGCAGTCGCTCTGTTCAAGGAGCTGCTCAGTATCCCCGAAGGTTACGCAGTCATCTTCCTCGGAGGCGGTGCAAGTCTCGAGTTCTGCATGGTGCCTTACAACTTCCTCGAGAAGAAGGCAGCCTACCTCAACACTGGTGTCTGGGCAACCAAGGCAGAGAAGGAGGCAAAACTCTTCGGCGAAGTGGTCGAGGTGGCGTCGAGCAAGGACAAGAACTTCACCTACATCCCCAAAGGCTTCACCATCCCGACGGATGCCGACTACTTCCACATCACCACGAACAACACCATCTACGGCACCGAGATACTCCAGGACTTCGACAGCCCCGTGCCTATGATTGCCGACATGAGCAGCGACATCTTCTCCCGTCCACTCGACGTGAGCAAGTACGGCATGATTTACGGCGGTGCTCAGAAGAACCTTTCGATGGCAGGTGTAACCTTCTGCATCATCAAGGAAGACCTGCTCGGCAAGGTGAGCCGTCCTATTCCGACGATGCTCGACTATCGTACACACGTCAGCAAGGGCAGCATGTTCAACACACCTCCCACTGTGCCCATCTACTGCGCTCTGCAGAACCTGAAGTGGATTAAGAAGCAGGGCGGCGTCGAGGCAATGGAGAAGCTGGCTATCCAGCGTGCAGAAATCGTCTATGGCGAGATTGACCGCAACAAGCTCTTCGTCGGCACAGCAGAGGAGGACAGCCGCTCACGCATGAACATCACGTTCGTCCTCAAGCCCGAGTATCAGGAGCTGCAGGACGAGTTCATGGCCTTCGCCACAAGCAAGGGCATGGTCGGCGTGAAGGGACATCGCGACGTCGGCGGCTTCCGCGCAAGCTGCTACAACGCCATGACCATCGAAGGCTGCGAGGCACTCGTGGCTTGCATGAAGGAGTTTGAAGCTAAACACTAAAACAGGTCTGGTCAAAAGATTATAAACAACAATGTTTTTTACTTACCACGAATTGCACGAATTTATCCCTTGTCGTTAAGGGCGTAGCCAATTCGTGCAATTCGAGGTTTCAAAGATATTTTACTTATGAAGATTCTTGTTGCAACAGAGAAGCCCTTTTCTGGCGTTGCCGTTAAGGGCATTAAGGAGGTGTTTGACGCAGCAGGCTACGAGGTAGCTATGCTCGAGAAATACACTGAGAAGAGTCAGTTGCTCGATGCCGTGAAGGATGTCGATGCCATGATTATCCGCTCGGACAAGGTGGATGCCGAGGTGCTCGACGCTGCCAAGCAGTTGAAGATTGTAGTGCGTGCCGGTGCTGGTTACGACAACATCGACCTCGCAGCAGCTGCGGCGCACAATGTTGTCGCCATGAACACACCCGGTCAGAACGCCAACAGCGTGGCTGAGCTTGTCTTCGGTCTGCTCGTCTTCGGCGTCCGCAACTTCTTCAACGGCACCAGCGGCACAGAGCTGAAAGGCAAGAAGCTTGGCATCCTCGCCTTCGGTAACGTGGGCCGCAACGTGGCTCGTGTGGCAAAGGGCTTCGGCATGGACATCGCCGCCTACGACGCTTACTGCCCAGCAGAAGTGATTGAGGCCGCTGGCGTGACTGCCGCCAAGAGTCAGGAAGAACTCTTCGAGACGTGCGACATCGTTTCGCTCCACATTCCCGCTACGCCCGAGACGAAGCAGAGCATCAACTACGACCTCGTCGGCAAGATGAAGAAAGGCGGCATCCTCGTCAATACAGCCCGCAAGGAAGTCATCGACGAAGCTGGTCTCATCAAGCTCATGGAAGAGCGCGAGGACTTGAAGTACCTGACGGACATCAAGCCCGATGCAGATGCAGAGTTCGCCGAGAAGTTCCCCGGCCGCTACTTCGCCACGCCGAAGAAGATGGGCGCACAGACAGCCGAAGCCAACGTCAACGCCGGCATCGCTGCCGCCAACCAGATTGTCGGCTTCCTTCGCGACGGTATCACAAAGTTCCAAGTAAACAAATAGGCAACACATATTGAGTTATAAATGTATTTAACCACGAATTTCTCGAATTGCACGAAGGCTATGCCCTTGAGATAATAATTAGTGTAATTCGTGCAATTCGTGGTTGAAAAACAATTAGTTCATTTTTAAGTAATGGCTAAGATTAAACCATTTCGTGGCATTCGTCCACCGAAGGAACTCGTTGAGCAAGTAGAGAGCCGTCCTTACGATGTGCTCGACTCGGAGGAGGCTCGTGCTGAGGCTGGCGACAACGAGAAGTCGCTCTACCACATCATCAAGCCCGAGATAAACTTCCCCGTTGGCACAAGCGAGTACGACCCTCGTGTCTATGAGAAGGCCGCCGAGAACTTCCAGAAGTTCCAGGACAAGGGCTGGCTCAAGCAGGACAGCGAGGAGATGTACTACATCTATGCGCAGACGATGAACAATAAGACGCAGTTCGGTCTCGTTGTGGCTGCGGCAGTTGAGGACTACATGAACGGCGTCATCAAGAAGCACGAGCTGACACGTCGCGACAAGGAAGAGGACCGCATGAAGCATGTCCGCGTCAACAACGCGAACCTCGAGCCTGTCTTCTTCGCCTATCCCGACAATGCCGTGCTCGATGCGCTCGTGAGTCGCATCGCTGCAACAACGCCCGAGTACGACTTCATCGCGCCCATCGACGGCTTCCGTCATCAGCTTTGGCTGGTAAAGGACGCAGACGACATCCGCACCATCACCGAGGCCTTCGCTGCTATACCTTATTTATATATAGCAGACGGACATCATCGCAGTGCGGCGGCGGCGCTTGTCGGTGCTGAGAAGGCAAAGCAGAACCCGAATCATCGCGGCGACGAGGAGTACAACTACTTCATGGCCGTTTGCTTCCCTGCAAGCCAGCTCACCATCCTCGACTACAACCGCGTCGTCAAGGACCTGAACGGCATGACCGATGAAGAGTTCCTTTCCGCCTTGTCTAAAAGCTTCATTGTCACCGCCAAGGGCGTAGAGCCTTATCGTCCTGCCCAGTTGCATGAGTTCAGTCTTTATTTGAGTGGCGTCTGGTACAGCCTCAAGCTCAAGGACGGTCTTTGCGACGAGAGCGACCCCATCGGCAGCCTCGATGTGAGCATCAGCAGCAACCTCATCTTGGACGAGCTGCTTGGCATCAAGGACTTGCGCAGCGACAAGCGCATCGACTTCGTTGGCGGCTTGCGCGGCTTGGGCGAACTGAAACGTCGCGTCGATAGCGGCGAGATGAAGATGGCTCTGGCTCTCTATCCTGTCAGCATGAAGCAGATTATGAATATCGCCGACAGCGGCAACATCATGCCGCCCAAGGCCACATGGTTCGAGCCGAAGCTGAGGTCAGGGTTGGTGATACATAAACTCTGCTAACATGTTCCCCCTAAAGGGGGTTAGGGGGTCTATGATTGACATCTACAAAACCATAGCAGCCAAAAGCGAGGGCACTTACACTGAACTCAGGAGTAAGTTCCTCGCTTTTGCGCATCCTGTCAGCACGGTGGAGGAGGCGATGGCGCTCGTGGAGCAGTACCAGAAGAAGTACTACGATGCCCGCCACGTCTGCTGGGCCTACATGATTGGTGCCGACAGGGAGACGTTCCGCTCCAACGACAACGGCGAGCCGAGCGGCACTGCCGGCAAACCCATCCTCGGGCAAATCAACTCTAACGAGCTGACCAACATCATCATCCTTGTCGTGCGCTACTTCGGTGGCGTCAAGCTTGGCACAAGCGGACTCATCGTGGCCTATCGCACGGCAGCCGCCGAAGCCATTGCCGCTGCCACCATCGAGGAGCGACAGGTCGAGGCGGAGTATGACTTCAGCTTCGAGTACCCCCTGATGAATGCCGTGATGAAAGTTGTCCGCGACATGGAAGCCCGCGTCCTTTCGCAAAGCTACGACATGGACTGCCAGATGCGCGTCAGCATCCGTAGCGGCCGCCTCGAAGAACTCAAGACGCGCCTCAAGAAAGCCATCGAGCCTTATTAGCCAATTGTCGTTATGCCGTCATAACGTTATTTCGTTATAACGAGCCCTTTTCCAGAGCCCCTTCTCACACGATATTCCTTGTCCCGTTGCAGGCTGGATAGTTTGAGCAACTCCAGAATTCCCTGCCGGAGTTCATGCCCTTCTTCGCTACGCGTTTAATCATGGGCTTGCCGCATTGCGGACAGGCAGGGGCATCATCCTGACGGCTCTTCTCTGTGCGATGGGCGAGGCGTTCTGCTGTCAGAGCCTCTGTGAAGCCGCCTTCCTCGCGGAACGTCGCCAACTGATTCTCTATCTGCCTGCTGAGCATCAGGACAAGACGGTTGCAGAGCACGAGGATGCAGTTGGCGACAGTCATCGAGTTCTCCGACAGCAGCCACTTGTCGAAGCGGTGCTTCTGCTGGAGGATGTGTATGCTGCTCTGGTAGAGAACGTCGTCCTGATAGTCCGGCTTGTCGAGCTTGACGCTTGCCACCTCGGCGTATTCCGCCGAATGCGTTGACCACGGCAACTGTTCGTGCCTCAGCAGCCAGTTCAGGTAGTCGTTGGCAAGTTCCGAGAGCGTGGCGCGGGCAACGTCCGTGAGCTTCATCTCCGTCTCCTTCGAGGTCGAGTGCCTGGAGTTGCCTTCGGCGATGTTGGCAGGGGCAGAGCGTGCAGCCTGCGTCATCTGGTCGTACTGCCGTCCGCCAGGGTCGTTCGAGTGATTGAGGAAGCGCGAGCAAAAGACCTGCGTCGCCAGCTGAATCACATTCGCCATCACCCAAGTGTCGAGCCAATAGAAGCCGAATCGCGAGATTTGCATGGTGTCTTGTCTTTAGTGGTTAATCTTTGGTTATCACTCTTTTGTCGTTATGACGTTATAACGTTATTCCGTTATGACGAATCCTGTCGTTATCGCGAAACCTCGTTATTCCGTTATCACGTTATGACGTTATAACGACAATTCCCCTGCAAAGTTACGAAAAATTTCCTTTGCAGCAAAGCCTTTTCGCTTCATTTCCCCTTTGCGCATCTTGCGCAAGCCTGTTTTTGATTCATTTTATTAAATTTTATGCCTTCATGCATCTTGTTTCAGATAAATTCGCTATCTTTGCAACGGATTTGAGGCCAAACAAGCCTCTTTTCCATATTTATTTGCTCAATCACTCTGCGGAACTGCTACCTCAAAAGAGTCTTAACGAGCAAAATCAAATACACATTGGAGCTGCGCCATTGAGTGCAGGCTTCTCCATAGTGTATTTGAGGTTGTAGCAGACCTAGCAGAGTGTATGGTGAGTCTGCACTCTTCTTTCTCCCCTGAAAGTTGGGGCTGAATCCCATAAAGGATATAGGTAATTCGGCAAAACTGTTAAAAACAAACAATTATGGGTTCTTTCTTCATCATCATCACATTTGTGTTTATTGTTCTGTTGTTTTTCAATAAACTACAAAAACAACAGAAAGAACATGAAGAAGAAATAAGAGCAGAGCGTGAGGCTCAAGAATGCAAAGAGCAAGAAAAAAGGCAGAAGGAGTATGAACGCCACTTGCTATTGTTAGAGGTGGCACGACAGGCAAGGCTTATTGGTGACGGAACCGTACTAAAAGCAATAAGAAATGATAGTTATGATGGACCTCTACCACAGAAATGGGAAAACGGCTCGGGCTATTATAATAGTGTTTTCCCAGAAAGACTTTTGATAATGAACATTGCAGGCATCAATTATAGGAGTGGCTTGGCTTCGTGCGTCGGCGATTTTAATGGAATCATCATGCCAGACCCGAAGAATGACTACGATCCGAATGCTATCAAAATAAAAAACGACGACAATAAGTTTCTCGGATTCATCGCAGAGAACCTGACAGACATGGTGCGTGACTTCATTGGCCATCCCGATGCGGAGAATGACACCAAATGGCGACACCACATAACAGGTCACATAGACCAGCATGAGACCTATGATTACGGAACTGGGCGCTATCGAAAGTACTATACAGGCCATATCAATATCACAAATAATCAGAAGGAATTGTGAAGAGAGTTCTTTCAATATGGTCGAGCTATATGAACGAACATACATGAGTAAGGCAGTAGAAATATCCATAGCAATTCTCCTGTTTTCATTAGGAGGGTTTATTTATATTGCTTTTCGCAGTACATCTTTGCGAATGTTCGCATGGTTCAACTATATAGGGTTGCATAATCAAATTATGGGAATTAGAAGTTCTTTAAATGACATTCAAATCCCTGAAATAATAAAGTTTTGTATTCCAGATGGGCTATGGACGTTGTCTTACATATTGATAATGGATGCAACTTGGTCTCCTAATTTGAAAAGGCAGATTCTCTATTGCAGCATCATTCCTGTTGTGGGTGGCATATCAGAGATTCTGCAGTATTTCAGTGTGCTAAAAGGAACATTTGATTATATAGATTTGTTATGTTATATAGTTCCATATATTATATTTTTAATACTCAAATTACGCAAATTATGAAAGATTATAAGTATTTTATTTTAGGTGGTGTTCTTGGTTTATTCCTTTTCAGTTCAGCCGGTACCTTCAAGGATTCTTCAAAAGAGCCTTCAAAACCTCTGTACAAAGATAAGTATGCGATTCAGACCACTGCTGAAAAATTAATTAAGAAAAATCTTCGTGACCCGGATAGCTACCAGTTAATTGAGATTACTCCAGAAACAGGAGAACTTATCACAGTAAGATATAGAGCAAAAAATGGGTTTGGTGGCTATAATGTCTGCACAGCAGTCGTTACATGTGATGAGGAAACGATGCGTCTAATATCAAATGAGTAATTTCAATTAATTCTCAGCCTCGTTTACGATACTCGCGGGGCGAGATGCCTTTCATGCGGAGAAAGAACTTGCTGAGCGAGGAGGCATCAGCAAGGTGGAGGCGGGCGGCTATTTTGCTGGATGCTGAGGTTCGATGTCCGCAGCATGATGGAGGCCACCATCATGAGCATTTGTTTGACGTTGCCGATGACGGAATGGCCTCCTTTCGATATAGCCTAATATCGTAATACCGTTATAACGAAATACAAGGACAGGCTGTATAATATTGCGTTCGTCACGCCTGTTTTTGTTTTATTTCGTCATTTATCGCGACTTCTTGCATTTGTTTTCATTTAATTTCGTATCTTTGCGGTGGTAAACGATTAAAATGTCAACAATGGAAACAATCTATGATTTCAAGGCTCTGACGAGCAAGGGCAAAGAAGTGGACTTCGCTGCGTTTCGCGGCAAGGTGCTGCTCATCGTCAATACCGCCAGCAAGTGCGGCTTCACGCCTCAGTTCGCCGGACTGGAGGAACTCAATCAGAAGTTCAGGGACAAGGGACTGGTCGTCATCGGCTTCCCCTGCAATCAGTTCAAGGAGCAAGACCCCGAGGGCGATGCCAAGATTGAGGAATTCTGCCAGCTGAACTACGGCGTGACGTTCCAGATTATGAAGAAGGGCGATGTGAACGGCCCTGCTGCCGAGCCTATCTTCGAGTACCTGAAGGCACAGGCTCCCACCGAGGAGTACCACGGCCTGAAGGCAAAGGCGGCCAAGACACTCTTCAAAGCCATCAGCAAGAGCGTGGAGAAGGACAGCGACATCAAGTGGAACTTCACCAAGTTCCTCATCTCGAAGGACGGTAAGACCGTGAAGCGCTTTGCTCCCACCACCGAGCCGAAGGACTTCGAGAAGAATGTTGAAGCAATGCTGGCAGAGTAAATAACGCTTACCTTAATGCAAACTAAAACCGAATTATCTATGACAATCAAAGCTATCCGTATGTTCGACGGCGGGTTCATGAATCAGCCGTTCGCCTTTGGCGGAGAGGAAGGCAAAGACGCCTTCGACGAGCAAATCATCTATCGCAGCTCGCTGCAGAATTTCCTCATTGACACGGGGAAGGAGGTCATCCTCGTTGACACGGGCTTCAAGGCCGAGTTCCCGGTTCCTGCCAAGAAGCTCGGTTCTCCGCTCTACATGGGCGACAAGGTGGCCGACTACATGGACGCCTTCGCTGCCCTTGGCTACAAGCCCGAGCAGGTGACGAAGATTCTCATTACCCACAAACATCCCGACCACACCGACTGCATCGGCTGCTTCCC
>JAGCNZ010000066.1 GCA_017645655.1 Bacteroidaceae bacterium | reverse complement strand
CTCCTGTAATGGTATATTGCCGCGCCGCTCTCGCGTGCGTACATATATATTATAGGTGTGGGCTGATTTTCATTCTTTCATTATCACAGGTAATTCCAGGACCTTCCAGTAAGAAGAATGCTGAAAGGCCCACACTTTCGTGTGGTAGAATGAAAAATATAAATAAATAAACAATATGAAACGAAAACATTTACTTTTGAGTCTTCTTGCCCTATTGGGGAGCACAACGCTGCGAGCCTATGATGCATTAGTCGATGGCATCTATTACAACATCTCGGGAAACGAGGCAGAAGTAACGTATAAGGACATAGTATCGGATGAATATGGCACTGCCAATGTCTCTGGTTATTCTGGATTTGTGAACATTCCATCTTCTATTATTTGGAATGGTGAGACCTATACTGTGACGAGCATAGGGAAATTGGCTTTCTATAGGAGTTGGTATTTAGAAAGTGTCACGATTGGTAGCAGTGTAGAAAGAATTGGTAAATTTGCCTTTGAGGATTGTGAAGAACTAGAAAGTGTCACGATTGGTAGCGGTGTAAAAAGCATTGGCGAATTTGCCTTTGATGGGTGTGTTAGACTTGGATATATTAGGATTCAAGATATAGCAGCATGGTGCGGTATTTCATTTGAGAAAGGCAGCTACGACTACTGGAATCTTTCTTCAAATCCTATATATCAAGCGTTTCAAGAAGAACAAATACAATCAGGTGCTGTAATAGAATATGGAAGATTAGCTTATATCAACGATGACGGTACCCCTGAATATTACTATACAAATCTACACGACATACTCGAAATTCCAGAAGGTGTGACCAGCATCGGAGACTATGCTTTCTATCATTGGAAGTCTTTGTATCATCTCTCCATCCCCAGTACAGTAACCAGCATCGGTAAATATGCTTTCTGTGATACCTTTAATGATTCTCAATGGGCTCAATGGGCTACCTATCGTATTATTAATATCGGTAGCGGCGTGACAAGCATTGGCGAAGGTGCCTTCTCTCAATGCAGCTACTTGACAGATGTCTATTGCTATGCGGAGAATGTCCCCGAAACAGCGAGCAACACATTTTCTTATTCACCCATTTCTTCTGCCACGCTTCATGTGCCAGCAGCATCCTTAGAAGCTTACAGAACAACAGCACCTTGGAGCGGCTTCGGGACGATTGTGGCGATCCATGAGTACAGGAATGGTATCTGTACGATGCATGACGAATGCTCCGAACACTTCCAGCGTCCCGAGCAGGATGCGGATGGCTTCTACATGCTCTACAACGTGGGCAATGTGGAATGGATTTCGCAGCAAGTCGCTGACAACAACATCGACCTTGACTGCAAGCTGATGAACGACATCGACTTCGAAAATGTCGTCAACCTGCACAGCCCCATCGGGCCTAACGACGAGCGCAAGTACAACGCTACGTTCGACGGCCAGGGCTTCCGCATCAAGAACATGATTATCAACCGTCCTAACACTGAGCGTCAGGGCTTCTTCGGCGACCTCCGCGGCAATCCAAATAGTCGCGGCGAAGGAACTGTCATCAAGAACCTTATCATCGACAAGAGCTGCTCCATCACGGGTGCTTTGCGCACTGGCGGTATCACAGGTACAGGTCAGAACAATGCGAAGGAAATCATCATCATGAACTGCGTGAACGAGGCAGCCATTACTACTACTGCCAATAATGCAGGCGGCATCACTGGCGGCAGCACAAGCGACCATCCCATCTGGAAGATAACGAACTGCGTCAATACTGGCACCATCACGGCTTTGGGCAACGCCAACGGCGAGAAAGAGTCTGCCGGCATTTCCGGCTGGTTGGGTGACAATGCCAACACGCGTGTCACGAACTGCTTCAATCTTGGCATGGTTGACGGTCTCGATCCCGAAGGTCGCGGCTTGTTCCGCCAGAGTAACAGCAGCACCATTGGCATCAACAGCTACGACCTCAGCTTCAACGAAGAGGCTTACCAATACAAAGACCACGACTTCACGGTCGAGGATATTGCTAACGGCAGGCTTGCCTATAGTCTGAACGTCTTGGCAGGCGCGATTGTCTATTGGCAGACACTTGGCGAGGACGAATATCCCATGCCCTTCAGCACAAGCAAGCAGGTCTATCTGCGAGGCAAGTTGATGTGCGACGGCACACCCATCGAGGGTGGAACCTATACGAACGACCCCGTGGAGCCTGTTCGTCCGCCTCACGAATATGAAGACGGCAGTTTCTATTGCATCAATTGTGGTGCCATCAGCGAGGACTTCTGCGAACTGGTGGACGACTTCTATCAGCTGAACAACGAGATGGATGTATGCTGGTTTGCAGAGTTCGTGAAGGCAGGCCACGTTGAGGTTAACGCCAAGCTCAACGCAGACCTCGACTTTTCGGATTATCCCGAATTTGCTGGTATTGCTGACCGCGACCATGGCTTCAAGGGCATCTTCGACGGCGGCTTCCACACCATCAGCAATATGGACATGAGCTGGCGCGCGGAAGAGGACTGGGTTGGATTCATCAACTTCCTCAACGGCGGCGCAACAGTCAAGAACCTTCGCGGTGACAATACATGCTTCATCGCTGCCCACAGCAATGCAGGCTTCATCGGAGGCTCGACAGCTCCTGGCGACATCTTCCTCAAGAACATTGGCTTTGAGGGCGACGTCACATGTTCCGTCAACGGTGCAGGCGGTGTCATTGGCTGTAACACAGGTTCGCAGGCCATTATCCACATGACCAACTGCTACTCCACCGGCTTCATAGCAGGTACAAACGAGAATGGCGCACTGAGCGCTTGGCTTGGCAGCAGCGGCGCAGTCATTACCAACTGTTGGTCGAGCGCCATTGTAAGTGGCTATCAGAACACAGACAAGTACCTTGCACGTTTCGACAATGCGACTTTCACGAACTGTTATTGTGTTGTTCCCGATCCAGAAATCGTCCCGCTTCAGACAACAGTCGTAGATTATAATGACATGGAAAACGGCTCCCTTTGCTACAATCTCAACGGTGACCAGGAGAACATTGCGTGGTACCAGACACTCGGCGAGGACGAGTTCCCCACCTTCATGCCCGGACACCTGCAGGTTTTGTTTATCGATGGTTCATATGTCAACGGAGGAGTAATTCTAATAAACGATGAGACAACATCGCTCAGCATTGCATCGGAAGAAAGCGGAAAGGCCGTTGTTTTCACCCATGACTTCAACGGAGAGTGGGAAGCTTTGTACCTGCCCTTCGCCATTGACTATGACGACATCAAGGATGACTTCGACTTGGCAGAGATTGACGGCGTGGTGCAGAACGACCAGAACAACGACGGCACCCCCGACATCACTGTGCTGAGTATCATAGGCTTCAAGGGCCAACAGACAACGCCTAACAAGCCGTATCTCATCCGTGCAAAGAATGCAGGCAATCAGACGATAAGGTTCGAGGATGTTACAATCTATCCGACAGAAGAATTAACCTTCGACTGTGCATCGTTTAGCACGAAATATGATTTTACAGGCTCGTACTACACCCTCAACGCATCAGCATTGGCTAATCGTTATGTTGTTCAAGGCGGGGAACTTGTGAAGGGGGCATCGTCTCTTGCTCCCTGCCGCTGGTACATGACAGCAACTGCAAGAAATGGCGCTCCTCTCAACCTCCCGAACAGAATACGCATCATGCCAGTTGAAGATGTCATAACAGGAGTTGAAGACCTTAATGCTAACGTTAAACTTAGGGACTCTTTGTTCGACCTCCAAGGCCGCAAGGTTACGAACCCACAAAAGGGAATCTACATCCAGAACGGCAAAAAGATTCTCGTGAAGTAACCTTTTCTCAAGCTGTATATACGACAACAGGGGATGCGCCGCCAATGGTGCATCCCCTGATTGTATCTGTAGACTGCCTTTACTTCAACCCGCGGCCTTTGAGGAAGGCGGTGTTGTCGGGCATGCGGTCGGCAAAGCGCTGGAAGAGTATCATAGGCTCTTCGCTGCCGCCCTTCTCAAGGAAAGTCTGCTTGAACTTGGTGGCCAGTTCCTTGTTCCAAACATTGCCCGATGCCTCGAAGACGGAGAAGATGTCCTTGTCCAACACCTCTGCCCACAAATAGCCGTAGTAGCCGGCGCTATAACCGCTGGAGAAGATGTGGTTGAAGTAGGTGGTGCGATAGCGCGGCCCTATCTCGGGGATAAGCCCCATTTCCTTGCAAACCTTCTTCTCGAAGTCGTCGATGTCCAAGCCCTCGACACTCTCCAGTTCGTGCCACTTCATGTCGAGGATGGAGGCGGCACAAAGTTCTGTCGTCATGAAGCCCTGATTGAACTTCAGGGAGTTGTTTATCTTCTCGACCAGTTCGGCAGGGATGACCTCGCCTTCGTCGTTTATCGCATACTGAGCCAAGAGTTCTGGTTGGAAGGCCCAGTTCTCGTTGAACTGCGAGAAGGTCTCAACGAAGTCGCGCTTCACGCTGGTGCCACTTACGGAAGGATAGTGACACTGCGTGAGCAGGCCGTGCAAGGCATGACCAAACTCGTGGAAGACCGTCTGCACCTCGTCGATGGTGAGATTCTCCTCCAAGTTGCCGACGTTGACGATAATCGGACGGACCATGTTACCCTGTGCATCGACATATTGCTCGCGAATGTTGTTCATCCATGCTCCGCCGCGCTTGCTGCTGCGTGGCAGATAGTCGGTAGTGAAGATGCCCAGCAGATTGCCGTCGGCATCAGTAACCTTATAGGTTGTAACGACTTCCGGGTTGTACGAAGGTACGTCATCCAATTCTTCCATGTTGATGCCGTAGAGCGTGTTAGCAGCAATGAAGATGCCTTTCACGACGTTCTCCAGCTTGAAGTAAGGCTTGGTAAGTTCCTCGTCGAGGTCGTACTTCTGCTTACGAACCTTCTCTGCATAGTACCACCAGTCCCACGGCTCTATCTTGCTGCCGGCAGGAAGTTTGCCCGCAGCAATGTCCTCGTCCATCAGCTGCTGCATGTCATAGACCTCCTCTTTTGCTCTATTCACAGCTGCCTTCATGATGTCAGCGAGGAAGGCATCGACTGTCTCAGGGTCGTGAGCCATCTTGGGTTCGAGGATGTATGCCGCGGGATTGTCATAGCCCATTATCTTTGCCTTCTCGATACGGAGACGCATGATATCGAGGACAAGCTGACGATTGTCGAACTCGTTGCCATTATGACCTCGCATCGTGTACGCCTCGAGCATCTGCTGACGCAGGGCACGGTCCTCTGTCGTAGTCATAGCATTGGGATAGTCAGAAACGCTGATGCCGAACTTCTCCTTGAAGGCGTTGCTTTCGGAGAGGATGTTGTTGCCAAGCTTCTGCGTCTTGGTAGCCATCTCCGTATTGATTTCGCGGAGGCGAGCCTGCTGCTTTTCAGGAAGGCCTATGCCATTACGCTCGAAGGCTTCGAAGCGCTTCTTCAGCACCATCTGCTGCTCGCGAGAGAGCTGGCTCTGGTCGGCAAAGTAGAGCTTGGCAATGCGCTCGTAAAGACCCTTGTTGAAGGAAATGTTATCCTCGTGCTCGGTGAGCAAAGGAATGGCTTGCTCCATGACCGAATCGAGCGCATCTGTGCGGTCGGTCTCGCAGACATTGTACAAGACGCCTGCCACTTTGGAAAGGATTTCGCCTGAGAGCTCCAGCGGCAGGACGGTGTTCTCGAACGTAGGCGCTTCTGGATTGTTCACGATGGAGTCAATCTCTTTGTTCTGCTGCTCAATGCCTGCCTGAATGGCAGGGATGTAGTCCTCGCAGACGATGTCCTCGAAAGGAGGGATGCCATAAGGCGTGTCCCATTCGGTAAGGAAAGGGTTCTGGCGACTGTTGTTGCATGCCAGAAGTGACAATACTGCTGCCATACCTAATAGAATCTTTTTCATAATATCTTATTTCAATTGTTTTACAAAGAAAGCCACGGCGAGCTTAACTGCCTCCTCGGGATGAGGGCCGAAGCCGTGGTCGTAGTGATCGAGCAAGTGCCACTCGCTCCCTTTCCACTGTTGATGGAAACGGAGGCCGTAGGTGTAGGGCACGGTGCGGTCGGACGTGCCGTGAACGATGCAGGCAGGGCCTTTGTAACCTGCTGCCGTTTCATAGATGGGCAGCCAGAAGGCTGTCTTGATGTAGTCGCGACCAAGGCGATGGCCCCATACCTCGACGTATTCTGGCGGGTCTTGCGGGTCGTTGAGACTGCCCTGTTGTCCGCCTGTCTGACCTCGAATGGCATCGTGGCGAATGACACCAGCCGGAGCTAACAAGACTACCCCACCCTTCAAGGCCTTCTTGCCAAGCTGACCAGCCAGCATTGCGACCACGACGCCACCTTGGGAATGGCCTGCGATACCTATCTTACCGAAGCGACCATCAGCCTTAACCCATTCATAGACATGACGCGCATCCTCTATCTCGTTGGGGATGGTCATCTGCTGGAAGTCGCCCTCGCTCTCGCCATGTCCGTTGAAGTCAAAGCGAATGCTGGCGATGCCTTTGGCCTCCAACTCATGGGCGATGCCGACCTCCAGGCCGCCGTTCCTGTTGCCCGTAAAGCCGTGACACAGAATCACAATCGGACACTTCTTTGGCATCACATCAGGCGTCTGCAGTTCAGCAACTAACTTCCCGTGGTCGCCTTGAATGATGACTCGCTCTGTGCGAGCATTCACAAGGCTTGCCCAAAGCAGGCAGAGCAGAAATAGCAATCGGCTCATTATTTACAGCTTCTTTACCAGCTCCTGAAGCTTCTGCTTCGTGGCTTCGGTCTTCTGTTCGTCAATTTTAGCAGTAACGATGCCGCTGTCCTCTACGCCCCAGTAGCCGCAAATGTCTTTGTACTCGCTGATGGCTCCTGTATAGACGCCAGGAGAATATGACGACATGAGCAACGCCATCTTCTTCACCTTGGCGGGTTTGTTCACGCAGTACAAGCGCTGGATAGGAGCCTGAATCTGGGCGTTGAGCGTGAAGTAGTAGATGGGAGCGGCCAGCACGAGCACCTCGGCCTCTGCCATCAGCGGATAGAGTTCCTGCATGTCGTCCTTCTGGATGCAGGCACCGTTGCCTTTACCATGACAATACTCGCAAGCAAGACAGCCTGCAATCTTCTTCTTCGAGACGTTGACCAGCGTCACATCGTGGCCTGCTGCCTCGGCTGCGTTCTTATACTCCTCCGCCATCCAAGCGGTGTTTCCGTTCGCACGAGGCGAAGCTTGTAAAATCAGAATGTTCATTGTATCGGTTGTTTGAATGTTAACTATTAGCTTTTTTAACCACGAATTACTCGAATTGCACAAATTACAGTTTTTTTTCTAACAACGGATAACACGGATTAGTACTTCTAACCATGGATTGCACGAGTTGAACAAATTATATATATATCCGTTCAATTCGTTCAATCCGTTGTTTTCTCTCTCATTCTTAATTCGCGTAATTAGTGTAATTCGTGGTGAGAAAAATATCGTTTCAGAGTTTCATCTCCCGCTTCAGCTCGAGGTTCTCGTAACCTTCGGGGCAATGGGTAGAGAGATAGACGGTGGGATTCTGCCGGATGAAGTCGCGGACGCGGTCGAGTGTCTGGCGAGCGGCATCCTTGTCCTCGAAGACGATGCTCAGTTTGTTGGCTTTGAGGGCAGCGTCGCAGTAGGTGACGTCGCCGTGGAACATATAGAAGAGGCCGTCGTCCTCGGCAATGACGATGCTGTTGCCCTTGGTGTGACCTTTGGCCTCGATGAACCAGATGCCGTCGGCCACCTGCTGGGCGTTGGGAAAGTTCTTGTAGGCCTCGCCGTACTGAGCACGGACGATGTTCTCGCCCTCCAGCTTCATGGCGTCGGCATCCTCGGGAGCGATGTAAATCTTTGCGTTCGGGAAGCAACCGATGCAGTCAGTGTGGTCAGGATGCTTGTGGGTGATGAGAATCTTCGTCACCTGCTCGGGCTTATAGCCAAGGGCAGCGAAGGCGTCCATGTAGTCAGCCACCTTCTCGCCCATGTATAGCGGAGCACCGAGCTTCTTGGCCGGGACAGAGAAGTCGGCCTTGAAGCCTGTGTCAACGAGAATGACTTCCTTGCCTGTGTCGATGAGGAAGTTCTGCAGCGAGCTGCGATAGATGATTTGTTCATCGAAGGCATCCCTACCTTCCTCACCGCCAAAGGCGAACGGCTGGTTCATGAACCCGCCGTCGAACATACGGATAGCTTTGATTGTCATAATATCATTATTATATAAGGAGAATTTCTGTTGGAAGAAGTCTCCCTAAGGGAGATTTAGAGGGTCTTTATTGTTCCAGCATGGCTTCCACGTCCTTCTCGAAGTCCTTCGGCTCGGTGGTGGGAGCAACGCGCTTCACGGTTTTGCCGTCCTTTGAGATGAGGAACTTGGTGAAGTTCCAGCGCACACCACCTTCTTCACGGCCTTCGGATTTGCTCAGAGCATCCACCATTTTCATCGTGGCTTTGTCTTTCAAACCGTGTACT
>JAGCNZ010000011.1 GCA_017645655.1 Bacteroidaceae bacterium | reverse complement strand
ACATCACCCTTGCGCTGAGGACCGTCGAGAATCATCTGGTCGCCAGTGTAAGCGTGAACGGTGGTCATGATACCGCTCTGGATGGGAGCGAAATCGTTCAGAGCCTTGGTCATGGGAGCCAGGCAGTTGGTGGTGCAAGAAGCTGCGCTGATCACGGTGTCGGCGGGAGTCAGGGTCTTGTGGTTCACGTTGTAAACGATGGTGGGCAGGTCGTTGCCGGCAGGAGCAGAAATCACAACCTTCTTGGCACCAGCGGTCAGGTGAGCAGAAGCCTTCTCCTTAGAGGTGTAGAAACCAGTGCACTCGAGAACGACGTCAACGTCCAGCTTGCCCCAAGGCAGCTCGGCAGCGTTAGGAATAGCATAGATGGTGATCTTCTTGCCATCGACAACGATGAAGTCCTCACCAGCCTCAACGGTGTGCTTGTTCTCGCCGAACTTGCCACAGAAACCACCCTGAGCGGTGTCATACTTCAGCAGGTGAGCCAGCATCTTCGGGCTGGTCAGGTCGTTGATTGCAACTACTTCATAACCTTCAGCCTCGAACATCTGACGGAATGCGAGGCGACCGATACGGCCAAAGCCGTTAATAGCAACTTTTGTCATTGTTTTTTTGTTTGTTATAGAATGAATAAATCAAAAAAATCACTTTTTTGCACCCTCCGATGCATTTTTTTCTGTTTTCGGGCACAAAGTTACAAAATAATTCCTATATTTGCATCAAATTTCAGTCTTAATAAAATTGAAAATTGAAAATAGGAATTTGAAAATTGTCATAAGTCAACCATTTAGCAGAGATTTGCAACGTTAACTTTACAAAACTACACTCAACCATAAACATTAACAACTAAAATTTTTAGCACTATGGGACTGATTAAAGAATTCAAAGAGTTTGCCATGAAAGGCAACGTAATGGACATGGCCATTGGCGTAATCATTGGTGCTGCCTTCGGCAAGATTGTGAGCTCACTCGTAGACGACGTGCTGATGCCACTCGTTGGCATGATTGTGGGCAAGGTCGACTTCACCACCCTGTCAGTGAAGGTTGGCGAGGCCGAGCTGTTCTACGGCAAATTCATTCAGAACATCGTAGACTTCCTCATCGTGGCCTTCTGTATCTTCATGGTGCTGAAGGGCATCAACAAGATGCAGCGCAAGAAGGAAGAGGCTCCCGCTCCCGAGGCTCCCAAGGGTCCCACGCAGGAAGAGCTGCTCACCGAGATTCGCGACCTGCTGAAGAAGAAGTAAGCCGCACCACCCTACACATTATTTATATACAGGGGCGCAACCGTTTGGCTGCGCCCCTGTTTTTGCTTTCTGCGAGAGTAACTTCTTTCCTTCGCCCGCTGCTGATTCTTATATCCCTCTAAGAATCCACTCTTTGAAGAAAGGATCTTCTATTTCATAATGGTCGGAGTAGATGACGTAACCATCTTTCTGCATTCGTTTCAAAGCGCTATATATCGTACTTGTCGGATATTCTTTTGTCTGTAACGCGCTGTTCTTTGCGAGGCTCTGCAAAATCCATTTATTTGTGCGTTTAAAGTTCGCCCACAATCGTTCATAGTCAAGACTATGGGAAATCACGATGTGATTGATGGCTGCTTCTAAAGCGTCCTCCTTCTCTGGCTGTAGGACACTGACATTCCACACGTTAGCCGCCAACTGCTGAGAGTAATACGGGTGACAGGCCGTATAATTCAGGATGCGGTTGGCCAACTCGTTGCATTGATCTGAGAACTGAGGCTTCAAACGTTCAGAAAGATAGCGGTGGAAGTCCTCACGCGGCAATTTCCCTAACCGCATCATCTCACCGAAATGATAGAATGGCGACTTCTTACGTTCGAAGATGTCCGTCATCATACTTTCCTGGCTTCCTAATAAAATGTAGTTGACGTGCTCCTGCTTCTGCATAATGGCTCGCAGTTTCTTGTCCAAACGAGGGTCAAGGTCTAGGATTTCCTGAAACTCATCAAGCACGATGATGATTCTGTCCTCCCGGCTATGTGTTTTTTCTATCAATTCCATCACATCTTCAAGTAGTATTGACGCGTCAACTCCCGGTTGAAAAGAAACATCCATAGAACCCGTCAAAGGGTTAGTAGACAATGTGGGTATGATACGAAAGTGTGCTATCAAGTGACGTATGCGCTCCAACGGATGAACCTTGAAGAATTCCCGAAGCAGTTTGGCAGACATGTCCGCAACCGATGTCACTTGTTGCAGATTGACCGTGATGTTTTTCCGACCGCTCTGGCTTAAGGCTTTTGCAACCACGCTGCTTTTGCCAAATCGACGAGGGCTAATCAGAATAAGATGGTTTGCACTCTCAACGAAGTGGCGTATATACGCTACCTCTTCTATTCTGTCGGTGAAGTATTCCTCTTCAACGATAGTGCCAAACTTGAAAGGGTTTTCCATATTACGACTTTTTTCGTTACGATTTTTTTCGTAGTCGTTGCAAAGGTACGATTAAGTTTTGAGATATGCAAGAGAAAAAACTTGTTTTTTTCATTGCATATCCAATACGAAGTACCTTCGGCGCAGCCAAAGGTACGAAATATTTCCTGTCCCTTGGCATCTAGAATCCTGATTTCTTCTTCCGTTATTCCTGTTTCCGATTGATGTCGATGTCCCCTGGCATCTTAGGGTGTTGCGATTCGCGACGTCATCCTGCCGATGGGGTAACGGTTCGTTACGTCATCCATTTCAATCTGTTCTGAAATTGAGGTGATAAAGCTGATACATGAATCAAGTATAAGCTCGTATTCAGATAAAGCTGAAATCGCGATTCGCGACTCCAGCTTTTGCTATTATTCCCTTTCATATGACAGGAGCCTGTCCCTAGTGTCACATAAAGAGCAGGTTGATGGGTATAGATGCGACTCAGGTAATCGTCAGTATGGAACCAGCCAAGCTGACCATTGAAGGACAAGTTCGGTTTGACTAGAGTGAAGCGGACATTCTGTGTCAGCATCAAGCCCTTGCTGTCCAGCACGCTGTGGAATGAACCCGTTGTCTGCAGGCGCCATTGCTTCGAAGGCTCAAAAGTCCATTGCAACTTGACGCGGTGATGTGGCTCCATTTGGTCGCCGTTCTCCTTCCTTTTCAATTGATAACGAGCCAACAGCGTGTGCTTCCTCGATATGGCATACGCACCCTGCAACATAAACTCCTGCCCCGTGCTACTGTGTGTCATGCGGTAGCGCGGCCAGGGATGATGGAAGAAGTCGACATAAGTAGTCAGCTGCAATCCCGTCAACGGCTCTGCCTGAAGATGGACGAGCACGCCGCTTTCGTTCTGGGCGTTGCTATTCTCACTCAACGCACTGCCGTAAAAGGAATAGTATTGGTAGGCATAGAACCTCTGTACGGCAGAAATAATGTAGTTCCGGCCAATGTTCCATGAAACGCGATTAATGGTTGCAAAGCCGTTGGCGGAGGTGCTATAGGCCGTTTCGCCAGCAAGAGAGAGCCTATAGCGTGTGTAGCCATAGTTCATTCCCACTGCACCAAAGGTCTCTCCTTTCGGATAAATGGCTCGATACATCTGAGAGCCCGGGTTAAGAACACGACTAAACTTCTGCCAATACCAAATGAAAACCTCCACCCTGCCACTCAACATTGCCGCCAAGAACGGTGCTACCCACATTCCTTCTCCTATCCCACTCCGTTGCTGTCCTGTGATAACCGCTGGTGAGAAGCGTCTGTACTTCTTCCGTATTTGTCAACGTCGCATCGCGTTTGCGGTAAGAACCAAAGGCACTCAGGCTGAGATGTCTGCCCAAGGAAAGTGTCACAGCTGCCCCTCGCAGGAAGTTTACCTCGTCCATGCTGGTCATAGGACGTATGCCGCTTTGCATCTTGAGCGGCGGTGAGCTCTTGCTGCTCCATGTGCTGCCGCCTATTACCAAGCCCTCGCCAAAGCCGATACGATAGTCTCCAACTATAGCTCGCTGCAAGAAACCTACATCATGTAGCATAGCGTATGCTCCGTAACTATCGTAATAACGCTCACCAGCATCTTTCTCTATGCGAAGTCCTGCCTGGAAATGCCGACTGTTTCCTATCGTATAACGGATGCGATGGTAGAGAGGATCTCCCCGATATTCATTGTTTTGCTGCCCTAAACGATAATAGAGAGGCACATCAAGACGTGTCGAGAAGTCGCTATGCAAATGCCCTAGCAACTGGTCTTTGCCATTCTGCTGCACTGATTGGGCATAGACAAAAAGCGACATGCGCCTGCGTGTCGCCTCATCAAGAAGCGGCACGAGACGCAATTCCGCGAGTGTCTGCATCTGCCCATGCAGGTAAATGTAGGCATGTATCTGTTCTATCTGGGCTTCCGATAGGAACGGCAACTGCAACAAGTCCTCAACGGTTGCCGTATTGATGTTCAACGGATGCTCCGACAGCTCTTTCAACTCCTGAACGTGCAATTGCCAGTCTTCCTCCTCAGCCCGCTCCACATCGCTTGTATATTCCTCAGCAAAATCATCCCAATCATACTGTGCTGACAGGGAAGTTGTGAAGAGCGTACAAAAGAGGAACAGCAAAAGCCTCATTTTTCTTATCTCTTTACCGTATAAGTGCCTGCCTTATATTCTTTCGAAGTAGTCTCGCCAGGCAGAGTGACAGTAGCTGTAGCGCCCTTGGGGATGGTAAAGGTCCATATCCATTGGTTGCCTTTGTATTGCCATGCACTCTTGATGAGACCTGCTGCCGACTTATACTCTGCCTTGAGATGGCCCAGACGCTTGTCAGGAACGGGTTTCATGATGATGTGACGGAAACCTGGATTGGCTGGGTCGGCAGCAATGCCTGCAGCCGTCTCCCAAAGCCATTGGCAGACGCATCCGTAAGCGTAATGATTGAAGCTGTTCATGCCGCGAGGTCCCATGCCTGCATCTACGGTGTAGCTGTTCCAACGCTCCCAGATGGTTGTGGCACCGTTATCCACCGAGTAGAGCCAACTCGGATTCTTGTGCTGGAAGAGGAGTTCGTAGGCGATGTCCTGCATACCGTTGTCGGTAAGCGTCTGCATAAGGATGGATGTGCCGAGGAAACCTGTCTGCAGGCAGTTGTCGTGCTGACGGAAGTTCTCGCGAAGGCGGGCAATCATGTTTGCCTTTGCCGTGCCTTCGAGCAGGTTGTTCTTGAGGGCGAAGAGAGCCGGCGTCTGCATCGTATTGAGGATGTCGAGCTTGAAGGAGCCGTCGTCGTTGAGGAACTTTTCCTTGATGTAAGCCTTTGCTTCTGCTAGTATCTTCTCGTGATAACCAATATTTATAGGGTCAACGACTCGCGCCATATCGAGCATCATAGCTGCATCCATCGCCCAATACGACGCGCTGAGGAAGTTCCAATAAACAATGGTTTCGGGTTTTGGCTGACCGTTCTCGTGACTGCGACCGCTGCAACTCTCCAAAGGCTCGTAGCTTAACCAGTCGGCCCACTGGTAGTTGCCGTTCTCCGCAGTCATAACAGTATGCTCGTACTTCGTTTTGTGGATGTGGTCAAGGAAGTGGTTCATCGCATCCCAGTTATCTTGCACAATAACTTTATCCCCGAACTGTTTCCAGATGGTCCATGGCACGATGATACCCGCATCTGCCCAACCGACGCGCATCATGTCGCCGTTGCCCTTGCCGTCGCCTGCTCCGTACTGAGCCAGAGGTGCTACGCCGGGGAAGGCACCTGTGGGTGATTGTGTGTCGCGCATGTCGCGCATCCATTTATGGAAGAAGCGGTCGGTGTTGGCAAAGAAGGTGCCTGTCTCGGTGAAGACCTGTGTGTCGGCTGTCCAACCTAAACGCTCGTTGCGTTGTGGGCAATCGGTGGGAACGGAAAGATAGTTCGAGCGCTGTCCCCAAACGGTGTTGGAGATGAGCTTGTTGATGTCAGCACTTCCCGTTTCGATGGTGCCTGTCTCAAGTTCCTTTGCGATGGAGGTGACGGGGATGGACTTGATACTGCGGATTGTTACCTCATCCGTTGCTGTTATCGACATGAAGCGATAGCCAAAGAAGGTGCTGCGGGGAATGAAGGAGACAAAGCCGTCTTTGGCCAAACAGGAGCCGTCGCGATGTCCAAACGTGTAATGAAGCTGCATGCCCGTGTCGGGGATGCGAAGGTTGAGGCGGTGCGTGCTTCCTTCAGGCCCGTCCATGCCGCGGCTCTTCGCGCCGTTGCCGTCGTTCAGAAGCTCCGATGGGAGGCAAGTCAGCACGGTGCCTTCCTTTGCCTTGAACTCAAAGTGAGGTACCGCAGAAGCGTTCTGACCGAAATCAACCACAAGTGTCTCGCCCGGATGGATAGTGATGAGTTCACCTGAAGCGAACTCTGCTGTAATGTTTATCTTGCCGTACTGGTCATCGGTCGCGCCTGTCGTGCCTTTCCAAGTGTAGGCTTTGATGGGAGAGAGCGCGAGGTCCCAACGATGATATATCTCTGCACCGTTGGTAGGCCAGACACCTCTGAGGTCTTCGGGGTCCGTCTCGTCAGGGTCGGAGAACTCCTCGTTGAGTTCCGGCTCGTGGAACGAGTCGGCACTCTCCCACCCTTGCAGCAGGCGGGCATCATAGTCCTCGCCGTCGAAGATGGCTGCATGGGTGACGGGACCTGCCACGCCTGCCTTCCAATCCGTCAGATTCGTGGGGAAGTATTCCTCCGAACCGTCGGCATAGACCAACGCTAACACGCCTCGGAAAGCCACCTTCTTGCCAATCATGCCGTCGTGACCGCCAGGGGTGACAATCTTGTCTGCCCACCAACCCGGTACAACCTGCACGGCAAGTTCGTTCTCCTGTCCTGCACCTTTGTTGAAAGCCTTCGTGATGTCGTAGGTAAAACTGTACTTCGTCTTCTCATAATGCGTGAAGCCGGGCTTCAAGACCTCGTTTCCGACGAGCTGACCATTGATGTAAAGTTCGTAAGTACCTAAAGCGGTGGTCTTCCATATGGCCATCTTGACCTTCTTTGCATTGCGAGGCTTGGAGACAAACCAGCTTGCGCCGTCAGCTGCACGACTTCCATCCTGTACTTTTCCTGTGACAACTTGGGCATCTTTAGCACTTATCCAAACAGACTGACGCCAGGGCTTACCCATATAATAATCGACGAGTGTGCCGACTGGCTTCTGTGCGTTGCAGACAAAGGCACCCAGTACCAAAGCTGCGAGAGAGAGTAGTTTTTTCATATACATTATTATATTAAGTAGGTGTTCAAAATTAAGCAGCATGTTTGAGATAGCAAATGTTCAGACCTTTCCCGATGTCCGCCAGTGCCCTGTTGGTGGCATAGAAAAGCATGTCTGTACTTTCATAGTCTTGTGGCCTTATCCACTTCCCTTT
>JAGCNZ010000065.1 GCA_017645655.1 Bacteroidaceae bacterium | reverse complement strand
CTTCAATCCAAGCGGAACTGTCAGCAAGGCATGGGACCCCTACGACCGCAATGACTATACCGCCAGCAAGACCTACTCCTTGCCAGTTCAGATGAGTTGGCAAATAGGCAGCATCGGTTCGCTTCGCAACAACAAGAAGAAAGCCGAGGTGAGTCGCGAACAGCTCCGCAACGCCAAGCAGGCCATCCAGGCACAGCTCGTGGCCAGCATCGCCTCGATGTACTACAACCTCTGTATGCTCGACGAGCAACGGCTCTTGACGGTACAGACGGAAGAGAACTGGGGCAAGTACCTGCAGATGCAGAAGCAGCTGATGAACGCCGGACAGAGCAACATGGCTGCCGTGGCAAGCATCGAAGCCACCTACTACAGCATCCAAACGTCTGTCGTTTCCATCGATAACAGCATATATGCCTTCGAGAATGCCCTCGCGACACTCCTCGGTGAAACGCAAACCCACATCGACAGAAACTCGCTGGCCTCCTTCCAAACGCCTGCCGTTTGCTCTACAGGCTTGCCCATCACAATCCTGGACCGCCGTCCGGATGTACGTGATGCAGAGTACAAACTGGCAGCAGCTTTCTACGACAAGAACATAGCCTACAGCAATTTCTTCCCCCAGCTCAACATCTCTGCCAGTGGTCAGTTCACCAACAGTCTTGGTGCCGTTGTCAATCCTGGCGTGTTCATCGGAGCTGCCGTTGCCAGCCTTGCCCAACCGCTCTTCGACAATGGAAGAATCCGCGCCAAGTACAAGGTCTCGCAAGCTGAGATGGAGATTGCCACAAACGACTTCCAGCAGGCCGTCATCAAGGCAGGCAACGAGGTGAATCTGGCAATGGACGACATCTATGTGGCCCGTTTAATGCAGGAACTCATCGACAAGCAAGTGGAATCTCTGGCTAAGGCGCTTGATGCCACAGAGAAGCTCTATGCCAATACCGGCACGAACTATCTGAACGTCATCACTGCCCAGAACTCCTTGCTCTCTGCCCAGATGAGCCAAATCAGCAACCGAATGGAGACGATAGACGCTACCATCGACCTCTATCAGGCACTTGGTGGCGGAGCAGAATAAAGGAAGAATAAGACAACATCACACGTCATCTTTGTTGAATATACATGATGATTCAATTGAATGTTCATGATGATTCAACGAACATAACAAGGCGTCCGCACTTGCATAACAGCAAATGCGGACGCTTTTGGCTTATAATACCTGCTACTTATGCAGCAAGGTTTGTTCTTACTTCACTTTGGAGGGTTTGCCGCTCATTGTCAAGTTAAGTGAACCGCCCTTGACAACATCCGAGAACTTGATGCTACCCGAGGTGCTCTTCTTGCCGTTGATGAGCTTCGAGGGCTGCACGTAAACGTTCTTTTTCGAGTTGTTCTTGGCGGTGATGACGAACTTGTCGCCCTGGTAATACTGCTTGTCGAGCTTGATGGTCACTTTGTCAAAGATGGGACTGCCAATAGAGAACGATGGTTCTGGCGAGGTAAGTCCGTCGACGGCAAACAGTCCGATGCCTGCCATCACGTACCACGAGCCGAGTTGTCCCTGGTCTTCGTCCTGCCCGTAACCATAGCCGTGAATGCCGTCGGTGCCGTAGAATTCGTCACATATCGCGCGAACCCACTTCTGGGACAAGTCCGGGCGACCGCTATGATTGAAGAGCCATGAGATGTGCAGGCAGGGTTGGTTGCCCTGATTATAGTAGGTGCGGAGTCCTGCGAAGGCGTCTATCTCTTTGCCGCCCGAGAAGATTTGGGGCTGAGAGGCAACGAAGATATCGTTCAGGCGCTTGTTGAACTCGTCGCGTCCCACTTTCTTGATGAGTTCTTCGGGCATGTGGGGAACGTAGAAGGTGTATTGCACGGCATTGCCTTCCTGGAATCCGCGCCAAACTTGCATCGGGTCAAAGTTCGCGATGAATTCGCCATTTTTGAGTCGAGGATGCATATATCCTGTCTTATCATCGAAGATGCGTTCCCAGCCCCTTGCCATCCACATCAACTTCTCCAGGTTCTCTGTCTTGCCGAGGCTCTTTGCAAGCATAGCCGTAGCGTAGGCCGAGAAGGAGTATTCCAGGGTGTGGGAGCCGGAGAAATAGAAGTCTTCGCCGCGCTCGCCGAGTTCTTTGTGCGGAGCATACCCGAGTTCCACGAAGTCGGCGGTATCGTCCTTACCTGCTCCAGAAGGCCTGTTGCGGCCGTCCATCTCGTTCTTCAGGCAGGCTTCGTATGCGAGGTTGAGGTCGAAGTCACGGATGCCGCACTGATACGCCGCGTCAATCATGAGGGGCAACTGGTTCGTGCCGACGCCCGAAACGTATTTCGAGTTGGCAAGACCATCGGCAAGCCAGCCGCAATCCTTGTATTCCTGAAGCGTCGACGAGACGAATTCAGACAGATGATCCGGGTAGGCAAGAGCCCAGAGCTGTGTCAAGTTCCATTGTCCGCCCCACATCGCGTCCGTATTATACATTTGAAACTTGGGTTTACTGCCTTCCATGGGGACCTGCCCGATGGTGCCATCGTGCTTTGGATACGCGCCGTTCACGTCGCTCATCACGCCTCTGCCGAGCAAGCCATGATAAAGCCCCGAGTAAAACTTCTTGAGGTCCTCCTCGTTCTTGCCTTCCACCTGGATTCGGCTCAAAGCCTCTTCCCATGCTTTTTGCGAGGCGGCTTTGGCCTGGTCGAAGCTGACGCCAGTCGCTTCGGCACGGAGGTTGATGCGGGCATTCTGGACGGAAGTGTAGGAGATGCCCACCTTGACGGTAATCTGCTCTCCCTCGGAGGTGTGGAAGTTCAGGTATGCACCGGCTCCGACGCCGTGAGCATAGGTGCGGTCGTCGTAGGCCTGGTCGCCATTGAACGTGCCGCAGAAGACGGGTTTCTTGTCCACGACGGCCGAGAAATAGATGCGCTGGTCGGCATTCGGCTGGTACTTCTTGATGTATTCGGGTCGTGTGATGACATATCCCTCGACCGTCCCGTCCTCGTTCACCCAGACTTCCGAGTCTTTCACCTTGCCGCTCTCACCCTGCTGATGACCGATGTCGAAGATGAGATGCGCCATTCGTGTCTCGGGATAGGTAAAGCGGAGGTACGCCACGCGCTGTGTCGCCGTCACCTCGGCATTGATGTCATACTCGTCGAGCATCACCTGATAGTATCCTGCGGTTGCATATTCCTTGTCGTGAGAAAAGCCGGAACGGTAGCCGCGAGGTCCCGTACCGTCGGGATTGCCGGGCGTGGTGAGCAGGATGCCCGTGGAGGGAGCGACGGTGATGCCGCCTACCTGAAACTCGTGGGTGCAGACGAAACCTTCGATAGACGTGTCGCGATAGTCGTAGCCCGTAGCCTGCCAGCCGTCGGCATTGCCGAGCGAGCCGTTGGTCGACGGGCCTGGCTTTGCCATTCCGAAGGGCATGGAGCCCGGGGCGAAGTGGAACGAGCGACAATGAGCCGTACCGATGCGAGGCTCTACATACTGGATGAGCGACGTCGAGGGCTGGGCCATCGAGCCGAATGCGCAGGCCAAGAAGGCTGCAAAAAGCAGGTTTCTTTTCATAATAAAAGTATAAAATGTATTAGTTTTGGTGCAAAGATACACAAAAAAGGAAGAAGTACAAAAGGAAAAGGCGTTTTTATTTTCTCAGCGCAAAGAGGAGGAAGACAAAACGCGCCGAGTCGTGTCGAAAAACATCACGTGGGTAAAATGAAATTATCACGTGTGATGTTTTCAATCATCACGTGCGACGATTTCAAATGCGGTGTGGATGGTCGGGGTTACCTCCTGAATTTGCGGACGATGCACTTGGCGCAGTCCGAGCGACGCAGCAGCCTGTAGATGCTCAGGCCGGACGATACGATGAAAGCGATGGCGCCCGCCGTGTACTTCTCCCTTGGGGTTGGAGAGACGAGATAGCAGTACTCCACGGCTGCCAGCAGACAGACAAACTGCCCGACACAAAAGAGCAAAGTGCTCCTGCGGAACACGAAACCGTAGCGGAAATGACTGTACAGGAAATAAATCACCACGTCGTAGAGGGCTCCCACCGACATCGCAACACCAGCTCCGATGAGCCCGAACGAGTTGTAACACCACCAGATGAGCAAGCCGAAGAACACGTCGTAGCACACCTCAAGTATGAGATAAGCGATACTGTGGCCTTTGGCCAAAACGCTGTATCCCATAGGCAACGCCATACATCGCAGGAATGAATAGAAGACGGCTATCGTGGCCATGCCCTGCACGATGAGGAACTCCTTCTCATAAAGCACCTCAAGCACAAACGGCATCAACACGACAAGCAGGACGAGCAAAGGCGTCAGGATGAGCGCACATACGTCAATCTGCTGATTGATAGTGTCGTTCATGCGCATCTTGTCGTTGCTCACGGACGAAAGTCTCGGGAAATAGTCGGACTCCAAAGCAAGGAAGACCAGTCCCGCATAGCCGAACATCAGGTTCCACCCCGCATTGTAATAGCCCAACTCGGTCATGGTATGGTGGGCGAGGATGATGGCCGGGATAATCATCCGCAAGCTGGAATTGGCAATACCGGCCAAGACGTACGGAATGCCCACCTTGACGAGCGGTATGCCCTCGCAGAATGTTCTCTGTGAAAAGAGCTTTACCTTATACTTCACCAGACGGAGCGAGAAGGCGAAGTGCACGATGGCCGACAGGAAACCGCAGGAAATCAGTCCCAGGATGACACCACGAATGCCAAAGATATAATAGAGAGGTATGGTGCAAAGCAATGTCATGAGAGCCAACAGCGTCTCTATGAACGCCACCTTACGCACTTGGCGCAAGCCCTTCAGGATGGCACATTCGCCCTCGGCAATGATGTTACTCACCGCCACCAGCGAGATGAGCATCACCGCAGGCCAGCGGTGCCAGTCGTGATCGAAATAGTAATAACTGATGACAGGCGAGAAGAAAAGGCAGATGAGCACAGACAGGATGGCCGACCAAAGCACCCATGTGCGGATGACCATCACCTGATGTTCAATCTGTTCCGTAGTGCCAGTCTCGAACAGCTCACTCGTCTTTCGCGTAGCATTCAGGGGGATACCCATGTTGCTGGCATTGTTCAGGAACTCGGAAACAGTATTATAGGCCGTAATAAGCCCAATGCCCCAACCGCCGAGAAGATAGGCAGTCAGCTTCACACGCACCACACTGACAAGCATCTTCAGGCCTTGCACGCCACCGAAAATGCCCGTGTACTTCAACACGTGGTCGTAAGAGGTGTCGCTCGTCTCGGCATTATGAAGTTTCTTTAGCTCGTCCATAGCTTACATGACATTCGGGCCGCAAAGGTACGAAATAAATTTTGATTAGGCATTACGTGCCAGGGATTATTTTCTCTAATGTCTCCAATAGCGACACATACTGGCGCGCAACCTTCAGGTAATGGTGATGCTTTCGCACGAACGCCACCGACTGAAGCTTAGCCTCGGCAAGCATCTCCGGATGCAGAACGAACCGCTCCAACGCGCGGTATATTCCGTCATCCTCAGCAGGCAGGTCAATCATCGGGAACAACTCTTTCTCCGAAAGCAGGTCGTACGCCTCGGGAATCGCCACAGTAGCAGCCACAATGCCTTTCGACATGGCTATCAAAGCATTCATGGCATAGCAAGTGTAGAGCTGGTCGACGAGGATATCACTCCCCTCCATCATGCGGCAGTACTCGTCATACGGCACGTTCTCCGCCCTGACCACCGTCACCTTGTCGGGATAATCACTCTTCAGCCTCTGCAACACTCTCCAAAGAATGTCCGTCCCCTTTTCCTCGTCTCGCTCTCGCTGTATTCCAATGAAGAAACGAACAGAGCCGCTTCTCTCCGGAATACTTATCGGCTCCTCAGGCACCTCGATTGGCAACGGAACGAAGCGTGTCTTCTCAGGGAAATAATGATGCAGGCTTGCCCAGTACTCGTAGCCAGTACCGACGAGCAGATGGCTCGCCTCGGCCATATGTCTGCCCAATGCGACCACTTCCGGATGGTGCAGCCACACGTCCGACCATTCCGTGGCAAAGTCGTTGGCACGCAGTTCGTCCCCGATATTAAAGTCGCTTGTCCTGAAAAGCCTCGCCTCGATGCAGCCCCTGACGTAGTAATGACCTATTCCCAGCAGGGTGGAAATAGTGTAGCGGTTGCGCTTTCGGATGAAATCGAAGAAGGTGGACTTCAGGCGAGGCTTGAAATCCATCATGAATTGCCCATTGAAGTCAACAACGTCATAACCCCTGAGTTTCGGCAAGAGCATGAGCCATCGGAATAGATAGACTATGGCTCCCCATCGGCCAGCACCCCGCACAATGTACTTATCCACATACATTTGCCTCCACTTGCCGCCCGTGCCAATGACCAAAGCCTCGTGTCCAAGCTCGCGCAACCCTTTTGCCAAAGTGTAGCGGGCATTGCTGGCATCGCCTATAAACAGAAACTTCATTCCCCTTCAGCAATTCAGAATTATTCATTCGCAAAGGTAACAAAAAAAGGCACCACATTATGTAAAACATAAAAATAAGCGTCAAAAGAAGAAAAAAAGTATCGCCAACGCTTGCAGAATAGGGAAAAAGTTGTACCTTTGCACGCCGATTATTATCAAAGGACCCTTGAAGGGCCCTCTCGAAGCGTGTGAATAGTCCGCATCATTGGCCTGAACGGACGGTTCGTGAATCGCTACGGAAAAGAGAAATAAACTAGGTAGAAACAAAACAAAAGTAAGACAAAGAATGGATACTTTGAGTTACAAGACCATCTCGATGAACAAGAACACCGTCAAGAAGGAGTGGGTCGTAGTTGACGCTACTGATCAAGTCCTCGGTCGTCTCTGCTCGAAGGTGGCAAAATTGCTGAGAGGCAAGTACAAGGCTGAGTTCACTCCCAACGTGGACTGCGGTGACAATGTAATCATCGTGAATGCCGACAAGATTATCATCACTGGTAAGAAGATGACAGACCGCACTTATCTGTCATACACAGGCTACCCTGGTGGCCAGCGCGCAACTACTCCTGCCGAGATTCTGGCTAAGCCGAATGGTGCCGAGAAGTTGCTCCGCCGCACAGTAAAGGGCATGCTGCCCAAGAACAAACTGGCTGACAAGCTCATCGGCAACCTCTACATTTATGCAGGTGCAGAGCACAAGCAGCAGGCACAAAGCCCCAAGGCTATTGATATTAACCAGTATAAATAATCACCAAACATGGATACGAAATACATAGCTAATGCATTGGGCCGCCGCAAGTGCGCCGTTGCCCGTGTGTACGTCAGCGAAGGTAATGGCAAGATTACCATCAACAAGCGCGACCTCACTGAGTACTTCCCCAGCACCATCCTGCAGTTCGTGGTTAAGCAGCCATTGACTCTGCTCGACGTCGCCGAGAAGTATGACATCAACGTTAACCTTTATGGTGGTGGCTACACAGGTCAGTCTCAGGCTTTGCGCCTCGCTATTGCCCGCGCTCTCGTGAAGATTAACGCTGAGGACAAGAAGGCACTCCGTGCTGAAGGTTTCATGACACGCGACAGCCGCGAGGTCGAGAGAAAGAAGCCCGGACGTCCAAAGGCACGTCGTCGCTTCCAGTTCAGCAAGCGTTAATGTTATGCATAATTCATAATTCTCAATTCATAATTAAGGCTTACGCCCATGCGATGCCAAACGAAAGAAACAATTATGAATTAACAATTATGAATTGACAAAAGGTTTAGCATCTAAATCTGCCCGACTCCCTTCCTTATATATTATATATAATGTATAGGGACGACATGTTGAGGGACTACTCGCAGGTTGGTTCTTCGCCTAGGCTCAGGCGCAAGCGGAGCTAACACAAAAGAATTAACAAAGAAAGTAAACAACAAACAAAACAAACAAGAACAATGTCAAGAACTAATTTTGAGACTTTATTGGAGGCCGGTTGTCATTTCGGCCACCTCAAGAGAAAGTGGAACCCCGCTATGGCTCCTTACATCTTCATGGAGCGCAACGGCATTCATATCCTCGACCTGCACAAGACAGTCGCTAAGGTTGACGAGGCAGCTGAGGCCATGAAGCAGATTGCCAAGAGCGGAAAGAAGATCCTCTTTGTCGCTACCAAGAAACAGGCCAAGCAATGTGTTGCCGACCTCGCCACATCCGTAGGCATGCCCTACGTTATCGAGCGTTGGCCCGGCGGCATGCTCACCAACTTCCCCACTATCCGCAAGGCTGTGAAGAAGATGAGCAACATCGATAAGCTGATTGCCGACGGCACTTTCAGCAATCTCTCCAAGCGTGAGATTCTGCAGGTAAGCCGCCAGCGCGCTAAGCTCGAGAAGAACCTCGGCTCTATTGCCGACCTCAACCGTCTGCCTTCTGCACTCTTCGTCGTTGACGTACTGAAGGAGCAGATTGCCGTTCGTGAGGCCAATCGTCTCGGCATTCCCGTGTTCGGCATCGTGGATACAAACAGCAACCCCGACAACATCGACTTCGTAATCCCCGCAAATGATGATGCAAGCAAGAGCATCGAGGTTATCCTCCAGGCTTGCTGTGCTGCCATCAACGAGGGTCTCGAGGAGCGTAAGGCTGAGAAGGCCGACAGCGATGCAGCTGCCGAGCAGGAAGACCAGCCCGTGAAGAAGGGTCGTCGTAGCGGTAAGGCTCGCGAAGAAGAGGCAGAAGTTGAAGAAACT
>JAGCNZ010000010.1 GCA_017645655.1 Bacteroidaceae bacterium | reverse complement strand
TTCTTCTTGTTGTTGCGAAGCGAACCGATGCTGCCTATTTGCCAACTCATCTGAACTGGCAAGGAGTAGGTCTTGCTGGCGGTATAGTCATTGCGGTCGTAGGGGTCCCATGCCTTGCTGACAGTTCCGCTTGGATTGAAGTAAAGGCTTGGGATGTAGGCCAGTTTGGCACACTTCAGTGCATAGTCGGCTTCCTGAATGCGAAGCTCGGCATTCTTCATGTCGCTGTTCTGAAGACCTTTTTCGATGAGTGCCTGCAGCTTCGGGTCGGTAAAGATGTCGCGCCACTTCAAGTCGCCCAGACTGTTGTCGCCAGCCGTCTGCATGTCGCCATAAATGCCGTCGGTGATGATGTCGGCAGGACGCTCGTAATTCTTGTAAAGTTGGCAACTGCTTAATAGCGTTGCGGCCAGTAATATAGGAAATATCTTTTTCATAATCCTAATCTTTATACTTTAATCCTTAATCTTTCTCAGCTTCAAACTTTTCTCTTTGTGAACGCTCCCTTTCCTTTAGGAACTGCTGGTCTGCCTCTTCGTGCATGACTGGACGAATCTTTTCCTGCAGGAACTCGAAGATGATGAAGAAGAGCGGCACGGTGAAGAGGATGGCAAGCGTTCCCACCGTCATGCCACCTATCACGCCGATGCCGATGGTGCGGTTGCCGTTGGCTCCGGCGCCAGTTGCAAAGACGAGAGGTATCATACCGAATATCATGGTTAGTACCGTCATGAGGATTGGGCGCAGACGTGCTTCGGCAGCAGCGAAGGCGGCTTCCACGATGCCCATGCCTTTGCGACGACGTTCCAGGGCGAACTCCGTGATAAGGATGGCTGTCTTGGCAAGCAAGCCAATCAACATGATGACGCCCGTCTGCAGGTAGATGTTGTTCTCAATCTGTCCCATGAACAGCATGCGACCTATCGGCGCAGCCTGCCCGTTCATGTTTATCGTCCAGTTGAAGCCTGCATTCCACAGCCAGGCAAAGCCGTAAGTTCCCATCAGACCGGCGGGAACAGAGAAGATGACGGCAAATGGAATGAGGAAGCTCTCGTACAGACAGCTCAAGATGAGGAAGATGAGAATGACGCAAATGGCGTAGGTGAGGTAGGTGTCGTAGCTGCCGATGGTCTGCGCTTCTTCGCGAGCCATGCCGCCGTACTCGTAGCTGTAGCCCTCGGGGAACACTTCCTTGTGCACTTCTTCGATGACCTTCATTACCTCCGTATTGCTAACACCAGTATTAGCTGTCACGTTGACAGAAATGGAGCTGAACAAGTTAAAGCGGTTGTCGATTTCGGGACCAAGGACGGGCGTCAACTTCACGAACTGGCTCAAGGGAGCCATCTGCCCGCCATTGCGAATGAACATGTTGTTGAGGTCTCCCTCGGTAGTCCTGCTTTGGGGATTACTCTGCAGCATGACACGATAAACCTTACTGAACTGGTTCATGTTGCTCACGTATGAACCGCCACAATAACTTGCCAAAGCACTCAGCACCGTTGCTGGCGAGATGCCTGCTCGCTTGCATTGAGCAGCATCGACCTCAACCTGGAACTGAGGGAAGTTACGCTCGTAAGTGGTGATGCAGCGTCCTACTTCGGGATGCTCGCCCAGTTCCGCAATGAACTTCTTGGTGTAGTCGAAGAAGACTTCCTTGTCGGCAGTACCCGTCTTGTCCTGTAGCTGAAGTTCTATAGAGCCCATGCCGTAGCCTGGAATCATGCCAGGCTCGAAGACGAAGCACTGTGCCTCGGGTATCTCTGTCAGGAGTCGGGCATTGAGTTTTGCGTTGGCAACCATCGTGCTCGAACTCATCATGTTGTCAAGCGGGTGGTAATTTATGAGCGCAAAAGCAGACAAGACTGTAATGACGGCAAATGCCAAAGCCTTCTTGCCGATGTTCTTTCTCTTGATGAGACCTCTTACAAACACTATCAAAGCTATGATGAATGCCAGCAATGCCAGCGTTGCAATGCCGAAGCCAATGCCGTACTGGCGTTCGCTCCAGGGTTTCATTCGGATTACTGACATGCCGTAGCTGGTGCCTTGACCCGACATGAAGCCGTAGCCAGCCACCTTCGTGTAGTCCTTTACCTCGGGAACTTCCTCGATAATCTTCTGGGCCTTGTTCATCACATCATAGGTCGAAGCCACATTGCTGCCGGGAACTGCGCTCACGTTCATCATGCAGACGCCTTGGTCTTCACTCGGAACGAGTCCGCCAGGCAGGTGACTTCCAAAGAACAGCACGCCAACGATGGCAACAGCCAATGCGCCGAAGCAAACATAGAAGCGTACTTTTCGCGAAACCATGCGGCGCAAGACGTTAGCGTACTTCTCCATCATGGCAGTATAGGTTGCTTCATAAGCGAGTCGAGTGCGGTAGTTGATGGCACCGAAGAAGCCTTTGCGACGCTCCTCGCTTGCCGGGCGCATCATCATGGCACAGAGTGCGGGACAGAGCACAAGGGCACTCACACAAGAAAGACCTACCGCTGTTGCCAGCGTAACACCGAATTGTGTATAGAAGATGCCGGCTGTTCCGCCGGTAAAGCTGACAGGAATGAACACCGCCATGAAGACAAACGTACAGGATATCACGGCCATCGTCACGTCGCTCATCGCATCTTTCGTCGCTTCGTAAGCGCTCGTGTAGCCAGCATCAAACTTTGCTTGCACGGCTTCCACAACGACGATGGCATCATCGACGACGGTTCCGATGGCGAGTACCAAGGCAAAGAGGGTAAGTAGGTTAAGCGTGAAGCCTGCCAAGGAAAGGCACGCGAACGTTCCCACCAAGGAAACGATGATTGAGATGGACGGGATGAGGGTTGCCTTAAAGTCTTGCAGGAAGAAGTAAACCACCAGTATTACCAGGAGGATGGCAACGAGCAAAGTTTCTTCTACGTTCGAGATTGATGCCAGAAGGAAGTCGTTGCTCGACATCATCTTGATGAACTTCATTCCCTTGGGCAGGTCTTTGCTCAACTCTTCCAGCTTGGCGCTTACACGGTCGTTCGTCTCTTTTGCGTTCGCACCTGCCAGCTGGAAGCAGAGGAACGTGACGCCCGGATGTCCGTTTGCTTCGCCATGGAAGGCATAGCTCACGGCGCCGAGTTCCACGTCTGCGATGTCCTTGAGTCGAAGCAGCGTTCCGTCCTCATTGGCACGTATCACGATGTCTTCGAACTCAGAGATTTCCTTCAGACGTCCCTTGTATTTGAGGGTGTACTGGTAGTAGTTGTTGACACCGTCGCCATGTGTGCCGTTCACGGGCTTCTCGCCAAGCTGTCCGGCGGGCGACTCCAAGTTCTGCTCTGCCAAAGCGTTCGTGATGTCAGTCGGAATGACGTCGTATTGCGCCATCAGTTCCGGCTTCATCCAGATGCGCAGCGAATATGTGCCACCAAGCAGGGTGACGTCGCCCACACCCTCAACGCGCTTAATCTGCGGAATGACGTTGATGTCGAGGTAGTTCGAGATAAAGTCCTCGTCGAACGTGCCGTCCTCGCTGCACAGCGCGTCAATCTGCAGGAAAGACGTCTGGCGCTTCATGGTCTGCACGCCTACTCTTGTCACGTCGGAAGGCAGCAAGCCTTGCGCCCTGGAAACGCGGTTCTGCACGTTGACGGCAGCCATGTCCGGGTCGGTGCCCTGTTTGAAGATGACATTTATGGTGGCAGAACCTGCGTTTGTGGCGGTACTGCTCATGTACAACATGTTCTCCACGCCGTTGATAGCCTCTTCGAGAGGCTGGATGACGGCATTCATCACGGCATCCGCACTTGCTCCCGTGTAGGTTGTATACACGCTAACCGTTGGCGGAGCTATGTCCGGGTACTGCTCCAAGGGCAGTGAAGAGAACGATATAGTGCCGACCAGAAGAATCATGATGGCAATCGAGATGGCCATCACGGGTCGCTTGATGAATATGTTACCTTTCATAACTCTAATCTCTAATCCTTAATCCCTAATCCTTATTAGGTTTTATGTCTTGTCCGTCTCTCAACATGCCGGCTCCTTCTGCCACGATTACATCGCCGACTTTCAAGCCGTCTTTTATCACAAATTCTTTGCCGTTTGAAAGGGGTTCCGTGGTAACGAGCTGCTCATGAGCAATGTTATCCTTATCTACGAGATAGACTTTGAACTTGTCTTGCAGTTGTACTGTTGCGGTTGCGGGTATTACAATCTTGTCCTTATAAGTGGTTGGGATTATAACACTGCCGGTGCTTCCGCTATGTAGGAGTTTTTCGGGGTTGTTGAAAGCAGCACGAACCTGGACAGTTCCCGTGCTGCGGTCAACCACACCGCTCACGCTCTCCACCTTCCCCTTGTAGGGGTATTCGCTTCCATCCACAAGTAGAAGGGTCACGTCGGGCATTGCACCGATAGCTGCTTCCAGGCTTCCGCTTTCACGAGTCATGTTAAGCAACTGTGCTTCGCTGATTGAGAAATAGACATACATTTGGTTGTTGTCGCTGATAGTTGTGAGAGGTTGGGCCATGTTGCTGCTCACCAATGCACCTTGACGATAGGGAAGTGTGCCTACGACACCGTTTGCAGGACTCTTTACGACTGTGTAACTGAGGTTATTCCGAGCGTTAACTACTTGAGCATCAGCTTGTCCGACCTGTGCTTTGGCACTAAGAAGGGTGTTTTGTGCCGTTTGAAGTTCGACATCGCTGATAATTCCGTCGTCAAAAAGCGTCTTCTTGCTGTCATAAGTCAACTGGGCTGTTGCAAGATTTGCATTAGCTGATTTTTGTGCTGCAACAGCGGTATTCAGTGCTGCCTGATAGGGAACTTGGTCGATGATAAAGAGTGTCTGGCCTTTCGCAACCTTTTGTCCTTCTATGACACAAAGCCTTTGCAGGGTTCCGCTTACTTGAGGATAGATGTCGATATCCTGACGGCCTCGTATAGTTGCGCTGTACTTGGAAGTCATAGTTACGTCCTTTGTGGAGACTGTCATTGTCTCGAAGTTCGCAGACGGCATTTGTTGTTGCGTTTTTTTGCCGCTGCAGGAACTCAGCAAAACCAGTGTTACCATTGACAAAGTCATGGTAAGTGTCGTTTTCTTTTTCATAAAATATGTAGTCTTGATGTTTATTATCCTATAATTTGCGGGTGCAAATTTACGAAAAAAATATGAGAAATGAAGGAACGGGTTGACCTAAAAGGCACACAGAATTGTTCTATATGTCCTTTTTTGACTTGTTTTTTAGGAAATTTTAACGCTTTGTCTCTTCAAGCATGATTAACCTGGTTGACGGATTAGGTTAGGCTGGTTTGAAAATTAGCTTAACCTAGTTTGAAAACTAGGCGTGCGTCGTTGGCAAACTTAGCGTGTTAAGTTTGCCAACTTGGCGTGTTAAGTTTGCGATTTAACCGTGCCTCGTTTTTTACCTTTCTTCGGCTTGTGATGAAATAGGCTTAGAAGTCCCGTCTGTAGAGGCTTGGAGAATGTCGTGAATAAGCAGGAGATCTTCCCTTTTGATGCCTTTCGAAATGAGCATTTCCTGACTTTGATTGAGCTTGGTAAGTGCGAAGTTAGCATCTTTCTCAAACTGCTTGACGGATATGTTGACGAACTGTTCGTAGTGGTTCAAAGCGTCTTTCCAATCACCTTGAAGCAGTTTGATGTGGCCCATTCTGAGTTGTGCTTCTTCGTTCTTGCTGTCGAAGAGTTCAAGTTCTTTCTTTGTGTATCGTTCTGCAATATCGAGTTTGTCGAGGCTGAGCGCAGTATTGGCAATACAGGAGAGAATGGTTTCGTAGTCCTCGTCGTTCTCTGTTGACTCGTAATCCAGTTTAAAGAAGAGTTGGAGGGCTTCCTCTTTCCTTCCCAACTTGTCCAAAGTGATAGGGATAAGCTTGCGAATCTTCCTGTCTTGAGGTAGGAGTTCTGCAAGTTTCTGCAGGTATTCCAGTTCTTCCTCAAAGCGGTTAAGAAAGGCATAACATTCTGCAAGAAAACGAAGAATATCGGTATTTTCAGGTTCCAATAGTTCTGCACTTCTTACACAATTGATGGCTCTATGGAAATGCCTTTGTCGTCTTAATATTCTTCCTTTGAGTAAGAGTAATGAAACAGATGCTCCATCACGCTTTATAACACCTTTCAAAATGGAGAGGGCCTGCTTTTCTCGCCCAAGTTCAAAGAGCAATTCGCAACATTTGACACAGTCTTCGCTTGAGAAAAGGTGGGCAAAATCCGCGAACTCAAGTAGCGTTATGTCCTCTTTGAATGGGTTGATAAGTTGAGAATGTAAGGGCGAATGTGTGAAGAAACGATAGAGATCCTGCATGATGAAGCGGAAAGTGTACTCAGGAATCACGGCATTCTCGATGTTTGGAAGTTCCTGTCCTTCCAATTGGCTAACCGCTTTTGCGAAATCCTTATCGTTTGCAACAAGATAGAGGGTTGCCATCTTATCGACATCACAATCCATGATGAGGTCAACCAGCGTGGAGAAATTCTGCTTTTCGTTGCCGTTCTCGTCAATCATAACAGATTGGAAGAGTGGATGTGTCTTGTCGAAAGGCAGGAACCAATGGCTGGTTCGGCGCATATAATTGCAGTTATGCAAGAGAGGCAACTTGGAAAGATTGATGTCGAGACCTCGCTGAAGGCGGCTTTTCAAGTATCGTCCTCTTAATGCAATAATGCCTTTAATGTTGTTGATGTTCATCGATTTGTCGCCAGAAAGGAGCATATTTGTAAGGGCTTCCGCTTCTTTCATCTCT
>JAGCNZ010000064.1 GCA_017645655.1 Bacteroidaceae bacterium | reverse complement strand
TGAGCCGTCCTTGACGCAGCATCTTGCCTCCTTGCAGTCGAGATAGAATTAGTCCGATGGAGAGCAGCAAGAAGAATGTTCCCGTACCGCTGGTGATGCCCATCGTCTCCTTGCCGTAAATGGCGAGGTAGTTACTGAGCACGCCGAAGCAGATGCCAAAGAAGATGAAGTTTATTCCAATAAGCCAGCCTCGCAAAAGGAAGAACCTGTCGAGCGAAATAGGTCGTTTACCCGTCGCTGTTGCTCGCCTGGGTAGTTTGACGGTAGCATCGACAGCAAAGCCAAGGCCAGCTACGAGAAAAGCCAGCCAGAAGAGCAGGTCGAAGTTATTGGCATAACGGTAGATGAATATGCCTACGGTGGGCGCAATTGCGGTGGCTACGTTGTTGCTCAGTCCATAGTAGCCGATGCCTTCGTTGCGACGGCTAGACGGCAATACGTCAATAGCCACAGTGCTATTGGACACCGACGAGGCTCCAAAGGGAGCTCCGTGGAGTGTGCGGACGATGGCAAACAACAACAAAGTTCCGGCGACAAGATAGCCGCCGAAACAGATGAAATAGGCAAAGAGGCTTATGAGGAGCACACGCTTGCGCGAAAAGCTATCAACCATGAACCCGCTGAACGGTCGGACAAGAAGGGCAGTAACGGTGTAGCCCGAAAGCACTACTCCGATCATGTCTTTGGTGGTGCCGTATGTCTCGCTCAGATAGAGCGGAAGCAGGGGCGTGAGCAAATAGAAGGAAAACGACAGCGTGAAGTTGGCTATCATCACCTTCCAGTAGTTGCTGTTCCAAAGACGGTCAGTGGGTTGCATGTGTGCGACAAGTGCGCTTAGAGCACGATGGCGGCCTCGAGGGCAAGCGTCATCATGGTTTTGAAGGAGGTCTGGCGCTCTTCAGCGGTGAGCTCAACGTGATCGACGAAGCTGTCGCTGATGGTGAGCAGACAGGCAGCCTGCTTACCCAGAATGTTGGCGTTGTGGAAGAGGCCGAAGCTTTCCATCTCGACGCATTCCGAGCCGGAGTGCTCGGCAATTTCCTGCCAGGGTTTCTGGCCATAGAAGACGTCACTGGAATGGACAACAACTTCCTTGCAGTCGATTCCGAGTTCGTGAGCCTTCTGCATGATCACAGCATTGATGAGGGCGCTGGGCTTGATCTTCTTGCTGCGGTAGCCATTGAGAACGCGAGCATAGGAACTGTCGCTGTAGGCAACCTTTGCAAGTACCACATCCATCACGTCGAGGCGGTCAACGTAACTGCCTGCCGAGCCGATGCGGATGATGTTTTCAACACCATAACCGGAGTAAAGTTCGTACGAATAGATGCCAATGCTGGGAATACCCATGCCGCTGGCCATGACGGAAACGCGCACGCCCTTGTAGTAGCCGGTGAAGCCGAGGACGTTGCGGACAGAGGTGACGACTTGCGGATCGTCGAGGAATGTTTCAGCAATGAACTTGGCGCGCAGTGGATCGCCTGGCATCAGGACGGTCTTTGCAAATGCGCCATCGGGAGCGGAAATGTGGGGAGTTGCCATGGTTTTATAGTTTTAGGGGTTAAGTTATGTCTTTATTCCTTTATTCCGTAATGCCTTTATTCCGTAAAACCGAAATAACGAAATGACGACAAATCGGAATGACTGATTTATTTATCAAACAAGTGCATCGATGATGCGGACATTAGCTTCTCTAAGTCTTTCAGAGGCAAGGGCGAGATTCTTGGAGAACTCTTCATAGGTAGAGGCACCGCTGTCGCAAAGGTCGGTGACCGACTTGACAAGGAGGATGGGAAGTTTGAAGAGCGAGCATACAAAAGCGATGGCTGCAGCCTCCATGTCCTTCAGTTCTCCATGGTTCTGTCGGATGATCTCTTCATCGCAAGGCTGCATATCGAGCGATGAACCTGTCGTGACCTTGCCAACTTTAAAGCCGAGACGTTGAGCAAGGTCGGCAGTGCCTTCCCAGACGGGATAATTGCCAAGGGCCTGCGTGCCCCATTCGTCGTCACCCGCCACGCGACGATCGTGGAACATCACACCGCTACCGAGATAAACGTCGCCGATATTGGCTCCATTGCTGAGGAAGGCTCCGCAGGTGCCCGAGTTGACGACAAGGTCGGGCTGTATCTTCTGGATGGCAGACAGTGCTGCTACCGATGCTGCCTCGCATCCGATAAGGTCGGAGCCGTGCTGCTCGCCATTGAGAACGATGTAGAGGTCGGACCCTTGGATGCTTGCGTGATAGCAGAGACAGGGGAGAGGCGCGAAGAAACCTTCGAGCAACTTGACGCCATAATGCTCGATGAAAGGCTGTGCCTCAGCCCGCATTGCCACGATATAGCAAATTTTCATTTTTTGTCACGAATTTGAGAATTAGAGAATTATTGGTATTTTCAATTCGATAATTCGCTAATTCGGGATAGAATTAGAATTCCGAAGTGAAATGGAACGTGATGTGGGGGAAATCCTGCTGGGCCATGGAAAGGACGTAGCCTGATTCGGCAAGGAAGACGTCGCGACCATCCTTGTCGGTGGCCATAAACTGCATCTTGCGACGCTTAAAGTCGCGCAGTTGTTCCTCGTCGTCGGTCTGCATCCAGCAAGCCTTGTATAGACGGATGGGTTCCCAGCGGCACTTGGCGTTGTATTCGTGCTCCAGTCGGTACTGGATGACCTCGAACTG
>JAGCNZ010000063.1 GCA_017645655.1 Bacteroidaceae bacterium | reverse complement strand
GGAAGCAGGGGAACCGAGCACGAAATCTCTGTCGACAAGTTGTCCGTCAAGATACATGTCCCAAGTCACACCGTCATAGTTGAGCAACATTTCGTGCCTGCCGAAAGGCTTGTCGAGCAGTCCTAACGGAACGCCTATTACCATCTCCTGCACTTCTGGCTGCCCATCACGTATCGGCGTGCAGCCCTCGGGCAATCGAATCATCAGGCTTGCCTCCAGAACAGGAACGCTGCCATCGGCCATCTTGCCTGCAGGATAATTCTGTCTGCGGATGTCTTTCGGGTCATGCCTGCTTAGTCTTACCGAAAGCAGGTTGGGTATGGCATAAAGCATCGTGTCCTTCTCGAATTCCGAAAGCGTCAGTATCGCCTTTACCGAAAACCCTTCGGGACTCGTCTTTGCCTCGGAAAAGGAGAAGGTGTTCGGGCGCAGAAGGACATAACTGCCTTTCTTGGCAGCTACGTTCGGCATCGCAATCAGCAGCGCGAACAAGAGAAGTACCGCCTGCGCCTGAGGCAACAGCCGAAGAAGGACGCGGAATGCTTTCATCTATTTCGTAATTGAGGCGTGAATGATTTGGATTGCTTCGGGTGCTATCGTGATGTCACTGAGGCGGCGGCCAGGGTTCTCAGTCTTGATGCTGACAACGTCCTTGTCGGGCTGGCGGAGTGTGTTGGCTGCGTCGAGACGTTCTCCTGTGAGGGTTGTGACTTGATGGATGCTGACAGCATTCTTGTCATCAATGCTGATGCGTGCCTTCACAGCCTTCGGCGATACGTTTACCACGAAGAGCACCAGTTCGCCTGCCTTGCGGTCGATGGTGGCGACGGCATTCAGCGCCTGCAAGTCCTTGTCTGCTTCGGGCGAGATGCTTCGCACACTCACAACCTCAGGCAAGGTATTCTTGCGGTATTCCCTCAAAGGATAGAAGACGGTCTGCCTTATGGACGTCTGTTTGTCGGCTCGTATCGGGGCAAGAATGTTGACCATCTGCGCCCAATTTGCCATCTCTACGAAGGAGCAGCAACGCAACAAGGCGTTCAGATAGTAGGCTGTGGCAAGGGCATGACGCCATTCGTAGGTGACGGTAGTGCCGTAAGGCGGCTCCTGATACTCCCAAATACCCCACTCATCGACAGCCATCTTCAACGGTTTGCTGCGCGGCGGGAAGCGATACCACTTCTTCCAATTGGTCACGGAGTCTTGACTACACGACTTCATCAAGGCATGAAACTCGCGGAGCTCGCGCTCAACTTGGTCAATCTTGTGGAAGATGGAGAGGGGGCGTCCGCTGTCTGTGCTGACGTAACCATGAAAGGAGATGTAGTCGACGGCGCCGTCGAGTCCCTTCATGACCGTCTTGTTCCATTCGGGCAGGCCGCGCTCGCCATCGGCGATGAGCTGGATGGATGGGTCTGTCAGCTTCATAAGCTTGATGAACTGCCACACGTCCTCCACATATTTGTGCGGGTCTTGATGGCGTCCCGCATCGGGTTCGGCTGCCTCTTCATTGCCCATAGCCCAATATTTCACATGGAAAGGCTCCTCGTAGCCGTGGCTGCGACGCAGGTTAGCGTAGTAGGTGTTCTCCGTTCCGTTGCAATACTCCACCCAGTTCGCTGCCTCGTCGGGCGTTCCTGTAGAGAGATTAACGACAAGCACGGGTTCGCAACCGATGGCGCGACAGTAGTCGATGAACTCGCAAGTACCGAAGCCAAAGCTGTTGATGCCGCCCCAAATGAGGTTCTTCGAAGGCCGTCGCTGCTCTTTTGGCCCGACGCCATCCATCCAATGGAAGGTCTTGACGAAGGTGCCACCAGGGAAACGTATCATGCTCGGAGCAAGTTCCTTGGCCTTTTCGAGCACGTCCTGACGAATGCCATGGCTGTCTGCCAGCGGAGACTCAGGGTCGTAGATGCCGCCCTCGATGTCCTGACCCATGTATTCTATGAACTGCCCATAGATATATGGCGAGGCCTGACCGAGGCTTTTACCTGTGTCGATGACTATCTCGTTCTGCTGTGCTGCCAATCCCCCCGCAATAAAAAAGAGGAGCAGAAGCAGCCCGTTTCGTGTCTTTTGCATGGCGAATTAGCAAGTTTTGTGTATTCTTCGGTGCAAATATACAATGATTTTTCCATTTATACGTTATCTAATATAGAGAAGAAATGTTCTAAAACGACGATTATGACAAAAGAAGTAGAGAATCTTAGCCTGAAGTTTGTGGGCAGCAGGGCAGAGGAAGAGAAGCATTATTACGTTGATGAGCATGTCTTCATCGCGATGAATGCGAAGGATTTCGGGTTGAAACATCTGCGTACCGACCAGCCTTATCGGGTGGAGGAAGGTCGCGTCATGATGGTGACGGCTGGCTGGGTTCACCTTATCATCAACCTGGAAGAGCATATTATACGGCAGCAAATGCTTCTCGTCCTGCTGCCCAACAGCATCTTCGAGATATTGGAATGGAGTCCCGACTTCGACATGCAGGCCTTCACTTTCAAGGACTTGCCCATCTCCTGGCCGACCTGTTGGCAGGCATGCCTTGTCATGGACGACGACGAATGGCGTCTTGCCAACGAATACATCCGGCTGATGTGGCATCAGGTGCAGGTTGGGCCGCTTTTGCCCGAGAGCATGATTCACTTGCAGACCGCATTGCTGTTGGAGCTTAGGCGCATTGCGGAGCGCAAGGAAAGCCAGTGGCAGCAGTCGGCTTCGCGCCAGGACAAGACTTTCCACCAGTTCCTGCGTCTCATCGGAGAGCATGGGCTTCGAGAGCGCAAGATAGCTTTCTATGCTGACAAGCTCTGCATCACGCCCGGCCACCTCGGAGCCGTCATCAAGCGTGTCAGCGGCCTTACCGTCATGCAGTGGCTCAACCGCCACACCATTCAGAAGGCCAAGGTGCTGCTTCGCTACAGCGACCTGCCCGTGTGGGAAGTTGCCGAGCGTATGAACTTTGCCAATCCGTCGTTCTTCAGCAAGTTCTTCAAGAATATGACAGGAATGACGCCGCAAACCTACCGAAAGAGCGAAAACAAATAAAACAGAACGGCTCGCTGGTCATTGCCAAGCGAGCCGTAATTATAGATATTGTATAGCTTTCTTTTAAGCCTGCGGGCTATTAAGCCTCTTCGTCACGGTCGGGACGGGGACGGTGCTCGAAGCGTTGACTTTCCCTTCGGCCGTCGAGCGATGCTTCGCCACGCTCAGGGCGAGGACGACGCTCGCCGCGTTCGGGACGGGGACGGCGTTCGCGTTCGTGCTCTACATAACCTTCGGGCTTCTCGAGCAGGGCACGGCGGCTCAGCTTGAACTTGCCGGTCTTCGGGTCGATTTCCAAGAGCTTGACCTGAAGCTTGTCGCCTTCCTTGATGCCTGCCTCCTCGACAGTCTCGAGGCGCT
>JAGCNZ010000062.1 GCA_017645655.1 Bacteroidaceae bacterium | reverse complement strand
TCTGACCGTCGAACTCTCCGCGGAAGGGGAATTTCTCGGTAACACCTATGGCTGACATGCTGCCGTTCTTGTAGGCAGTGTAGTCAATGTCGGCAGTCAGTTTGACCTTATAGCTTTCCTCGTTGACATTGTTGCGATACATCAAAGCCAATGTGTTCAGCTCTTCTGCTGTGCCAATGTAATAAACGCCGTCAACAGCCTCGAGCAGAGTGGGAGTTGTTGTAGCCCATGAGAGTGTACCTGCATTTTTGTCGAGTGTAATGGTGTACCATTGCCATTCTGTGTTGGTTGGGTTCCATTTCCAATCGTTACCGCTGGTGGTGTAGTTGTCCGTGCCACTGTCGCCGATTGCGAAGTTCTCGCTCGAGGGATGATAGCCGTCCCAGCCGCCGAAAGAGTTCACAATCTTGAAGCCTTCGCCACCGTGCTTCAGCAGACCTGTCCATACATAGACGTTGGTCTCAGTCTCTGTCATCCTCATCGTTTGGCGCATGTTGCCATCGCCTTCCCAGCCGATGGGAGTGCCGTCACCAACGAGGTAAAGTTCATCTGCATTGACGCTGAGGACAGCCATCAGTGCAAATACCAATGTAAATAACTTTTTCATTGTTGTTAATAAATTAAATTGTTTATATAAAAAAAGGTTTTTTCTGTCAAATTAGTACATATTCGTGGCAAAGATACACATTATTTATTATTGTTGCTACAATTTACATATAAAAGTTTCACTATTTGCGCAAAATAATACAAAAGGGGACGTTTTTGGACGTCCCCTGTCGTGTTTTCAAACGCAACGTGTGATGATTTCAAATATCACGTGTAATAATTATAATATCACGTGTGATAATTATAGACATCACGTGTAATCTTTTTTATTCCATTATGTCTTTCGTTCCGCCGGTCTCTTGGAAGAAGGTGACTTGGGTGTTGGTCTTCTTGTCGAACAGCGTGTTGGAGAGGATTGCGACGGTGCCGAACTGTGCCATCGGAGTCTCCATGTTGACGTACTCCTGGCCGTCGTAGGTGATTTTTACCTTTGTCCGGACGGGCACGTTGTAGTAAACGCCGTGTTCCATCTTAGCTTGCTTCTTAGCGGTTTCCTCTGACGGAACTGCTGCCGGAATGGTTTCCAGCGCCTTGACGGACACGATGACGGGTTCGCCGGCGAGGTTCTCGAAGTCCAGCACGCCGAGTTTCTGCGAGAAGCGGAAGAGGACGTCGCGGTCGGTCTCCTCTTGTGGATCGTAGTAAAGAGAGAAAACTTCCGTGTCGGTCTGCGTGGTGCCGCTGAAGAGCGACTCCAGCACGGAAGCTTGCTTGTCGAGTTGGTCGAGCATGAGCTTCAGTTGTGCACCATCCTTGGGAGTGTTGTCCGCTTCTCCGCGAATCAAGGCGTTCTTGCTGTCGCGGATGTCGTAGATTTCCTGAGCGCAAAGTTCCGCCATCTTGGCTGTGCTGCCGGCTGCGATAATCTCCTGCGTCATATAGGTACGCGGGTTCTCGGGCGCTGCTCCCTTCTCCGGTTTTGGCAGGTCGGGCAGGAACGACTCGTCGGCATCGCAATTGATGCTGAGCAGTAGCCCGTCGCGGCTGAGGCCGACCAGCGGAGCAACCGTTTTGCTCTTGAGCTTAATGTTGAACGCCTTGTTCTTGTCGGGCTTGCCATATGGTTCCAGCGTGATGCTCTTCAGGCTCCACTGCACGCTCTCCTCCGTCGGAACGTTTGGCAAGCGCAGGTAACGGTCGGCATATTTGCAGAAGTCGCCAGGCCGGGTGGTTGTCTTCTCTGCAATGACGGTGACACGGAAAGCAGTACGGGGCAGGAAGTAGCAGACACCTTCGAGGGTGCTGCCCGGCACGAACGGCTCTACGTCCGTCTGTGAGGAAGAAAAGACGGGCAGCAATCCTCCCGCTTTCGACTGCGCAGACATGCTTACCGCAGTAAGACAGAGTGTCAGGAATAATATGCTCTTTTTCATTTTCACTTATTTGTGTCTGTTAGCTCTCTGTCGACGGATGTCGGCCTTTTTCTTGGCCGAACCGCTTCCGTGAGCTCCTGTTATATACTGCTTCTTCTTTGCCTTGGTCTTCACCTTGGCTTCCTCTTTCTTCGGACCGCCTTTTGGTCCGCCTCGGAAAGTAATGCCATCCAGGATTACTTTTTCGATATCATCGCCTCCAAAGTTATTCATAGAGGTGGGCTTTAGTGGTGGAACAATCTTACCCCTGTAAAGGTCATGGCGATGCCGTACTTGTCGCATGTCATGATGACGTGGTCGTCGCGAACGCTGCCGCCTGCCTGAGCGATGTACTCTACTCCGCTCTTATGAGCACGCTCCACATTGTCGCCGAAGGGGAAGAAGGCATCGCTGCCCAGGCTGACCTTTGTGTTCTTGGCAATCCATTCTTTCTTCTCCTCACGACTGAGCGGCTCGGGTTTCTCGGTAAAGAACTTCTGCCACTCGCCTTCTGCAAGGACGTCCATGTAGTCGTCGCTGATGTAGACGTCGATCGTGTTGTCTCGGTCAGCACGACGAATGCCAGGAATGAACGGCAAAGCCATCACCTTCGGGTTCTGACGCAGCCACCAGATGTCGGCCTTGCTGCCTGCCAGGCGTGTGCAATGGATGCGGCTCTGCTGACCTGCTCCGATGCCGATTGCCTGACCATCCTTGACATAGCAGACGCTGTTGCTCTGCGTGTACTTGAGCGTGATGAGGGCAATGATGAGGTCGCGCTTCGCTTCCTCAGGAAAGTTCTTGTTGATGGTGGGAATGTTCTCGAAGAGAGCCGGGTCATCGAGCTTGACCTCATTCCTTCCTTGTTCGAAAGTAACGCCAAACACCTGCTTGCGCTCGATGGGAGCAGGAACGTAGTTCGGGTCAATCTTGATGATGTTGTAGGTTCCCTTGCGCTTCTCCCTCAGAATCTGCAGAGCTTCCTCAGTATAATCAGGAGCTATGATGCCGTCGCTCACTTCTCGTTTAATGATGAGAGCTGTTGCTTCGTCGCAAGTGTCGCTCAAGGCAATGAAGTCTCCGTAGCTGCTCATGCGGTCGGCACCACGAGCTCGGGCATAGGCACATGCAATAGGACTGAGGGGAACCTGGATGTCGTCCACGAAATAGACGCGAGCCAACGTGTCGCTCAAAGGCAAACCAACTGCTGCTCCGGCTGGAGAGACATGTTTGAAACTGGCTGCCGAAGGGAGACCTGTCGCTGCCTTTAGTTCCTTAACAAGTTGCCAACTGTTCAGCGCATCGAGAAAGTTGATGTAACCGGGACGACCGCCAAGTACTTCGATAGGCAGTTCGCCTTCTTCCATAAAGATGCGCGAGGGCTTCTGGTTGGGGTTGCAACCATATTTGAGCTGTAGTTCTTTCTGTGCCATGAGCTGTTCTTGAATAAAGCGTTAAATGGGTTATGAGATTAAAAGATGATGAGTTTTAATATCTTCTGCTCTTGATTGATCAATGCATTGACGCGGTAGTGGTTCGACGAAGGCAGACTCGTGTCGCTTCGGCTTATGGTTTCTTGCAAAGTGACCTCAACGGAGAAGCCTGTGTTGCCGTCGGGAAGTGTCTCCTTGCGAACGTCCATTTTCTGTCCGATGGCGTAGTGAAGGCCTATGACATCCTTGTCCATCTTCTCTTTTGCGTATTCGACGATGGCCTCCGCGTCAGCGTTCGGTTTGCCGCAGAAGTTAATCATCGTGTCGGGAATGGCTGCTTTGGCTGCCTCGATGTCTTGTTCTCCGATGGCTCTAGAGAAGAAACTTTCAAGCGTGCCGCGCAGCATGGCTTTCTCTTCAGGCGTTACCTTCGAGAGCAAGAGCGTATTCTTCCTCTCTGAGGCTTCATCGACGTAACGTCCAGAAGGGTGTCGATGCAGGTAGTCTGTTATGGCCTCTTCGTTGCCTATGGCAAGTGCCTCTTGCCAGTCGATGGAGTCGAGCATATCCTCGCAGGTACGCTGGCGCAGCGTGTTGGGGTGTTTTTGCATGAAATTGGCTATGCCTGAGCGGGTGACGCCTTTCAGGAGCTTCTTCCAGTCCTCGACTTCTGTCTGCAGGACACGCATGCGCTCGTTGATTTCGTCGTAGTGCTTGCTCTTCGGATAGTCGATGAGAAACTGCTGATAGAATTCGGGGTTGGTGACGCCTTCAAGTCGCTCGTAGTCTGCCTGCTCTAGTTTCTCTGTCCTATACATATTATAATAATATGCGCCTGCGCGCGCGAGGGGAAGGAGGACGGCAAGGACAATAAGCCTGACAAGCTTCCTTCTCCCTTTCTTACGGGCTGGTATCTTCTTTCCCTTCTCTGGTTCTGCAGTGGGGGCAGGGGAGGTGCTTCGAGTAGCTTCAATAGGGTTGCCACATTCGGGACACCTGTCTTGTGTGGCGAGACAAAAGCTTCCGCATTTCGTGCATTGCTGAAGCTGGCCTGCAATGTTTGTGCCACAATGCGGACAAGTGCCAGCCATCGTGGAGACTTGGCCACGACAAACGGGACATTTGATAATGCTCATGATGTTAATATGGCACAAAGGGGCACAGGCTTTTTACGGCCGTGCCCCTTTGCTTCGTTGCTTATGAAAGTAAAAATTACTCTTCTGTTCTTCTACTCCTGAGCGGGAGCCTCGGCCTCTTCTGCAGGAGCTGCTTCCTCAGCAGGTGTCTCCTCTACGATGGGAGCTTCTTCAACTGCAGGTGCTTCCTCAGCGTCAGCTTCTTCTTTTCTTGCCTTTCTGGGCTTCTTCTCTACAGCAGCTTCTTCTGCAGGAGTCTCGGGCTTGTCCATTTCAACCGTTACGGTGAAAGGAACCTGAGCTGCTACTTCCTTATGAAGTTTCACTGTAGCGACATACTCGCCAGCAGCCTTAACGTCCTTGATGGCGATAATCTTGCGGTCGATGTCGAAGCCGAGCTTCTGGAGTTCTTCTGCAATCTGCAGGCTACCGATGCTGCCGTAGATGACACCTGTGCTGCTTGCCTTAGCGTTGAAGCTCAGACTTACTGCGTTCAGCTTCTCTGCGAGAGCCTCTGCGTCAGCCTTAATCTTGGCGAGCTTGACGGCCTTCTGCTTGAGTTCCTCGGCGAGAACCTTCTTTGCGCTTTCGCTGGCGATAACGCCCTTGCCTGTCGGAATCAAATAGTTGCGACCGTAGCCGGCCTTAACGTTCACGATATCGTTCTTGTAACCGAGTCCGATTACGTCTTCTTTCAGTATAATTTCCATAATCTTCCTCCTTACTTTACTTCATCAAATCAGTTACGAAAGGCAGCAGGGCGAGGTGACGGGCGCGCTTAACGGCCTGAGCAACACGACGCTGATACTTGAGAGAAGTACCTGTGATGCGGCGGGGAAGAATCTTACCCTGCTCGTTGAGGAACTTCTTCAGGAATTCGGGGTCTTTGTAGTCAATGTACTTGATACCGCTCTTCTTGAAACGGCAGTACTTCTTCTTCTTGACGTCAATAGCGGGAGCGGTCAAGTAGCGGATTTCTGATTGCTGTGCCATGTTTATGCCTCCTCCACTTTAGCTTGTTTGTTACCTCTTCTCTTGGCTGCGTACTCGGCTGCGTACTTCTCCATCTTAACGGTAAGATAGCGGAGCACCTTTTCGTCGCGGCGGTACTGGGTCTCGAGAGTCTTGATAGTCTCGGGAGCTGCATTGAACTCAATCAGCTCGTAGAATCCTGTTGTCTTCTTGTCGATGGGGTAGGCAAGTTTCTTCAGGCCCCAGTTCTCTTCGCTGATGATTTCGGCACCAGCCTTAGTGAGGACGCCTTTGAACTTTTCTACCGTTTCCTTCATCTGTTCATCAGACAAAACGGGAGTCAAAATGAAAACGGTTTCGTATTGGTTCATAATACGTTAAATAAGT
>JAGCNZ010000009.1 GCA_017645655.1 Bacteroidaceae bacterium | reverse complement strand
CTTCTATGAAATTACCGAGAAGAAGCCCATCGTGATGGAAGTTCCCATCAAGTTGAACGGCCTGGCAGAAGGTGTTCGCGCCGGTGGTAAGCTCTCTGCAAACGTGCGCAAGCTCAAGGTTCGCGCTCCCTACACAGCCATACCCGAGCACCTCAACATCGATGTTACAAGCCTTGGCCTCGGCAAGACCATCAAGGTGGCCGACCTCAGCTTCGAAGGTCTCGAAATGGTGACCAGCCCCAGCGTTGTTGTCTGCCAGGTTAAGATGACCAGAAGCGCCATGAGTGCTGCGTCCAAGACCGAGGACAGCGGTGAGGCACCTGCAGCAGAATAACCTAAATGAAATACCTCATTGTAGGGTTGGGTAACATCGGCCCCGAGTACGACGGAACCCGCCACAATATCGGATTTAGAGTATTGGACGCCCTATCTAAGGCGTCCAATACTGCTTTTGAAGACCGTCGGTACGGCTTCGTAGCCCACATGCGAGTGAAGAACGCAGAGTTGGTGCTGCTCAAGCCGTCCACCTATATGAACCTTTCTGGCAATGCCGTTCGCTACTGGTTGCTGCAGGAAAACATACCCGTCGAGAACATGCTTGTCGTCGTTGACGACCTCAGCCTGCCTCTCGGCACAATTCGTCTCAGGCAAAACGGAAGCGACGGAGGTCACAACGGCCTGAAACATATTGCTCAGACGCTTGGAGGACAAGGCTACAACCGCCTACGTTTCGGCATAGGGAGCGACTTCCCGCAAGGCTATCAGGTGGATTTCGTGCTCAGCAAGTTCACGCCGGAAGAGGAGCAAATCGTCAACGAAAAGGCACTCGTGGCATGCGACGCCATCAAAGCCTTCGCCCTAAGCGGCATGCAATTTGCAATGTGCAATTACAATAATAAATAATAAATGAAGAACGAAGAGTGAAGAGTGAAGAATAAAAGTCACAACTTTTCAACTCGGCAATTATGAATTGTGAATTATGAATTATGAATTAACAGAACGATTTCTGAAATATGTCAGCTTTGACACGCAAAGTAGCGAAGAGAACGAGTCGCAATGTCCTAGCACAGAGAAGCAGTTTGCTTTGGCCGAATACTTGCGCGATGAGTTGAAAGCGCTCGGCCTCACAGAAGTGGAAATGGATGAGCACGGCTACGTTTATGCCACTCTGCCTGCCAACACCGACAAGCAGGTGCCAACAATCGGCTTCATCGCACACATGGACACCAGCCCCGATTGCAGCGGTAAGGACATCAAGCCTCGCATCATCGAAAACTATGACGGCTCGGATATCGTGCTTTGCCAAGAAGAGAACATCGTGACGACTGTCAGCCAGTTCCCTGAACTCAAGGAACACATCGGCGAAGACCTCATCGTTACTGATGGCCACACACTTCTCGGAGCTGACGACAAGGCAGGTATTGCTGAGATTGTGACCGCGATGACCTATCTGATGGCTCATCCCGAAATCAAGCACGGCAAGATTCGCGTCGCCTTCAATCCCGATGAGGAGATTGGCGCTGGAGCTCATCTCTTCGACGTCGAGAAGTTTGGTTGCGAATGGGCTTACACGATGGACGGCAGCGAGGTGGGCGAACTGGAGTATGAGAACTTTAATGCTGCCAGCGCAAAGATACTCGTCAAGGGCTGCAACGTGCATCCTGGTTACGCAAAAGGCAAGATGAAGAACGCTTGCATCATTGCTTCAGAGTTTTTATTCCATATGCCTGATGACGAGCGACCTGAGATGACTGAAGGGTACGAAGGTTTCTTCCATTTGACAGGCATGAGCGGCACCGTAGAAGAGGCGCAACTCTCCTTCATTATTCGCGACCACGACACAGATATCTTCAAGCGTCGCAAACAGGTTGTTCTCGACCTTGCAGAGAAGCTTAATGCTAAGTATGGAGAGGGTACGGTGAAGGCTGAGGTGAAGGACCAGTATTATAATATGTTGAGCCAATTGCAGGACAAACCTCAGGTGACAGACATCGCCAAGAAAGCTATCGAAGAGGCTTGTGGCTTCTGCAACGTCGTACCCATCAGAGGAGGCACCGATGGCGCTCAACTCAGCTTCAAAGGTCTCCCCTGCCCCAACATATTCGCTGGTGGACTTAACTTCCACGGTCGCCATGAGTTCGTACCCATCCAGAGCATGGAAAAGGCGATGATGACCGTCGTGAACATCTGTAAATTAATTCATAATTCATAATTCACAATTCACAATAAGGCTACGCCCGAAGTTTTGTGAAGAAATAATTATGAATTATGCATTGAGAATTATGAATTAAAATGAACAACGAGGCTCGGATAGACAAATGGCTGTGGGCAGCTCGCATCTTCAAGACGCGCACCATCGCTGCTGCAGCTTGCAAGAAAGGGCAAGTGAGCATGGGCGGCGTGCAGCTCAAGGCAAGCCGAATGATTAAGGCTGGCGATGTGGTAAGCGTTCGCAAAGCCCCTATCACCTACAGCTTCCGAGTGCTTCAACCCATCGAGAGACGCGTCGGAGCCAAGCTCATTCCAGAGATACTGGAGAACATCACGACGCCCGACCAGTACGAAATCCTCGAGATGAGCAAGATAAGCGGCTTCGTTGGCAGAGCCAAAGGAACAGGTCGCCCCACCAAGAAAGACCGCCGCAGCCTTGATGACTTCCAGAGCGAAGTGCCCGAGTTCTTTGGCGACTTTGAGTTCGACATGGATGATGAGAACTAGAATCTCTAGTAAAGCTAGTAAAACTAGAAAGTATGATAGACCGCATAACCGTTGACAAGATACTTGATGCCGCGAACATCGTGGACGTCGTTTCCGATTTCGTGACCCTGAAGCGTGCTGGTGCCAACCTGAAAGGGCTTTGTCCCTTCCACGACGACCGCACACCTTCGTTCATGGTATCGCCTGCTCGCAACTATTGCAAGTGCTTTGCATGTGGCGAAGGCGGCAGTCCTGTTGGGTTTATCATGAAGCACGAGCAACTCTCCTACCCCGATGCGCTACGCTATTTGGCAAAGAAATACGGCATCAAGATTGAGGAAAAAGAGTTGACGCAGGAAGAGATTCAGTCGAGAGGTGACCGCGAGAGCATGTTCATTCTCAACGAATGGGCGCGAGATTGGTTCAAGAAGCAGCTTTGGGACACCCCCGACGGCAAGGCAATCGGCCTGGCATACTTCCGAAACCGAGGCTTCAGGGACGACATCTTGGAGAAGTTCCAAGTGGGTTATTGCCCGAACAGCAAGAAGGTTTCGCTCTCGGAAGACGCCCTGAAGGAAGGCTATCAAGAGCGTTATCTCGTGAACAACCAGAACGAGATGGAACCGCGACTGAGCGTGGGAACAGGATTGAGCCTCAAACGCGACGACGGAAGCCTGCGAGACCGCTTCTTCGGACGTGTGATGTGGCCCATCTTCACGGCAAGCGGTCGTGTTGCTGGCTTTGGAGGTCGCGTGCTTGATGCAGCTACGAAGGGGGTTGCCATCAAGTATCAGAACTCGCCTGAAAGCATCATCTACAGCAAGAGGAAAGAGCTTTTCGGCCTCTTCCAAGCGCGACAAGCCATTCGAAAGGCAGATCTCTGCTACCTTGTGGAGGGCTACACTGACGTAATGGCTATGCATCAACAAGGAATCGAGAACGTCGTTTCGTCGTCTGGCACAGCCCTAACAGCCGAACAGATTCACCTCATTCACCGTATCACGGACAACATTACAGTCATTTTCGACGGCGATGACGCAGGCATACATGCAAGCGAGCGTGGCATAGACATGCTCCTTTCCCAAGGCATGAACGTCAAGCTCCTACTCCTGCCTGACGGAGAAGACCCCGACAGCTTTGCCCGGAACCACTCCGCAACCGAATATCAGCAGTACTTGCAAGACAATCAGGTCGATTTCATCACGTTCAAGGCTTCGCATGCCTTGGATGGCAAGAAGGACGAACCCGATGCCGAAGAGCGACTCATCCACAATGTGGCAGAGAGTATCGCTATCATTCCCGACGAGATAAAGCGCACACTCTATATCCGTTATGCATCTCTGCAACTGAATATGCCAGAGCGCCTCATTGAAAGAGCTGTGAATGCACAACGGGATAAAAATCAAGCCAACGCACAAGAAAGAAAAGAAAATACAACAGTCTCACCTATAGCTCAAGGTGGAATAAAAGGCATTGAAGCATCTATCGCTCAAATGATTATCCGCCATGGCGAGAAAGTGATGTGCTATATTGACGACGAGAACGGCAAGGAGGTGCCCCTGACTGTGGCCGAGTACATTTCGCTGAGCCTCAAGGACGACGACATCCAACTTCAGTCGCCCATTTACAGGCAGATACTCGACGAGGCTATTGAGCGTTCTCACACGCCCAACTTCCGTGCCGAGCAGTATTTCATCAGTCATCCCAAAGAAGAGATTCGTAATCTTGCACTCGAATTAGGCCCTGACATCGTAGCGCTTAGCAAAATGTTCAACACCCCTGCAACAACGACGCTTCCCGATCAGAAAGATGAGAAAGAAGCCGATTCCGACGAGCGACTCGATGAGATTGTGCCCAGCCTTATCGCCAGCTACAAGCTCGGCATTGTGCAAAAGGCACTTCAGGACATCATCGAGCAGATGAAGCGGCCGGAAGTGAAGGAAGACAGGGAACGGTATCACCAGCTAATGAGCGAGTTCAACGAGAAGTCCAAACTCGTGAAGGAACTCGCCAAAATCTGCGGTGCCCGCGTAGTACTCAAGTGAAGTCTTCAAACACGCCACGTTAAGTTTGAAATTTACCCACGGGATAAATCCATTTTACCCACGTGATATTTCAAATATTCCACGTTATAATTTCATTTTACCCACGTTAAGTTTGCAAACACTCCACGCGCAGTTTGAAAAGTAGACTAGAACTTCGTCTTCTTGACGTCGAAGAGGTAGGACACTTTGGCTGTGATGGTGCTGTTTGCACTACGGGCAAACGGGTCTTTCTTCGAATTCTTGAACATGTCGCTCAAGCCATAGAAGTAGCGGCCCTCGATGATGAAATGGTGACCTTTCTTGGTGCTGACGTCCATTCCAAGACCTCCCGTTATGCCGTACTCGAACTTCCTCTGCACTTTCAGGTCGTGCTGATTGGGAAGTCCATCAAGCTGATAAGGGACGTAGCCCGAGCCGTCGCCAGTCGTTTTCATGGTCTCGCCGATGCAGAAGCCCAGTTGGGGACCTACCACAAGGAAGCCTTTCACGCCGCCTCGCTCCCGTCCGTAACCGAGATTGGCAAGCAAAGGCAGTTGGACGTAATGTACCGTTCGCTGATAACCATTGTCGCCAGTCTCCGTCTTCTCCTTCCAACCAGCCTGAGTATAGTTGAGTTCTCCCTGAAAAGCACATACCAGGCTGAAGTACTTCTCGCAGGTGTATCGTGCCGTAAAGCCGATGGTGGGACCAAGCTTCATGGTCTGCCTGATGGATGGCTTGAAGGATACTTGGTTGAGCACACAGCCTGCGCTGGCACCCAGGGCGAGGTCGGTACGCGCCTCACCCACCTGAGCGTTCGTCACGTGGGTGGACAGGAGCAGGCATACGATATATGATATATAATGTCGTTTCATCGAATAAGCTCTACCCTGTTCTCTGGCGTGTAGTGTATGAACTGCACGAAGTTGTTGAAAAAGCTCAAGCCGGATGCTCCGCGCTCGAACCGGAACCAACTCTGATAGGGCTGCTGCCGGATGCTGCCCTGCATCTGGTCGAACGTGTCGCCCAGGCTGCCCAAGCCCGTCAGGAAGTAGCAGCCAAGGTCGAAGCCAAGGGCGGCAAAGCGAGGATTGCTCTGAATGACCGACGTTCGGAAGTTGCTCCAATATGCACTCTCAAAGTTTCTAATCCTGTCGTCCAACACGTTATAATAATATGGGCTTACGATATAGGTGTCGAAGGCAAAGAAATCATCCAGAAGCCTGTCCGTCTCGTCCTGCCAATCAGCAAAGCCAAGCAAAGAGAAGCGGTACTGGGAATGCTTGGCCCGGAAGGCCTTCAGGCGGGACAGAAGGCTGTTCAGGGAAGCGGCATCGCTGTTGTCCAGGACAATCACGTTGCCTCGGAACTGGTTGAAAGCAGACTCATAGGCAAAATCGTCGCCGTTCAAATCGAGCGTCCTCGGAGTGGCGGACTTCTGCGCCAAAGCATGGACGACGGCATCGGTAAAGTTCTTTCCTTTGGTGTCGGCATTGCCACAGCGAACAATCACGTAGTTCATGTCCGGATAGAAGCTCATCATCTTCGCCAACGCTGCCTCGTAGAGATATGTACTCGGGGCTGTCACGTTATAGACAAGCGGATAGTCCAGCAACGTCTGACCGCTATAGAACGGCAGCACCATGCGAATACCCTGCTCCTTGCAAGCTTCGGCAACCTGCGGAATCTGTGTGGCAGAAGCTGGTCCAAAGAGAACATCGAGCCCTTGCAAGTTTGGTAGCAGAGATTCGACTTGAGCCGTCGTCACACCACAATCCCAAGCATGGATGTCGAGATTGACGCCGCTCTTGCGAACGCTGTCCGCCGCCATCAGCAAACCTCTATAGAACTCAACCATTCGCTTGTCAGCAAGAGGAAGCAACACACCAACCTTCAGGTCGGAGATAGAAGTGCGGATTAGTGCTGGAGCATTCTGAGCCATCCCTACCCTCACGTAAGGAGAGCCTATATTACCTGCCGCTGTCTCAACATTCGAATTTGCATTCGAAGGATTCAGGGAGCCCTGGGGAATAATCAGCAACGTGCCTTTCTTAAGCTTTGCTTTCTTCACATCGGGATTAGCCGCTTTCAGGGCAACAACGGAAATACCATGACTGGCAGCAACGCTTTCCCACGTTTCCCCCTTCACGACGGAATGCATATCGCCGAGAGTCGAAAGTATGCCTTGAGCGAACAAAATCGTCGGCAAAAGGCAATAAAGAAGTATTAAAATACGTTTCATCTATGCAAAAGTACAAAAAAGTTCATAATACATGGTTCATAGTTCACAGTTTTTTTTTACTTTTGCAGAAATAATGAACGAGATGAAGCGCATTTTATTCTTTTTCCTTGCTCTTTTGCCTCTTTGGGCATGGGCACAGAACCCAACAGTTGACCCTGTCGGCACTTACTATACAACGGACGAAAATGGACAGGAAGTGACGGGCGACGTGAACGGACAGACACTCAGCATGCCCTTCCGCGTTGTCTTTACTGCCAACCCTACTATTCCGGATGGTTTCAAGAGCCAGGTTTGGTACGAATGGACGCTGTGGAACCAAAACGACCCTGGGAACATCCTTGTGCGCCGCAACGACGAGACCTTCGAATGGGAGGTGAACGAAAGCGGCAGCTACACCGTACAGCTCAAAGCCATCTTCTACGGTGAGGATGGAAGCGTGGAGGATTATGAGTTCCCGCAAGAAGGAGAGGACGCCAAATACATTACTTTCACCTTGACCGAAAGCAGTCTGGAGTTTCCGAACGGCATCTCGCCGAACGACGACGACCGCAACGATGTGCTCAAACCCAAGGATGGATACAAAGGCATAGTCAAGTTCCATGCTGTCGTCTTCAACCGTTGGGGCAAAAAACTCTATTCGTGGGACGACATTCACGGTGGCTGGGACGGCAAGGTAAATGGCAAAGTCGTGCCTGATGGCGTTTACTTCCTCAATGTATCGGCTAAAGGAGCAGACGGCATCAACTATAACATAAAGAAAGCCATCAACGTCATTTCAGGCTATAACAATGGCGAGAACGAAGGCACTACCACAGAAGAGTGAGCAGAAGATATGCGTGGAGGGTGCTCGCGTCCATAACCTGAAGAATGTGGACGTAGAGATTCCGCGAGGCAGCCTTACTGTCTTCACCGGTCTCAGCGGTAGCGGAAAGTCGTCGCTTGCTTTCGATACTATCTACGCAGAAGGCCAGCGCCGATATATAGAAACGTTCAGCGCCTATGCACGCAACTTCTTGGGAGGAATGGAACGACCCGATGTTGATAAGATAACCGGGCTGAGTCCCGTCATAAGCATCGAGCAGAAGACCACCAACAAGAACCCCAGAAGCACCGTCGGCACGACTACCGAGATTTATGACTTCCTCAGATTGCTTTACGCAAGGACTGCCGAAGCCTATTCCTACGTTACTGGCGAGAAGATGGTGCGCTATACGGAGGAGCAGATCATTGACCTGCTCTTGAATGAATACCTTGGAAAACGCATCATCCTGCTGGCTCCGCTTGTCAAGAACCGCAAAGGACATTACAAAGAACTCTTTGAGAACATCCGCCGCAAGGGTTATCTCTATGCTCGCGTGGACGGCGAAATGCAGGAACTCGTGCCAGATATGAAGCTCGACCGCTATCGCAACCACAGCATCGAGGTTGTGATTGACCGCCTTCAAGTGCAGGAAAGAGACGACAAGCGACTGGTGCAAAGTGTTGCCATCGCCATGAAGCAAGGCGAAGGCGAAATGCTTGTCTGCAACATGGACACTAACGAAGTGCGCCACTACAGCAAGCACCTGATGTGTCCAACCAGTGGTATCTCCTATCACGACCCTGCTCCGCATGACTTCTCCTTCAACAGTCCTCAGGGTGCTTGCCCGCGTTGCAAGGGATTGGGCTTCGTACATATCATCGACCGAAACAAGGTAATTCCTGACCCTACCCTTTCTCTTCGTGACGGAGGCTTCGCTCCGCTTGGCAAAGCAAAGCAGGCCATGATATTCTGGCAAGTGGAAACTGTGCTCGAATCCTATGGATGCACGGCCGACACGCCACTTGGCGAAGTGCCGGAAGAAGCGATAGACGAGATATTGGAGGGCAGTCCGGAACGGCTTCGCATTGCCGCCAGCAAGACGAGGACCACGAATGATGTCTATACGGAGTTCGACGGATTGGTCAAGTACATTGAGCAGATGAAGGATGCCGACGTTGGTGTGGCGGCTCAGAGATGGGCCGAGCAGTTCAGCGGCACGTGTGAGTGTCCTGAATGTAAAGGGCAAAGACTGAGGAAAGAGTCGCTTCATTTCCTGCTCGACGGCAAGAATATCGCCGAAGTATCTGCCCTGGAACTGGGGCAGCTCTACGAATGGCTGGATGGCTTGGACAGAAGAATCAGCAAGAGACAGCTGGCTATAGCGCAGGAAATCATTAAGGAAATCAAGACCAGGCTGAGGTTCCTGCTCGATGTAGGCCTCGACTACCTGTCCCTATCCCGGCCCTCATTGAGTCTTTCAGGCGGCGAGAGTCAGCGCATTCGCCTGGCAACACAGATTGGCAGCCAGCTTGTGGGCGTCCTCTACATACTCGACGAACCCAGCATCGGCCTGCATCAGCGCGACAACATCAAGCTCATCCATTCCCTCCAGGCACTACGAGACGCTGGCAACACCGTGCTTGTCGTGGAGCATGACCGCGAGATGATGGAAAACGCCGACTACATCGTTGACATTGGCCCCTTGGCAGGTCGTCGCGGAGGCGAGGTCGTCTTTCAGGGAACATACAAGGAAATGCTGAAGAAGGACACGCTGACGAGCAAATATCTGAAGAACGAATTGACCATCGACCCACCAGTTGAGTACCGAAAAGGCAATGGCCTCTCGCTGACCATCAAGGGTGCGAGTGGACACAACCTGAAGAATATCGATGTCAGCATCCCGCTTGGCAAACTGATTTGCATCACCGGCGTGAGCGGAAGCGGCAAGAGTTCGCTCATCAGCGAAACGCTATATCCCATCCTGAGCAAGCATTTCTATCGCTCGCTGGCTGAGCCTCTGCCCTACAAAGCCATTGAGGGACTGGAGAATATCGACAAGATAATCGACGTTGACCAGAGCCCTCTCGGACGCACACCCCGGTCTAATCCAGCCACTTACACAGACGTCTTCACCGACATCCGCAAACTGTTCGTCGAACTTCCCGAGGCTCGCATCCGAGGATATAAGCCCGGCAGGTTCTCCTTCAACGTGAAAGGCGGCCGATGCGAAACGTGTGGCGGCAACGGCTACCGCACCATCGAAATGAACTTCCTGCCCGATGTCTTTGTGCCTTGCGAGGAATGTCGTGGAAAGCGATACAACAGAGAGACGCTCGAGGTGCGTTTCCGAGGCAAGAGCATCGCGGATGTGCTGGACATGACTATCAATCAGGCAGTCGAGTTCTTTCAGAATCAGCCCACGATACTCAGTAAGATTAAAGTCTTGCAGGAAGTCGGATTGGGCTACATCAAACTCGGCCAGCCCAGCAACACCCTTTCCGGAGGGGAGAGTCAGCGCGTCAAACTGGCTGCCGAACTGGCTCGAAGAGATACGGGACGCACGCTCTACATCCTCGACGAACCAACCACGGGACTGCATTTCGAAGACATCCGCGTCCTGCTCGACGTGCTTGGCAGGCTGGTGGACAAGGGCAACACGATTATCGTGATTGAGCACAATCCCGACATCATCCGCTCTGCCGACTGGATTATCGAGATGGGACCTGGCGGCGGACGCAATGGCGGCGAGATTCTCTACTGCGGAACTCCTAAAGAAGAGCACACGAAATGAGCCGCCATACATTATCTATATTAGCACTCTTCGCAGTCGTATCGGGTTGGGCACAGAATCAAGACCTGGAAAATCTGCTGAAAAGATACAGGAACAATCCGGCGATAGTGTATGAGAACCTGTTGGGCTCCTACCAGAAAAGCCCGACTATAAAGGTTTCGGAGAATTTCGACTTCGACGATTCGGTCTATCTCGTCAGGCATTTCATCGAGGAATACCAGCAGATAAAGGGTTACAAGAAACTCAGGCCGAGCAAGGTACTCGACATTTCCAGCAATTTCTTCATGAAGATGGCACTGAATAAAGCCATCGCCATCCGACTTTGGGAGTACGAAGACGGCTACAAAGATGCGGTGATTGAATTCGACGGATGCAGATACATCATCATCCACGTCGGAGGATTCTACAAGATAGAAGACCTAAGGAACTTCATTAAGATAGAGCAGAAAACACGCTGATTCACCGAGCATTACGCATCGCTGCATTTTTTCACGCTCGCCTAATCCGGCGACACTCCACGGCATGCCCGCAAACACTCCACGTTAAGTTTGGAATTTACCCACGGGAGAAATTCATTTTACCCACGTAATATTTGAAATATTACACGTGATAATTTCATTTTACCCACGTGACAATTTCATTTTACCTACGTGATGTTTCGAAACACACCCCGCAGAGTCGGGCATCTCGATTCGCAGTTCTGCCATTTACGAAACTTTTTTCATGGATTTTACTCCATAGTTCATAGTTTTTTCTTATCTTTGCAAAGGAATTTGCATAACTGAGTGTTTGAATAGTTTTCAAGGTTAGTCGTGACACGCAAGCAGATATACGAAGTCATCGAAATCGACGAAGGGACCAACGTGTGGAGTCACATCTACGACGTATGCATGTTCATCATCATCATCCTGAGCGTCGTGCCGCTGATGTTCTGGGAGCATCATCGATATTTCTTCTACATAGAGGTGTTCACGACAACAGTCTTCATCATCGACTACATACTGCGATGGATTACGGCAGACTTTCGTTTGGGAGAAGGCAAGCACTCGTTCGTGAGCTACCCCTACAGTTTCTGGGCAATCATCGACCTGCTCTCCATCCTGCCAAGCTTCCACATCTTGGGCGAAAGCTTCAAGATACTGCGTACACTCAGAATGCTGAAGACGCTCCGACTGCTGAAGGCGTTGCGCTACAGCGACCAGATATTCATCTTCTTCGACGTGCTGAAGAAAGAGAGAAAGGTGCTCTCGTCGGTACTTTTCTTTGCCATGACCTACATCTTCGTAACGGCACTGGTGATGTTCAACTTCGAGCCTCGCGTCAATCCATTCACCGGCGAAGAGACATTCCGCTCGTTCCTCGACGCACTCTACTGGTCGACAGTGACGCTGACGACTGTAGGCTACGGCGACCTCACACCGGCAACCGACCTGGGACGAGTGATTAGCATGTTCTCCTCGCTCTTCGGCATCGGCGTCATCGCCCTGCCCTCGGGCATCATCACCGCAAGCTATCTCGACGAACTCCACAAGATAGAGCGGATGAAAGAGAAGGATAAAAGCAAGAAAACAGCACACAACAACAACCAATAAACCATAACCCCGTAACCATTATGTCCTTGATGATTGTCTTTAAGCTTTTGGGCTCCCTGGCGTTGCTCATGTTCGGTATGAAATCGATGAGCGAGGCTCTGCAGAAAATGGCAGGCCCTCAGTTACGTCACGTGCTTGGCGCCATGACCACAAACCGCTTCACAGGCGCCCTGACCGGCATGTTCGTGACGGCAGCCGTGCAAAGTTCTACTGCCACCACACTGATGACGGTATCGTTCGTGAACGCCGGTCTGCTCACACTCGTGCAAGCCATCTCAGTCATCATGGGAGCGAACATAGGTACGACCCTTACCGCCTGGATTATGTCACTCGGCATGGGCTTCAACATCTCGGACTTCGTCTATCCGGCCTTCTTCCTCGGCATCATCCTGATATACATGAAAAAGCGTCGCATCGTAGGTGACTTCCTATTTGGCGTCGCATTTCTGTTCTTGGGCCTCGCCACGCTGAAGGAGACGGGTTTCTCGCTCGTCGACAACCCAGCCTCGAAGGAAGCCATCACCGCTTTCTTTGCAGAATACAGCAGCGGAGGCTTCCTCGTGAACCTGCTCTTCCTGCTGATTGGCACGATACTCACCCTTTGCGTACAGTCGTCAGCTGCCATCATGGCCATCACGATGATGCTCTGCTCGACAGGTGTCCTGCAAATAGAACAAGGCGTGATGCTGGTTTTAGGCGAGAACGTCGGCACCACCATCACGTCAAACATCGTTGCACTCAGTGCCAACACACAAGCCAGGCGTGCAGCCTTTGCTCACCTGAGCTTCAATGCCGTCGGCGTCTTCTGGGTATTGCTCCTGCTTAAACCTTTCTTTGCGATGGTTTGCCACTTCTCCGGTTTCGATCCATCAATGGACCCGAACGAAACCGGGTTTGCCATCAAGGCAAGCGTCGCCCTCGCCACCTTCCACTCAGCGTTCAACATTAGCAACACGCTCCTGCTCATCTGGTTCATTCCGCAGATAGAGAGGTTCGTGTGCTGGGCCATCAAGCCAAAGAGCTCGAAAGAAGAGGAGGACTTCCGCTTGCGTTTCATTACCGCTGGCATCATGAAGACGCCCGAGCTGTCTGTATTGGAAGCACACAAGGAGATATCATCGTTCAGCGAACGCATTCAGCGCATGTTCGGCATGGTGTGCGACCTACTTACCGAGAAAGACCAGAACAAATTCAACAAGCTGTTCAGCCGCATCGAGAAGTATGAGAACATCGCAGACAACATGGAAATAAGCATCGCCGAATACCTCGATCAGGTGAGCGACGCACATCTCAGCGACGAGACAAAGGCAAAGATTCGTGCTATGCTTCGCGAGATATCTGAAGTCGAAAGCATCGGCGACTCGTGCTACCACATGGCCCAAACCATCAACTCCAAGGTGCAAGGCAAGAAAGAACACTTCACCGAAGAGCAATACGAGAGCCTGCATGCGATGATGGGACTCACGAATCAGGCTCTCACGCAAATGAATCAACTGATGAGCGGCAGGAAAGATTCGTTCGATGTCTATCGTTGCTACAATACCGAAACTGAGATAAACAACTATCGCGACCAGTTAAAGTCGCAAAACATCATCGACATCAACAATCACAAGTACACCTACGGCATCGGAACCATCTATATGGATTTGGTCAATTCGTGCGAGAAGTTGGGGGACTACGTGGTGAACGTCGTTGAAGCCCGCACGGGAACAAAGATGCACTCCTGAGTTATTGTGGCTCGGGCAAAGTTAATTCCACAAGTTCTTCGAACGAGCCGTTGAAGATGTTGCAATCGACAAAGCCCTTGATACCCGCGACTTTGCCGCAATCGGTGTGTTGCCAGAAGGTCCACTTGCCCTTATAAGCAAGCTTTTCTACGTAGTAATGTGCTATCCAATAGGGATAGGCATCGAACTCCGGCGTGTTGAGATAATCAACTTTGAACTTGTAACCAGTATATAGAATTGGTTTAACGCCATATTCTTTCTCGACGATATCGAGCCAGATTTTAACGTCTCGACGCAATTGCTCGGGTGTCAAGTCACCCTTCTTCTCGATGTCCAAGACCGGGGGCAAGTCGCCAGGTTCAAGTTGAGCTATACGAAGGAAGAAGTCCGCTTGCTTTCGCGGGTTGATGCCAGGCACAAAGAAATGGTAAGCGCCCCTGATCAAGTCGTTTCGCTTAGCGTTGGCAAAGTTTCGATTGAAGTTGTCGTCAAACAACTTCTCGCCTTCTGTAGCTTTAATAAAGACGAAGCTGACAGGCGCTTCTCCCATGGAAGCATTGCGAAGTTTCTCCCAATTGACGCGTTCCTGATAGTGGCTGATGTCGATACCTCGCACTTCATATCCCTCGGGGAAAGCAGGTTCGCCATAAATCGCACGCCACCGAAAACTGAAGGGGTCGACGAAAAGATAATAAAAGAGGCAGACGTAGGCTGCCGTTATCAGCAGTCCGCCCAGCCATATGAGCCAGGCAGGGAAGCTACGGAGAAAGCGTAAGAAACCGAACCCACGGGAAGTTTGTTTGCGCTTCCCGCGGGTTTGTTTCCTTTGACTGTTCGCTTTCCTCTCTTGAGGACGATGCGAAGCAGGTTGTTTACTTTGCTTGTTCAAGGGCAAGAGTCTTGGTGCATTGGTCGCAGACTTCGCTTGGGCCCCAGTACTGGATTGGGCCGGGATAGATGTAGCAAGTGTTCTTTGCCCATTCCTCACGCTTGCTGGCGAAGAACTTGAAGGGTGCGCCGTCGAGTTCCACGAGGGCTTTGCGGATGACGGGCTTCATGGCACCGTTTCTGCGCTCCATGTTCATCATCATCGTGATGGGCACACCGCCTGCAATCCATTCTGCTGCGGGAGCCGTTGTGTTCTTGATGACACTCATGTATCCCGTCTTGCCATTAGCGATAAGGCGACTTGCGTTGTAGCCCAGACTGTAGCAATAGTCTGCATCGTAGTTGCTGGGGGCAGCGCAACGGCCTTCGTAACCGAAGAAGTGGTGCTGTGCCGAGAACTTTCCATTGTACTTGCCTTCCTTCTTCCAGGCTTCGAGCTTCATGGCTACCATTGCAGAAAGGAGCTTTTCCGTCTCGATAAGGCTGACCTGAACATTACCGTGCGGGTCGCGATCGAGGCAGAGCTGACGTTCAACATCCTTGGGAAGAGACTCGAGAACAGCAAGGTTTTCGGGTGCGATATGACCCTTCACGAATGCAACCTGCGCGTCTTTGCTCTCGAACTCACGGCTCTCTCCAGTTGCAGGATCAGTCAAAACTTCGTTCAGCTCAGCGATAAGCTTCTTGATGGCGGGAATGAACTCGATGAGACCTTCAGGAATGAGGACGGTACCAAAGTTGTTACCTTCGGCAGCGCGGTCAGCCACAATCTTTGCAATATAAGTTACAACGTCGTCCAGGCTCATGGCTTTCTGCTCAACTTCCTCGCTGATGAGGCAAGCGTTGGGCTGTGTCTCGAGAGCACATTCCAGGGCAATGTGGCTTGCGCTACGTCCCATCAGCTTAATGAAGTGCCAGTACTTGCGGGCACTATTGCAGTCGCGCTGAATGTTGCCAATCAGTTCGCTATAGGTCTTACAAGCCGTGTCGAAGCCGAAACTCGTTTCAATCTGCTCGTTCTTCAAGTCGCCGTCGATTGTCTTGGGACAGCCAATCACCTGAACACCATAGTTCTTTGCTGCATAGTATTCAGCGAGGACGCAAGCGTTGGTGTTGCTGTCGTCGCCACCAATAATGACGAGAGCCTTGATGCCGAGTTTGCGGAGAATCTCGATACCGCTTTCGAACTGACTTTCCTTCTCGAGTTTCGTGCGGCCGGAGCCAATGATGTCGAAGCCGCCGGTGTTGCGATACTCGTCGATAAACTCGTCGGTAAACTCAACATACTTGTGGTCAACAAGTCCGCCAGGACCCATCAGGAAGCCATACAGCTTGCTGTTCTTGTTGAGAGACTTAACGCCGTCGTACAATCCGCTGATGACATTGTGTCCACCAGGCGCTTGACCACCGCTGAGGATGATGCCGACGTTGATTGGTTCGAGAGGTTTCTGCTCTCCTGCCTCAAAGGTAATGACGGGCATTCCATACGTGTTGGGGAACATTGCCTTGATTTCTCCTTGGTTGCCAACGCTTTGAGTTGCAGCACCTTCTACTGCTACAACGGGACCTTGCAAAGCCTTTGGAAGTTTGGGCTGGTAGGCAGCACGAGCCACCTGAAGTGCACTTTTCTTCATGATTCTTTACCTTTCTTTTTTTCTATACCTTTATTTATATATGTTATTACATTTCGACTGCAAAGGTACAAAGAAAAAATGAAAGAATAAAGAATGAGGAATGAAGAATGAAGAAAATAATAAAAAAAAGAACGCAAGACAGAAAAACAGCCCTAACGACTCATCTGATTATTTCTGTTAAAGCACAAAATGACCAAAGTCAAAACAAACAGATTGTCAACATGTCGAGTCATTTTGCTTTCTTTTTGACAGCTCGGATTTTGATGCAAAACGGGAGCGTTTTGGTGAAAACGTGGCAAGAAAACAGACTCATCACGTGAAGTTTCTCAACTTCTCACGTGAAGTTTTCAAACTTAACACGTCAACTTTGGCAACTTAACACGTTAAGTTTGGCATTTCGGCACGTTAAAATCCGCATAAAAACTGGTCTAATCGGCTACTTTATTGTCCTAAATCGAACCTGTTTTCTGCCCTATTTGAAGGCCTTATTTTGTAAACCAAACAGTATCAACACTTTACGAAAACTCAAAAAACTGGCGTTCTTTTGAGCCTCGACACAAGTTGAGCGTTTTCATGCGATTCTCAGCGACTTTGAAAAATACAGATTGTTAGAAATTTCAACATAATTCATACATTTTGTCAAAACGAATCTGGAACAAGATGGTTACCTTAAAAAGTAGGGTTTCAACACGAGAAAATGCAAAAAAAGCTGAAAGTTTTACGGCTTTTCTTTGTCAGGTCGGAAAAATACTTTATCTTTGTCATAAAATACACCTTATTAATATTATGCGCTTATGAAACGTAAAGACCTGAAAAAACACATCAACTATTTGTGCGGCGAACTGCTGGCAGAGTGTATGGCTGCGGCAGACTTCACGAAGAAGGACAACAAGCAGGACGTCGAAAACGTGATGCTCAGCATCATTAAGATGCAGAACGACTGGATTTGCCGCCTTTCGCATGTGGAGCCGGGCAGCAGGAAGCTCTTCTTCAAAAAGCTGAAGGAGGACATGCAGAATAGGACGGACGAGATTGTGGAACAGATTCAGAACTTGTAAAGCCCCCTACTCGCTCCTCCTTCGAGGGAGTGCCAAAACCTCTATGTTCAACAAACTCAGTCACAAGATACTGTTCGACTGGTGCCATTTCACGGAGACCATCACGGAACAGATGCCCGAGAAATGCATCATTGCTCTTGCCCCGCACACAAGCAACTGGGACTTCATCATCAGTAACCTCTACAGTCGGGCCAAACGTTTTCATTGCGATTTCCTGATGAAAAAGGAATGGTTCTTCTGGCCTATGGGCATCCTGATGCGGAGGCTTGGCGGCATTCCCGTCTATCGCAGCAAGCAGATGCACTCCACCGACATCATCGCAGAGCAGGCAAGACAGGCCGAGAGGTTCCGACTCTGCATCACTCCGGAAGGCACACGTAAAGCCCAACCGGATTGGAAGAGGGGTTTCTACTACATTGCCATGAAGGCAGAAATCCCCATCCTTCTCTACGGACTCGACTACGCAGAAAGAAGAATCGTCTGCACCAAGACAATCGTCCCAAACGGTGACATCGATGCACAAATGCAAGAAATAAAAGATTACTACTCTAACTTCAAAGGATTACACCCGGAACAGTTCAAGATATGAATACGAAACAGATAATTATCTCTTTTACATTCGCCTTTTGCACCATAAGTCTGTCGGCGCAGAACAATGACAACCAGTATGCAAACCTTCGCGAATATTTCGAAGGATTCACTAACCCCAGCTTCCCGAACCTGAAGAAGATAACTGTCGAGGACATCATTACCAATACGAGAGACAAAGTCGTGACCATCGTGGTGAGCGACAACTTCATCGCTCAACCGCTCACGCCTCTGGTGGTGGGAGACCTCTACAAGGATGTGAAGCGACTCTTGCCGATGCCCTACAACACCTACGACGTCTGCATCCTGGCAAACGACACTCCCATCGAGCAACTCATCCCGACAAGTATGATGGACAGGGCAGATACGGCTCGAGTATATAAAAAGGAACTCTACAAAGGTAACCCGTGGGTGACGCCGATGAGCCGGCCTTACAACATCAAGAAAGGCTTGCAGGGACGTCACCTCAGCGTTTGCCACAGTCATGGCAAATACTTCAACTTCGATAAGCAGGAATGGATATGGCAACGTCCCAGGCTGTTCTGTACGACGGAGGACATGTTCACGCAAACCTTCGTCGTGCCCTATCTCATCCCAATGTTGCAGAATGCAGGAGCGGTTGTCTTCACTCCAAGAGAACGAGATTGGCAGAAGCAGGAGGTCATAGTCGACAATGACTTTATCATGGATGGCAGCCGCTACGAGGAACGCGTCACGCAATATCACTGGCAATATGGTGGCGTGGGATTCGGACACAACAGAGAAGGTTATGAGAATGGCGAGAATCCTTTCAAGATAGGAACTTACAGGATGATCGAAGCAACCAGCAACAAGAGAGTATCAAGCGATGCTGTTTGGATTCCGGAAATACCTGTAGAGGACGATTATGCAGTTTATGTCTCCTATCAGACTGTGCCAGGAAGCATCTCAGACGCGAACTACACAGTCAAGCACGGCGGCATCTCGACCCAGTTTCGCGTTAATCAGCAAATGGGAGGCGGCACCTGGGTTTATCTCGGGACATTCCATTTCACAAAAGGAAACGAGGAAGACAACTGCATCATCCTCACCAACCAAAGCAACTACAAAGGTGTCGTGACCGCCGATGCTGTTCGACTTGGAGGCGGCATGGGCAACATAGTTCGTGGCGACTCCACGATGGTCTTGCCCATCAGCAGCGACCTGCCCCGATGCCTCGAGGCTGCGCGCTACTCCGCACAATGGTATGGCATGCCGGACAGCGTCTATTCTCGTCGAGGCAATGACGATGGCAAGGACGACGTCAACACCCGACCTTTCGCAGTAAACTACCTGACAAAAGGCACGAACTACTTGAAAGGCGACAGCGGACTGAATGTTCCCATCGAACTTTACATGGCCGTACATAGCGATGCGGGTTTCAGGACAGACAATACACTTATAGGAACCCTTGGAATCTACACGACAGAATTCTATGATGGAAAGACAGCAACGGGGCTCTCACGACTTGTGAGCCGTGACCTTATCGACCTCGTTATGACGCAAATAAATGCAGATCTGTCGAGAGAGATTGGTTTCTGGAATCGTCGAGACATCTATGACCGCAACTATGGCGAGAGTCGCGACCCGCAAGTCCCTGCCGTCTTGCTCGAGATGCTCAGCCATCAGAACTGGGCAGACATGTGCTTCGGTCACGATCCATACTTCAAGTTCCTCATGTCTCGCTCGATATATAAGGGAATACTTCGTTTCGTGGCAACTATTCATGGCGGCAAAGATGTCGTAGTTCAACCGCTACCTGTTGCCGGACTTAGTGCCGAGCCAAGTCAAGAAAAAGGCGAGATAACTGTTCGTTGGACACCGACCCAGGATGTTTCCGAGCCTACGGCAAAGCCCGATGGCTATGTCGTTTACACGAAGAAAGCAGGTGGCGACTTCGACAACGGGCATTATGTAAATGGAAACGATTGCGTCTTCCAGATGCAAGCAGAGCCAGGCGTCCTCTATAGCTTCCGTGTAGAAGCAGTCAACGAAGGCGGCGCGAGCTTGCCAAGCGATGAAGTTTGTGCTGCGATTGGTATTAGCGCAGAAGCTCCTTCCATCCTGCTCGTCGATGCATTCCAGAGGCTTGCAGGTCCTCTGCCTTTCGATACAGAAACAACAAGCGGCTTCGACTTCGACAGCGACCCGGGTGTGATTGATGTAAAGACTGTGGGATATTGCGGACGACAGTTGAGTTTCGACAAGAGTGGCTACGGAAAAGAGGTTGAAGACGGCATGGGCGTGAGCAGCGACGAATGGGAAGGAATGTTCCTGGCAGGCAACACGCACAATTATAGCGTTCTGCATGCTTCAGACATCCTTGCCAAACACCAGGATTGCAACATCAGCAGCTGCACACCAGTCCAGTTGCCGAACCTCGACTTACGCAACTATCGTATTGCCGACTTCATCCTTGGTGCCCAAAAGAACGACGGATATTCAATGACTCGCCGCAATGCATTCACTCCCGAAATGCTTACTGCCATCTCTCAACTAACGCTTCAGAACACCTCTATTCTGGTGAGCGGAGCCTTTATCGGCAGCGATATGCATAATGCCGGACAGGATGCTTTCGTGGCAGATAAGTTGAAATATCGCTTCGCCTCTGACGTGCCGACCGACAGCATCTGTGCTGTTCAAGGTTTGAACAACGCTGCTACAATCTATAGTCGCCCCAATGAACTGAACTATTGGCTTGCGAAGACTGATATCATCGAGCCTGTGGGCGGAGCATTCAGCACGATGCTTTACACGAATGGCAACCACTCTGCTGCTGTTGCCTTCCCCGGTCCTGGCTATAGAGTGCTTGCTTTCGGTTTCCCACTCGAATGTATCAAAGAAGATGATAGCAGACAAAACATCTTCGGTATTGCCGTTGACTTCCTCCTAGGCAAATAACTCTTACTTCTTACATCTTATTCTCACATCTCAACATGTACACAATACTTTGCAACATGAAGGGCTCACGAAAGCTATCTGTCGAGGAAGCCCACTTGAATACCATCGACCATTATGCCCTCTTCTCCGACCTGCTCGACAGTAACGGCATCGTAGAAGAGAGTGTTCTTGAGAAGTTGCGACTGAATGTCCGCTCCTTGCTCTCTGCAGGCGAGCCAGATCCTAAGTTGCTCAATCTCTGCGAGCATGTCCTCTTTCATAGTGACATGAAGGCTTTCGGTCTCCACCAACTTATCCTGCTCTACATTGATTGGAAGAAAGAGAAACTCGATGCTCTAAAGGCATCACTCAAAACTGATACTGAGGCTTGAACACGACTCCTCATCAATTGACAGACTGGCTGCCGACAACAAAGAAAGAAATGGAGTTGCGGGGCTGGGAGCAGGCTGATGTCATTTTGTTCAGTGCAGATGCCTACGTGGACCATCCTGCCTTCGGTGCTGCCGTCATAGGGCGTTTGCTGGAATCAGAAGACCTGCGAGTTGCCATCGTGCCGCAACCTGACTGGCATGGAGACTATCGTGACTTCAAGAAGCTTGGGCGACCGCGTCTCTTCTTCGGCATCTCACCAGGTTGCATGGACTCGATGGTCAACAAATACACTGCAGCACGTCGTTTAAGGAGTGAAGACGCCTACAGTCCCGACGGGCGTCACGACCTGCGGCCTGAGTACCCAACCATCGTCTATACCAATATATTAAGGAAGCTCTTTCCCGATGTTCCCATCGTGCTCGGCGGCATAGAGGCAAGCCTGCGACGCGTGATGCATTATGATTATTGGCAGGAACGTTTCCGTCCCAGCATTCTTTGCGATTGCGATGCCGACCTCATCACGTATGGCATGGGCGAGAAGCCGACGCTCGAACTCGTGCGACGGCTCCACGAAGCAATCGGTGACTTCCATCCTCTTCTTCATTACGACGAGATGGGTGAGCCGTGCATAACTCGGCTACTGCTTCAAGAGGTGGCAAAAGAACTGCCGCAAACAACTTGGCTCTGCAAGAAAGAAGAAATACCAGGCGGCATCAAGGAGGACGACATCGTGCTGCACAGCTTCGAGGATTGCCTTCGTGAGCCCAAGCTTCATGCCGAGAATTTCCGTCACATCGAGGAAGAAAGCAACAAGATACATGCGCAGAGACTCCTGCAGGAAACTGGTGGCAAGTGGGTTGTCGTCAATCCTCCCTTCCCTCCCCTTACATCCGAGGAACTGGACCAAAGCTTCGACCTGCCTTACACGCGCTTGCCGCACCCAAAATACAAAGGCAAACGCATTCCTGCCTACGAGATGATTAAGTTCAGCGTCACGCTCCATCGCGGATGCTTCGGGGGATGCGCTTTCTGCACCATTAGTGCGCACCAGGGCAAGTTCATCGTGAGCCGCTCGAAGGAAAGTATTCTCCGTGAGGTGAAAGCCATCACCAAGATGCCTGACTTCAAAGGCTACCTGAGCGACCTTGGCGGGCCGAGCGCCAATATGTATATGATGAGGGGCAAGCGGCAAGAGGTTTGCGAGAAGTGCAAGCGGCCTTCGTGCATCCACCCTGCCATCTGTCCGAACCTCAATGGCGACCATCGTCCCTTGCTCGACATCTATCGGAGTGTCGATGCCTTGCCTGGCATCAAGAAAAGTTTCATCGGAAGCGGTGTTCGCTACGACATGCTCTTGCACGACTGGAAGGACGAAGCACTGAACAAAGCCGCAAAAGAATACACCAAGGAACTCATCACGAAGCATGTCAGCGGTCGCCTGAAAGTGGCCCCCGAGCACACGAGCGACACTGTACTCAACATAATGCGAAAGCCTTCGTTCAGCCTCTTCCGCCAGTTCAAGAGCATCTTCGACAGGACATGCAGAGAGGCAGGACTGAGGCAGCAAATCATACCCTACTTCATCAGCTCACATCCGGGCTGCACAGTTCGCGACATGCAGGAGCTGGCAGCCATCACGAAGCAACTCGACTTCAAGCTCGAGCAGGTGCAGGACTTCACACCGACGCCGCTTACCGTCAGCACAACATGCTGGGCAACAGGCTATCATCCATACACACTTGAACCCATCTTCAGCGCCAAGACACCACAGGAGAAAAAGAAGCAGAACAGTTTCTTCTTCTGGTACAAAAAGAATTAAAAATGATATATTAAATATTAAGAATTAAACGATAATGCAAAGCGAATGGTTTGAATGCAAGGTCCGTTACGACAAGACCTTGGAGAGCGGTCTCATCAAAAAGACCACAGAGACTTATTTAGTTGATGCCCTCAGTTTCACGGAGGCGGAGAAACGTTTCATCGAGGAGATAGAGCCATTCATGTCGGGCGAGTTCATCGTGACAGACATCAAGCGTGCTCGCATCACGGACCTCTTCGACAGCGAAGACCTGAACGACGACCATTGGTTCAAGGCACGCATCGCCTACATCACGATGGACGAGAAGACTGCCGTAGAGAAGCGTACCGTGCAGACGGCAATCGTTCAGGCAAACGACTTTCACCGTGCACTCAAGAGACTTGACGAATGCATGAAGGGCACGCTCGGCGAATGGGTCATCGTCTCCATCACGGAAACACCCATCATCGACGTATTCAAGTTCAAAGCAACGACTGAAGAGGCGCAACCGAAAGCAAAGGAAACAAATGACAAGTCCAAGAGAAAGACTAAATAGCATCCTGCAGACCTTGCCCGAAGGTGTGCGACTCGTAGCCGTCAGCAAGTACCATCCCATCGAGATGATTCAGGACGCCTACGATGGCGGGCAGCGCATCTTCGGTGAGAGCCATGTGCAGGAACTGGTGCAGAAGTACGAAGCACTGCCAAAGGACATCGAGTGGCACTTCATCGGACACTTGCAGACGAACAAAGTCAAGTACATCGCCCCTTTCATCGACCTCATTCATGCCGTCGATTCAGAGCATTTGCTCAAGGAGATAGATAAGCAGGCAAAGAAGTGCGGACGCGTCATCCCCGTTCTCATGCAGGTGCACGTAGCCAAGGAGGAGACGAAGTTCGGCTTCCTGCCCGACGAACTATTGGCGTACATGCAGAGCGGCGCCTGGAGGCAGTACGAAAACGTCAGCATCAATGGCCTCATGTGCATGGCAACGAATACCGACGACGAGGCTCAGATTGCCCGAGAGTTCGAGCAGGCAAGGGAATTGTTTGAGGCAATTCAGAATGTTTTGACAGAAACCTCAGGCACAGACAAAGCAATAGCCCAATGGGAGACACGTTCCTGGGGCATGTCGGACGACTACCCAATCGCCATCCGGCATGGTTCGAACATGGTTCGCATCGGCAGCCTCATCTTCGGAGAAAGAGTGTACGGATAGAGGCACTCCAAGGTCTTTGCCATTTTACGGCTTTCTCGCTTCCGCGCGGAAAACCTTCATTTTTCGCATATGGCGCAATAAATGTAGAATAGGCAGCAGTCCACACTACCATTTTACAATGATTGAATGCCATGCACAACATGTAGCATTGGAACACTTAATGTGGGGAGGCGAAAAACTTAACGTGGGTAAATTGAAATTATCACGTGGGTAAAATCAAATTATCACGTGTTAAAAATAAAATATCACGTGGGTAAAATCAAATTATCACGTGGGTAAAATGAAAACATAACGTGGGGCGTTGGGAAACGCATCAGGTCAAGTGAGCAAAAACGACTGCGAAACTACTCCTTTCCGACACAGAATGGATAGACGAGCAGGTCTTGAAGTTCGCCGATGGGACGTTGCGAGATACATGCCAGAATGTACTCTCCTGGCTGAAGAGGCTGGCGAGGCTGGCAAACGAAACTGTCGCTTTCGGCTTTTATATCGAAGTAGCTGGGTTCCAATCGCGTATAATTACACTCTATCATCAACGGCTTAAACATTTTCCTGTAGTATTTCGAGGCTTTCAGACGAATGATGACGTAGTCGAAGAGGACTTCCTTTTCGGCTGGAGTGACACGAAAAACGGGTCGGTTTCCCTCAGTTATCTGACTGGCGTGCCCGCCGGAAAGATAGTGCGTCAGCTTGCCTTTCATCTGATAGTCCACAATCTTCCAGCCCGGCTTCAACTCGCTTTGCGTCTGCTGAACAGGTATCTCCACCCATCCTTCGCCGATAGCCAGCTCGACTTTCTGTGCCTGGACAACCATTGCACAGAGAAACACCATAAAACTGAAAATGTACTTCATACCTTTATGAAACAGATAAACACTCTTTTTATTGACCACGAATTACACGAATTACACGAATTGACTACGTCCTTGAAAAACCATTAAAATTCGTGTAATTCGTGTAATTCGTGGTCTTAATATAATGCTTCGTTTAATAATCTTCGGTTCTCTTTTCACCACAAAATTACATGTTTTGTGAGAAATAACAATGAATTGCTTGTCGTTTTGAGGATTTTTAACTAACTTTGCGCATCAAACAAGGAGACAGATGAAGATAAAAGAAGACAGAAGGAGATAGAAGACAATCGTTTTCGACAACCAAAAGTATTGTCCTCTAACTTCGTCGCTGAAAGCGACATATCTACTTCTGACTACCTCTAACTACTAAACTTATTTCATTAACGACCATGACTATTGCTATTGTTACCTTAATGTTGCTGGGCTACCTGCTCATCTGCACGGAGCACATCACCCGCATCAACAAAGCCACCGTGGCGCTCTTCTGCGGAGTCTGGGGATGGGTGCTCTACGTCTGCGTAGGCCCCTACTACATAGAAACGCTTCACGACGCAGGTTTCCAAGAATTCCTTGGCGGCGAGGACTATAGCATCAAGGCAGTCAACGAGTTTATCCACGAGAAAGTCTTCGAGAGTCACATCGCCCAGCTTACCAGCGTCGTGATGTACTTGCTGACGACGATGGCGATTGTGGACGTGCTGGCGAACAACGGATGCTTCGACCTCGTAGTGAAACTCTGCCGTTCCCGCAGCACATGGGTCGTCGTCACGATGCTCGCCCTGTGCAGTTTCGGGCTGAGCGCCAACCTGGACAACCTGACCTCGGCAGTCGTGATGCTGATGGTGATGAACCAACTCGTCGTCAATCACAGGCAACGAATGCTCTTGGGAGCCATCATCGTGATTGCCACGAACTGCGGCGGATGCTTCACCGTCATTGGTGATGTGACATCTCTGCTCGTTTGGACGCGCGGAGCCGTGACTCCAACGAACTACACAGCCGCACTTGTCCTGCCCGCTCTCTTCGCCACAATCGTCCCCACCTACCTCATCGGCAGAAAACTTCCCGCGCATCTCGACCTGAAACGAAGCAGCGTGATGATGTTCAGGGGCGATGATGGCGACGTAAAACCCTGGCAACAAATCCTGATGCTCTTCCTCGGAATCGTCGGTTTATGGTTTGTCCCCACCTTCTACAGGCTGACGAACCTACCTCCTTTCCTTGGCGCCCTTTGCGTACTTGGCGTGCTTTGGGTAGTGAATGAAGTCATCAACCGCAGACGTATCCTCAGCGACCAGCCCCTTCAGGCCCGCACAAATCGCAGCCTTCAATACGAAGTGATGCAGATGATTATGTTTTTCCTCGGCATAGGTCTCTGCGTAGACATCCTCATAGAGGTCGGCGCGATGAACACCGTCAGAAGTTGGTGCGACGGGTATATACATAATATATATATAATGTCGCTCGTTCTGGGAGCCGTAAGTGCCGTAATGGACAACATCGCTCTCGTGATAAGTGGCATATCGATTTACCCCGTCCTCGACGCCCACGCAAGCGGAATGACCGAATACATGCAGAGCTTCGTGCAGAACGGGCAGTATTGGCACCTCATCACACTGAGCGGCTGCGTCGGCGGCTGCCTGTTGCCCATAGGAAATACAGCAGGCTACGCACTCATGAAGTCAGAGGACGTCACCATTTGGTGGTACATAAAACACATCACTTGGAAGGTGCTTCTGGGCTGGTTCTTTGCTCTTGGCGTTTACTTCCTCGTGGATTATTTCCTGAGATAAGACCCCCTAACCCCCTTTAAGGGGGAATTATTATGATAACAGCACGATGGTAATAGACTTAAGTAAAATGCTCCCCCTAAAGGGGGATGGGGGGTCTTTTGCCCTCAACGCTATGCAACAAGACATGTTGCAAACGGCTCGAAAGGGTTCGTCGGTCGTGCTTCTCAGTCCTACAGGCTCAGGCAAGACACTTGCTTACCTGTTGCCATTACTCGAGAAACTCGATGCGAAAAGCGACAACCTACAAGCTCTCGTCATAGTTCCCTCAAGAGAACTGGCCACGCAAACTGCCGATGTGGCTCGCAGACTTTGTTCCGAACTGCGAGTTGCCGCTTGTTATGGGGGCAGGCCTGCAATGGAGGAGCATCAGCAAATGCGTGGTCTTCGTCCTCATCTCGTAGCAGCCACTCCAGGTAGGCTGCTCGACCATCTGCAGAAAGGCAATCTCTTGACCGATTATGTCCAGACGCTTGTCATCGATGAGTTCGACAAATCGCTCGAGTTAGGCTTTCGTGAGCAGATGCAGGACATTTTGGAAATGCTCCCCTCAATAAAGCAACGCATCCTCCTCTCAGCCACAGATAGCGAAGACATCCCGTCGTTTGTGGGAACAGACCGTTATGTCCGACTCAACTTCCTTGATGAAGAGAGCGACGACCGCATCAGTCTCTTGGTCGTCAAGTCGCCCGAAAAGGACAAGTTGCAGACTTTGTATCGCTTGCTTTGCACGCTTGGAACGCAGAAAAGCCTCGTCTTTGTGGGCTACAGAGAGAGTGTGGAACGCGTTGGAGGCTTCCTTGAAGAGCAAGGAGTGATGGCCGACATCTTCCACGGAGGCATGGAACAACGTGACCGCGAACGGGCTCTCTATCGCTTCATGAATGGCTCTTGCAACGTCTTCGTCAGCACAGACCTCGCTTCTCGCGGGCTTGACATCTCGGATGTGGACAATATCATCCACTATCATCTGCCCTTGAATGAGGAGGCTTGCACGCACAGAAACGGCAGAACGGCAAGGTGGGACATGAACGGAAGCGCCTATTTCATCCTCGGACCTGAGGAGAGTTTGCCTTCTTATATCGTCGAAGAGGTCGAAACCGTTGCTTTGCCCACAAAAGTACCCAAGCCAGCAAAGCCGCTTTGGGTAACATTTTATATAGGTAAAGGCAAGAAAGACAAGATAAGTCGCGGCGACATCGTGGGCTTTCTCACTAAGCAAGGCGGCCTCGAAAGCAGCCAAATCGGCAGAATAGACGTGCTGCCACATTGGTCTTATGTAGCTGTGGAACGCGCCATCTCCCGCGAACTCCTCACTCGCATCAAAGGTCTCAAGATTAAGGGACAGAAGACGATTTATGCCCTCGCAGGCCATTAAGAATTGCACAAAACGTATATTTATTGTGCATTTTTCTTCAAAAAACTTGCACAAACGAGAGAATTGTGTTACCTTTGCGGCCGATTTTAACCAATCAAAGGTAAAAAATGAAGAAAACAATCCTTAGTTTAATGGCATTTGCAGCTGTTAGCAGCGCATTTGCAGGTGGTCTTTTGACCAACACCAACCAGAATGCAGCCTTCGTACGTAACTTTGCTCAAGAAGGTAAGATTGACATCACAAGTATCTACGCCAACCCTGCTGGAGGCGCTTTCCTCGAGAACGGATGGCACCTAAGCCTGAATAACCAGACGGCTTTCCAGCAACGTAGCATCGAGACGACTTTCCCGCTATTCCAGTATAATACCGAAAATCCCAGCCCAACACATCGTTTCGAGGGTAAGGCAACGGCTCCGGTAGTTCCATCCTTTACCTTATCTTATAATAAGGACAAGTGGAGCGTCTCTGCACACTTTGCCATTAGTGGTGGTGGCGGCAAGTGCGAGTTCGACAAAGGCCTTGGTTCTTTCGAAGCCGCTTACTCTGGAGTGCTGTATCAAATGGCTCCTGCCCTTTTGCCGCCAGGCGTAACCTTCCAAGGCTATACGCTCAACAGCTTCATGAAAGGCAAGTCCTACCACTTCGGCTTGCAAATTGGCGGTACATACAAGTTTACCGATAACATTGCAGGTTTTGTTGGCGTTCGCGGACTCTATGCAACTTCCAACTACAATGGAGCAGTCAATCCCGCTGCCACCACAAATGTTGGCAACGTGCCCCTCTACAACTACGGCATCGAGCTGAACTGCGACCAGACAGCTCTTGGTGCAGCCATTATTCTCGGCGTTGACTGGAAGATTAACGACAAGTGGAATGTGTCTGCCAAATATGAAAGCCCGACCAGATTGAACCTCAAGAACAAGAGCGAGATAATCGTTGCAGAAGACCTGGTAAAAGAAAAGGCAGCCAGCATTCTCAGCCAGTTCGAAGACGGCAAGAAGGTTCGCGAAGACGTACCGGCACTCCTGGCGCTTGGCGTACAATACTCACCCATCGAAAAAGTACGTCTGAGCGCAGGCTACCACCAGTTCTTCGACAAAGTCTCCACAAAGTTCCTCAACAAGGAAGAACTCATCGACCACAACACTCACGAGTTCCTTCTTGGTGCAGAATACGACATCTGCAAGTGGCTCACCATTTCAGGTTCTTGGGAGACCACTCGTTACGGCATGAATGATGAGTTCATGAACGACCTCTCGTTCAACCTCTCGAACAACATGATTGGCGCTGGCGTTCGTATCAACGCAACCAAAAAACTCAGCTTCGACCTCGGCTACATGTGCACTTTCTACGAGAAGCGTGAAGTCACCACACAGACTGCTGCAGGTCCTAAGACAGACGCTTTCGAGCGTAAGAACCACACCTTCGGCATCGGCGTCAACGTTGACCTGTAACTAAGCACGCCTAGTTGGCAAACATAACGTGTTAAGTTGCCAAATTTAACGTGTTATGATTGCCAACATAACGTGTTAAGTTTACCAACATAACTGGAGTAGCTAAAACAACAAAAACAAGTGCGTCGTTCGAGAAAAATCTTGGACGACGTTTTTTTGTCAATTTATTTTGTAGTATTCTCACTTTTTCGTACCTTTGCACCCCAAAAGAAAAGTATAGTACAAAACGCACAATATGAGTAAGAAATTCACAGAACGAAATAAACTCAACTTGAGTGACGTGAACAAGGAGGTGCTCCGGCTGTGGGACGAGGAAGATGTGTTCCGCTTGAGCATGTCCGAACGTGAGGGCTGTCCCTCGTTTGTCTTCTACGAGGGACCTCCATCTGCTAACGGACATCCAGGCATTCATCATGTCCTGGCTCGCAGCATCAAGGACACTTTCTGTCGCTTCAAGACGATGAAGGGCTTCCAGGTAAAGCGCAAAGCTGGCTGGGATACGCACGGACTTCCAGTCGAGCTTGGCGTGGAGAAAGAACTCGGCATCACGAAGGAAGATATCGGCAAGACAATCAGCATCGAGGCGTACAACCAGAAGTGCCGCGAAAACGTGATGATGTACACGAGCGAGTGGGCGGACCTCAGCCACCGGATGGGCTACTGGGTCGATATGGAACATCCCTACGTCACTTACGACAATAAGTACATCGAGACGCTTTGGTGGCTTTTGAAACAGCTTTACGAGAAGGATTTGCTCTATAAGGGCTACACCATCCAGCCTTACTCTCCAGCTGCAGGTACGGGTCTGTCGAGCCACGAGCTGAATCAGCCCGGCTGCTATCGCGACGTGAAAGACACCACGGTGACGGCACAGTTCAAGGTTGACCCCCTAACCCCCTTTAGGGGGAACACAGGCGAAGGACTCCCCCTAAAGGGGGATGGGGGGTCTGTTTACATCTTGGCTTGGACGACCACTCCTTGGACTTTGCCTTCGAACACGGCTCTTTGCGTAGGTCCTAAGATTGATTATGTTGCTGTTAAAGGCAGCAATCCCTATACTGACGAGCAGGCTATCTACATCCTTGCAGAGGCTCGACTCTCTGCTTATTTCCAAGCCGAGGAAGGCAAAGAGCTCGAAATCGTTTGGCGAGGCAAGGGAACTGACCTCGTTGGCTTGAAGTACGAGCAGCTCTTCCCTTGGGTGAAGCCTTGTGCGCTCGAGAACGGCAAGGTGGTCGATAAGAGTGCAGAGGCTTTCCGCGTCATTCCTGGCGATTATGTCACGACGGAAGACGGTACGGGCATTGTGCACATCGCTCCTACTTTTGGTGCCGACGATGCTAAGGTGGCTAAGGATGCAGGCATCCCCAGCCTCTTCGTCATCGATAAGGCGGGCGACACACGTCCTATGGTGGACTTCACGGGCAAATACTTCGTGAAGGACGATATGGACGAAGACTTCGTGAAGACTTGCGTGAACGATAGTTATTGGCATCATAGCGGCGACTTCGTCAAGAATGCCTACGACCCGAAGTTCAACGAAGGCGGTAAGTACGACGAGAAGGCTGCGTCAAAGGAGATGGACCTCAACGTGAAGATGTGCATCGAGATGAAGGACGAAGGAACGGCCTTCAAGATTGAGAAGCACGTCCACAACTATCCGCATTGCTGGCGCACGGATAAGCCTGTCCTCTACTACCCGCTCGACTCTTGGTTTATCCGTTCGTCGGCTGCCAAGGAGCGCATGATGGAACTCAACAACACTATTCTTTGGAAGCCTGAAAGCACAGGTACAGGTCGCTTCGGCAAGTGGCTCGAGAACCTCAACGACTGGAACCTCTCGCGCTCCCGCTATTGGGGCACGCCGCTTCCCATCTGGCGCAATAAGGATACTCGCGAAGAGATTTGCATCGGCTCTGTAGAGGAACTCTATAACGAGATTGAGAAAGCCGTTGCTGCTGGCGTGATGCCCAGCAATCCGCTCAAGGAGAAAGGCTTTGTGCCTGGCGATATGAGTCAGGAGAACTACGACCGCATCGACCTTCATCGCCCATATGTCGACCAGATTTGGCTCGTCGGAAAGAGTGGTGCAGTGTTGAAGCGCGAGCTCGACCTCATCGATGTTTGGTTCGACTCAGGCGCTATGCCTTATGCTCAGATACATTATCCTTTTGAGAACAAGGAGTTGCTCGACAAGGGAATTGCTTTCCCTGCAGACTTCATTGCAGAGGGCGTGGACCAAACGCGTGGCTGGTTCTACACATTGCACGCTATTGCCACGATGGTCTTTGATAGCGTGAGCTATAAGGCTGTCATCAGCAATGGCCTCGTGCTTGACAAGAACGGCATGAAGATGTCGAAGCGTCTGGGCAATGCCGTCGACCCGTTTGGTGCGATAGAGAAGTATGGCAGCGATGCTGTTCGCTGGTATATGATAACGAACAGCGCGCCTTGGGACAACCTGAAGTTCGACGAGGAAGGCGTGCAGGAAGTGAGCCGCACATTCTTCGGCAAGCTCTTCCAGACGTACTCCTTCCTCACGATGTATGCCAACGTTGATGGCTGGAGTTACGAGGAGCCAGATGTGCCCATGAACGAACGCCCAGAGATGGACCGCTGGATTCTCTCTTGCCTGAACAGCCTCATTCGTGAGGTTTCGCAATGCTACGAGGAGTATGAGCCTACAAGAGCAGGTCGCCTCATTCAGACCTTTGTGGTCGATAACGTCAGCAACTGGTTTGTGCGTCTCTCAAAGAAGCGTTTCTGGGGCTCTGCCATGAGCCTCGACAAGTTGAGCGCTTATCAGACGCTCTACACCTGCCTTGAAACCGTTGCACGACTGATGGCTCCCATCGCTCCCTACTATGCTGACCGTCTTTGGAGAGACCTGAACGACGCAACTGGTAAGGGCGAGACAAAGAGCGTTCACTTGGCGAAGTTCCCCGTTGCAGACGATGCAAAGATAGACCAAGAGCAGGAACAACGAATGGCTCTCGCTCAGCAGGTTACGAGCATGATTCTCTCGCTCCGCAAGAAAGAGCAGATTGTCGTGAAGCAACCACTTCAGCGCATCGCCATTCCTGCCACAAGTGCTGAGCAGCAACTACGCATCCAGGCCATGCAGCAGCTCATCCTCGACGAAGTAAACGTCAAGGAACTCGAGTTCGTTGAGGCAGAAGGAATGCTCGTCAAGCAAGTGAGGTGCAACTTCCGTACGATGGGCAAGAAGTTCGGCAAGCTGATGAAGAGCGTCAATGCAGCAGTCTTGGCGATGAGTCAGGAACAGATTGCAGAGCTCGAAGCAAAGGAACATCTGCCCCTCACGCTCGACACGGGCGAACAGGTTACCGTTGACCTCGAGGACATCGAAATCTTCAGCCAAGACATTCCTGGCTGGAGCGTCGCAAACGAAGGCACTTTGACCGTTGCCCTCGACCTCACAATCACAGAAGACTTGCGACTCGAAGGCGTGGCTCGCGAACTGATTCGCAGCATACAGACGCTTCGCAAGGATAGCGGCTTCGACATTACCGACCGCATCAACGTCACGATTCCCGATGGCGAAGACAACCGCACATGCCTCAGCAAGTTTAGCGATTACATAGCATCACAAGTTCTTGCCAACAACATTACACTCGGCACAAAACTGAAAGTAAGCAAAATATAATAAAGGAAAAAGATATGGAAGACAACAAAGTTAGGTACTCCGACGAGGAGCTCGAGGAGTTCCGCCAGCTCATCAACGAGAAACTCGCAGTTGCCAAGAGCGACTATGAAGTGCTCATGCAAAAGATTAACGGCGATGGTGTGGACGAAGCAGAGACGCACTCCACATATCACACGCTCGAAGAAGGCAGTGAGACACTTTCCAAAGAAAGCCTCATGAACGAAGTAATGCGTGCTCAGAAGTTCATCACAGGACTGCAAGCAGCACTCGTTCGCATCCAAAACAAGACCTACGGCATTTGCCGCGAGACAGGTAAGCTGATTCCTAAGGAACGCCTTCGTGCCGTGCCTCACGCCACGCTCTCCATCGAAGCCAAGCAAGCTCGCGACAAGAAGAAATAAATGACCCGCAAGCAAGCACAAGCGTTAACCTCCGTTGCTCTCGGAATAGGTATCGTCGCTGTTGACCAAATCATCAAGGTGGCGGTCAAGACAGGCATGTACCTTCACCAGAGCATCAAGGTGACAGAGTGGTTCCAGATTCTCTTCACGGAAAACGACGGAATGGCGTTTGGCTTGGAAGTGATTCCCAAATGGTTCCTCACTTCATTCCGCATCACAGCAGTTGCTTTCCTCATTTGGTACATCTGTCGATGCATAAAGCGAGGCATCGGCTGGGGCTATCTTGTTTGCATGACGATGATAACTGCCGGAGCTGCAGGCAACATCTTCGACTGCATGTTCTACGGTATGATATTCAACAACCCGCCCGTCCCCATGAAAGCAGAGTTCGTTCCTTGGGGCACAGGCTACGGGCAAATGATGCTCGGACGTGTGGTCGACATGTTCTATTTCCCTCTTGTTGAATGGGATTGGCCTGCAAGTCTGCCCTACATTGGTGGCGAGCATTTCATCTTCTTCAGCCCCATCTTCAACTTTGCCGATGCCAGCATTTCATGCGGAGTCATTGCCCTCATCCTCTTCTTCAATCAGAAAATGTTCCGATGAGATTTCGCCTGCTCTTTGCCCCCTTGTTTCTTCTTTATGCTTGCTCTCCGTCACGACCAAGCGGCATACTGAACGAGAAGAAGATGACGGATGTCCTTGTCGACTACCACTTAGCGCAGGGGATGGCAGAGACGCAAGGCGAGAACATAGACGTCGTTCGCTACAAATACATTCAGGCTGTCTTCAAGAAGCATCGCATCACAGAAGCAGAGTTTGACTCCTCGATGGTGTATTGGAGCGGTCGAGCTGAGGAGTTCACACATATATATGAAAATGTAGTTACGCGCGTGCAAGCACAGGCAGAGCGCATGGGACTCGAGGAAACAGCCAATCAAGACAAGTTTGCAAGCCTCACCAACGAAGGCGACACAGCGAACATCTGGCTCGGAAAAGACTTTGCATGCGTTGTTGCCAATCCTGTTCAATGTGTCTATTCTTTTCAGATGAAAGCCGATTCCACTTTCAGACCAGGAGACAGCTTTATCTGGCGCTTCAAGACACAGTTCGTCAGCCGTTCCATGAACAACGAAGCTATTGCTTTGCTCAGCTTTTACTATGAGACGGACACTTCCACATGTGTGACTGACTTGCTTCGCAACAGTCCGAAGAATGAGTTGCGTTTCTATCCTGGCCGAGGTCTTGATTCGCTAAACCTCAGTTCCATTTCCGGCTTCATCTACCTGCCCATGGTCAACGATGCAGACAAGCCCAAACCTTTGCTTGTCAGCGAGATACAACTCATCAGGATGCACAAGGAGAAACCCATCATCAAGGAGACTCCAGTGCTTGTCGACACCATCTCTATCGACACGTTGCCCAAGGAGAAGAGCGAGCGTCTCACACCTCAACAAGTGCGTGAAAGCCAGCCAAGAGAGCGCAAGATACACGTCACGAAGGAGAATCCAAATCCCATTCGTCCGCAGAAGGGCATTCCTCAGCGCACCAACCGCCGCCGAAATCGCTAAATTCAGAATTAATATCTTATATTTTGAATTCGAAAAAGGCTTATCACAACATCCTGCTCACCGATGGAACCCTCCAGCAAGGGCCTGTCGTAGTAGAGACAGACGAAGGTGGTCACTTTCTCAACTGGCATTTTCTCCAGCAAGAAGAGCCCTTCACGGAATGGATTGGCGGTACCTATTCCGTCCCCCAAGATTCCTGATAATCCCTTTCGCAGCATCAAATCGCAACCTCCTTCCGAAGTCCCTCTGAATAAGGTCTCGAGTGACGCCATCAAACATCACGTGTCGCGATGGCAAACGTCACACGTGAAGATGCCAAACGTCACGTGTATAGTTGAGCAACTATGCGTGGTGTGTGTTGAATCACACCTGCCATCGTATCCTCTCGCTAAATTTATCGAAGCATTTGAAACCTCAAAATATCTTCGACGTTGGAAGAAAATAAATTCTTATTTTCTTGTAGAGTCGGGATTTATTTTGTACCTTTGTCGAGTCAAAAGAACAAGCCCCACATATTATGAACAAGACATCTCTCATGAACCGCGCTGCCGACAACATCCGCATACTGGCAGCTGCAATGGTGGAGAAGGCAAAGAGCGGACACCCTGGCGGTGCTATGGGTGGCGCCGACTTCATCAATGTCCTCTACAGCGAATACCTTCAGTTTGACCCCAAAAACCCGAAGTGGGAAGGAAGAGACCGCTTCTTTCTTGACCCTGGGCACATGTCGCCGATGCTTTATGCAGAACTGACGCTCATCGGCAAATTCACACTCGAAGAACTTCAGCAGCTTCGTCAGTGGGGCTCCCCTACTCCAGGCCATCCGGAAGTATGTTATGAGCGAGGCATCGAGAACTCAAGCGGACCGCTTGGACAAGGTCACACCTATGCCGTCGGAGCAGCAATCGCAGCCAAGTTCCTCTATGCAAAGACAGGCAACCCAACCTTCAAGAAGGAAACCATCTACACTTATATCAGCGATGGCGGCATTCAGGAAGAAATCAGTCAAGGTGCAGCACGAATCGCAGGCAATCTGGGGCTCGACAACCTCATTATGTTCTACGACGCTAACGACATCCAGCTTTCTACCGAAACATCAGTTGTGACCTGCGAAGACACAGCCATGAGGTATCGTGCATGTGGTTGGGAGGTAATTGAGATTGATGGAAACGATGTTCCACAGATTCGTGAAGCTATCGAGAAGGCAAAAGCAGTCGAAGGCAAACCGACGCTCATCATCGGACATTGCATCATGGGAAAAGGCGCTCTGCAGGCCGACGGAAGTAGCTATGAACGCAGCACGAAGACACACGGCGCGCCCCTTGGAGGCGATGCCTATCGTAATACTGTCACCAACCTCGGAGGCAATCCTGACGAACCATTCGTCATCTTCCCCGAAGTGCAGGATCTTTATGAAGCACGACTCAAAGAGCTGGAGGAAATTGCTGCCGTACGTCATAAAGAGGAAGAGGCGTGGGCTGCTCAGAACACAGAGAAAGCCGCTCAGCTCAAAGACTGGTTTGCAGGCAAACTGCCGAAGATTGACTGGGAAAGCATCGAACAAAAGCCAAACGATGCCACTCGAAATGCCTCGAGCACCTGCCTTTCTCTGCTCGCAAAGCAGGTTCCCAACATGATTGTCAGCAGTGCCGACCTCTGCAATTCCGACAAGACAGACGGCTTCATCAAGGGAGGTGCGACTGTCATCTCTCGCAACAACCCCGGCGGAGGCTTCCTTCAGGCAGGCGTTGCAGAGCTTACGATGGCATGCTGCTGCATTGGTATGATGCTCCACGGAGGTGTCATTGCAGCTTGCGGCACATTCTTCGTCTTCTCCGACTACATGAAGCCCGCAATCCGAATGGCTGCCTTGATGCAAGTACCTGTTAAGTTCGTATGGAGTCACGACGCTTTCCGCGTTGGCGAAGACGGTCCAACACACGAACCTGTCGAGCAAGAGGCTCAGATTCGCCTGATGGAAAAGATGAAGAACCACAGCGGCAGGAACTCTATCCTCGTGCTTCGACCTGCCGACGGAAAGGCTACAACCTGTTGTTGGAAGTTGGCAATGGAGAACACACAAACGCCTTCTGCCCTCATTCTCAGTCGTCAGACGATAGAAGACCTTCCCGAAGGAACCAACTATGAAGGGACAGCTAAAGGTGCTTACATTGCTGCCGAGAGCGACGAGCAGTTCGACATCATCCTCGTCGGCAATGGTTCCGAAGTCAGCACCCTCATTGCCGGGGCAAGATTGCTGCGCAAAGACGGCTACAAAGTGCGCGTGGTAAGTGCTCCAAGCGAGGGTCTCTTCCGCGAGCAACCGCTTGAGTACCAACGCGAACTCTTCCCAATTGGCAGCAAAGTCTTTGGTCTCACAGCCGGTTTGCCAGTCAACCTGCAAGGTTTCCTTGTAGGCGCACATCCCAGCAGCACGATATGGGGCCTCGGCAGCTTCGGTTTCTCAGCTCCCTACAAAGTGCTCGACGAGAAATTCGGCTTCACAGCAGAGAATGTTTACAAGCAAGCAAAGAAATTGTTATCATGATAGGATTGGCAAGCGATCATGCTGGTTATGCTCTCAAGCAGCATGTAAAGGAGTATCTTGACGAGAAAGGTATCGAGTTTCACGACTACGGAACTTATAACGAAGAGAGTTGCGATTATCCGGACTTCGGGCATGCTTTGGCAAAAGGCATGGAGGCGGGAGAATGCGAGAAAGGCATTGCCATCTGCGGTAGCGGGGAAGGCATCAACATGACGCTCAACAAGCATCAAAGCATTCGTGCCGCACTTTGCTGGAAACCCGAGATTGCTCATCTCGCCCGGCAGCATAATGATGCCAACGTGCTTGTGATGCCTGGCCGTTTTATCACGAATGAGGAGGCCGATGCCATCATGAACGAATACCTGCAGACACCCTTCGAAGGCGGACGTCACGAGCGTCGCATCGCAAAGATTCCGTTCAGGAAGCTTAACATGGCAGGAAAGTCCATCATCGCCCTTTGCCTTGTCTTCATTTCTCTAACGGGACATGCTGACAATAAGCAGGTCATCCGCCAATCCGATGGGAGCATTACCTTCGTTGTTGACGAGGGTATAGAGCCTATTGAAGAGAAGTATCGGCACCTTTCTGACGGCGAAAAGATGGCTAAAGCCATTCTTAACGAAGACAAGAACATCCTTAATGGTGCTTACAACATCGTGGCATCAAGCTTCGCGGGCGCAAATAACCTCAAGGGCGCCGAGAAGGATGCGTTCTTTCAATGTGTTGTGAGAGCGTACAAGACGCACAAATCCCTTACGCTCTCCCCGGATATGATCTGGTTGCTCATCAGTCAAGGCTTTGCCAGATACGTTGATGCGCACAGCGAAGAAGTGCGTCCGAAGTTGGTGAGCCATGCTGGAAAGATGGACTTGGCGATAGAAACCAAGCAAGACCTGCTTTCGGGACAAGCCGATTACGACAAACTTATTGGCGACTTTGCAACCCAAATTGAGAAATACACGAAGGATGACATCGCGCAAACCTTAACTGCGGACTTCTCGACGACCTTGCCTGCCGAGCGCATCGCCTCGCAAATTACGCTGATGGAGAGCGTGAAGTCGTACTTCGAATACATGGTCTATTATTTAGCTTGCGGCATTCCCACCATCACACTCAAGGGAACACCAGCCGACTGGCAACGCGTTCTCGACAAGACACGCAAGCTTGCCGCATACGGACTTGCTGAATGGACAAGAAGTTTGGAACCGATACTTGAGCAGTTTGTCCTTGCAGCAAAAGGACAGCCTAATCAGAAGTTCTGGCAAGACATTGTCAAAAAAGGGCAGACAGACAGGTTGAGAGGCGGCGGATGCAGTAATGAGAAGCCTACTTTCCTGAACGGCTGGCTGCTGAGACTCTTCCCAGACGAGAACGGACAGACGCCCGACAGCGTTCACCACCAAAAGGAAATGCCCTCCCAGCGCGTGTATGTCGGCCTCAAATACCGCATGACAGACCCTGAAAAGGGCACCCTCATGAGCGAGACACCCATGGAACTCATGGCGGGATTCATCGGAGCAGAGGAAGACACGCTTGCCAATATGCTTACTCCAAAGATAGGTTGGCTGTTGCGCAAGGCAGATAAAGACGAAGACTTGCTCTCCGACTTGCAGAAGAAAAGCGAGGAAAGTATAGACCTCAAGGTCAAGGAGGTGCCCGAGATGCTTGCCCAACTTCCGCACATCAAAAGCCTTAAACTCCACTTCACCGACGGCATCGTGCTGCCCGAATGGTTCGACAAAATCAATTTCGACTACATCTATATCGATGGCAAGGTGCCGAGTAACGAAGATTTGCTGAAAGTGCTTGCCAAGATAAGCCATATAGAAGGCCTTAGTATCTATTTCAACCAAGAGTCCGATATTAGTTATCTATGCGTCACAAGCAAGAAGCAAGACTCTGAGACACAGCCAGAAACGCTGGACAATGAACAACACATCAAGCGTTTAGGCCTTAATTATGCGGACAAAGTCTTGCTGCCGGAATGGCTTTCTCAGTTCCACATCGACCATCTTACCATTGAAGGCAAGATGACGAAATCAGAAAGGAGAAGCCTTTCGAAGAGTTTGAAGAAAGCAAACATCGGGAATTTCCTCATTCGCAAAACTGAAAAGGGCTAAGCCCAAACAGGCTCGAAAGCATTTGCAGAAAGGGGGTCGTCGCCCACGACACAAACGTCAGCAGCAGACATAGCGAGGGGCGCCAGAAAACTTCGCGTGGGTAAAACGAAATTATAACGTGGGTAAATTGAAATTATCACGTGTTAAAAATAAAATATCACGTGGGTAAAATCAATTTATCACGTGGATAGTTTTAAGTCTTAACTGGGAGCGTCTGTTTTCGTCCCGTTTCCCGTCATCGAAAGACCTTGCCAAACAAAGAAAGCCCGAAGTGTTCTTCGAGCTCTCCTTATAATATTATTGCTGTATCAATCCGACTATCTTGCGGCAACCTTCGTTACGATGTGTCGTCCTGCGTATGTCGCCTCAACAATGACAACAGAGGAACTCTTTGGCAACGCGATAACGACGTCACCTCCTGTATCCTGTGTCTTTACTGCCAAGGTGCGACCCATTGCATCGTACACCTTCACGGCAGTCAAGCCATCCTTTTGTGTTGACGGCGCAGCGATACTAAGCACACCATTATGGAGCGACATCTTCAGGGGATTGTCCTGCTCGACAGTCTTGACTCCGTCGTAGAAATCCTGCGACATGAAGTACATCTGTGCAAAGCCCTTGATGCGATTTCCCTCATAATAGCTCATATAGAGGGTGTCGGCCACGATGGGCGAAGGTGCCGTGTAGTGCAGCGTCGCACCATCGGCTTCCACAGTTCCATGCAAAGCTCGCAGGTACCCAATCTGATAGCTCTCAGGCAACTCGGTGTTAATAGTGACCGCCTCACCGGCTCCCACGATATGTGTTGATGGCGGCACGATGTAGGTCGTGTCGCCCACCTCACCATTGGAGAGAGTGACTTGCGTCGTTCCATCGAGGACATTGAGTAGCGTGACGCTGTTTGTGTAGCCGTCCATCTGTGCCGGTGCACTCAGCAAACCGCACCTCAAAGAAACTGCCGCATCCATATTCGTGTATCCACGATAATATGCCTTAGGCGTCGCTCCATCGACTATATCGGCATACAGCTGATATACATCGAAATAGGGAGCATCGTCGCTCAATTGGAGTCCTGTTCCATTCAAAGTGAATTCGCAGGGTAAAACTGAACAGAACAAGGAGAAATCCTTGATGCGGTTGAACGACACATTGACCATCATGTTCTTTGACGTGGAACCAATCAGGTCGTTGATGCTTAACAGGTTGTTGCCGCTCAAATTTACATATTCCAGAGAATCAAGCACGGCAAGCGGACGAAGGTCATTCACCGAGTTGTCGCTTAAATTGAGCACTCGCAGATTGGGCATAAGTATCATGTCTTGGGTGTCGGTCACGCCTCGGCGGGAAAGGTCGAGGTAGGTAATAGTGTCCAACTGCGAGAAACTGATAGCTGCATCTTCACTGATGCCCAGATGCTGCCTGACTCCCTCTTCAACTACAGGAGACCTGAAGTTAACTTCCTGTCCCTGAGCATTCATCGTCACCGCCAACAGGAGGCATGTACACATAATCTTTATGTAATCCTTCATAGCTATTTCTGATTTATGATAGTTAACTTGTTTGCCATACGCTCAGGAATCATATACGTTTCAGACTGAAGTTCTACTGTCATGGTAGGACTCTGAGTATTAAAGTCCTTTTGCTTTGCAAAATGCTTCTCAAGCATGGGAATCCTGGTGACACGATTGTTCGTCCAATAGATGTTCATCCATACTTGTGGAGATATGTAGATGTCATTATTCTTGGGAGAGAAGTTAACATTCGTGACGATTAGCCCGTCAAAGCTCGGATCGACATTGCAGGATGTGCTTTCCGACTTGAAACTTGTCTCGGTTTCCATTGTGAAGGTTATCTTCCTGATTTGTTTATTAACTTCCTGGGGACTGAAATACTGCACACTGCCATCGGAGGTGTACCTGCGAACGTTTATCTTATAGATTCCCTTTCCACTGATAAGCTTCTCGTATGCGTCGCCGCCTTGAACGATAACTTCGAAATTTTCAATGGCGTCAATCATCGCATCGGCAAGCTCGAAGTAGGATTTGTAAACTTCGAAGGCAGGATACTTGATACCGGCACTGTTCTTTAGTCTGTCGCTGACCTGCATCACCAGCTTGAATGTCTCGAGGAACTTATGATTGTCGTCAACCTCATTAAGGTGGTAGAAACTCTCCAATGTGTTGCAGACCTCACGGATGCCCTCAGATATTCTAAACCTGCCTAAAATTTCTTTCCCATTTCGCCTTACGTCCTCGACAATGTTATTATTCACATCGTCGATGAAGCAATCCAGCAACAAGCCAGCCCCATTTGAGGCATTGACTATGATGTCCTGTTTCAATCCTTCTATATCGTATGTGCCATTCCCTAAGTTCGTAATGATTCTTTCGAGGTTATTTCCTCCGAGGGTATTTATCTCAAAGCCAAATGGGTCGCCCCAGTCTTTCATCCTCTTCAGGAGCCTCAAGACCTCCTTATATTCACTTATAAGATAATCATCTATATAATCGCTTGGCGCATAGTCGAGAGGATTGAAGCTCAGCGTCTGTCGCTGACCGCCAGCCAATGGCTTCATCTCGTCTGAATCGTCTTTCTTGGAAAAGATGCACACATAAAAATCTCTGTCATCCTCATCGTAGCCTTTAGGAACGTCTATGATGTCCAGAGGCAGCTTTCTATATTCACCACCGCTTAGATTGACATGTGTACTGGCCACCGTCTTGTAGTTCGGGCCGCCGTCAAGTCCGGCATTCGAGTGGAGCATATAGTACCACAATGACACACCTTCTTCCGCTTCGCGGTCGTACAAGTCCATGACCCTCTTGCTAATGGCCTTCACAATGATGTCGCCCGACCAAGCAGTGTACTTATACTTGTTATGGACACCCACTTCCCATGCGTCGGGGGTGAGAGCTATTGGATTCCACAGGTCAAGGTCGAAGGCATCATTGTCTAACTGCTCTTCATGCACATCTCCAGAATCGCAATTGAACCGGTAAGTTTTTTGGCCGGTGTTTTCATTAACAATCAGTTTGATTTCATTGAAACTGTAGGTCTTATATTCTATGCCGATTGTCAATTCTGTGCCATGAGGCACGTCCTCAATTACGAAAACACCCTTGTCCCTTCGTCTATAATTGTACGGTGACTTGTTTATAGGTTGTCCGTTTACGGTTATATCATAGGATTCATAAATAGGGAATCTATCTTCGAACCTTTCTCCGTCCACCGTAACGATTCCATAGATGTTGCTCTTCTCAACCGTTCTGGCGGCGTGTTCTACGGTCACAGCCATATCGCCCGAGCGCACCTTCTGCGTTTGGCCGTCGACATCGGTATATATACCTTCTATATAATAAGTATATGTGCCTGGTGCAGGCGTGTCGGTGGCTTGCAAGGCAGCCGGGTATTCGGTGCTCTTCAAGTCATCAACCTTCCTCTTTGTGCCACTTGGATATTGACGGACAACGATATAGCGCTGACCGAAAGGAATGGCAGTGTACTTCAGGGTGACGACACCGTCTTCCACCGTGACGTTAGCTGCAATCATAGGGTCGTTCACATGCGTCTTGGTGAAGGTGATGTCAACAGGGCCGTTCCAGATGCCTGCCGAGTTGCCGTATTGCACATGCAGGGTGTGCTGGCCGTCCGAGAGCTTACGCGTGTCGAGCGTGTAGGGCTGGGTGATGATGTTCCTTGGATTGGAGACAGACGCAACGTCCGGTTCCTCGTTGTCGAACCAGTACGAATGTTCCGTGACGGTCAGAGCCTCAGCATCCGCCAGGTCGATGTTGTAGCGGGACTTGACGATGATGGGCATAGAGGTAACGGCGCCGGCGGTTATCTTGCTGTTGCTGACGGGGCGGCAATAGAGGCGATGATGGCCGGGGGTGATGTTGCCGAGGTCGAGATCTGTGACGAACTTGTAGTCCTTTCCGTCCTCGGTCGGTGTGCCGCCTATGGTGCGGACATTTGCATAGTCGTCGTCAACCCAATACTCCAATTGGGTTGCTCTGCCTGCTGCGAGCTTCAACACGGGTGCTGAATAGACGGCGCTCTCGCCGCCGCCTTCGAGTGTTATCCTCATGTTGAGCTTGTGGAAGCCCATCGGATACTTTGTGCCGTTGCGAAGGTCGAGTTCGAAGGTCTGCTCTTCTTCCGTGTTGCTGATGCTGAGGAAGTCGCGCCCGTCGAAGTTGTCGTCGAACCAGTATTCCATCTGGCTGCTTTGTGCCGCCGAACGCTTCAGGAAGAGCGAACTTGTGACGGCAGAGTACTTGCCGTCTGACTGCCTGGCACGGAAGCTGAACTTATGCACGCCGTTGTCTAACTGGTCGGTGCCGACGCTGAGCCTCACGACAGTATTGGTGCCGCTCAGGCTTCCCGACTGCCGACTGCTGAAGCTGTCGTCGAACCAGTATTCATATGTTGTCAGCGATTGTGCAAAAGACAGGGCAGGAAGCAGACAGAGCAGGCAGGCAATGATGTTGATAAATGTTTTCCTACTCATAGCTGTTTGTCTTTATTCTTCTCCACTTGCTTTTACACGAATTTTGATGTTGAGCTTGCCCGATGCATCGGTTTGCTCGTCAATATGCTTTGCAACGATATAGGGAACAGGAGCCATCTGCTTGTCGTTGAAACCATCACCTGCATATATACCAACTTGGTTCTCGTATTGCTTGTATTCATCTTTGAAGTGGTAATTAGAGGCAGGAGAAACAGCGCCATTATTGTAGTTGACGAAAATATCTTCTAGATTATATGAAGACATGTTCGTGTAATCTTCATCAGACGATAGAGCCTTCCAACCCATATTACCAGAAAATGAATTATTGCTGCCATAAATGATAGCAGCTCCTGTCGTATTAGTGAAGATATTATTATTTACAATCGAATTGTAAGTGTGACTAAGTTGATAGCTGTCGGAAGAACCAGTAATAATATTGTTGGAGATAATAGAGTTCGTTAAATAATATGTATGATGTATGACATTGTTTGTAATTTCTGCAACGACAGAATAAGTAGAACCATTAGCACCAACTGAACTGCGGATATAACATTGGTTTACCACCGTTCCAAGACTTCCATTGTTATAAATAGATACCTTGTTTACATTACAATATTTGACCAAAACATCATTTGCAGCTCCACCAACAACAGTATTGGGTTGCCCTATGTATACGTTTCCTGTTATATAGCATCCAATCACAGCACTATTGCTACAATAAAAATATAAGTTACCACTGATCGTTGTATTACCATCCACATTGTCATTCTTAGATTTATGCCCGATGCCGATGATGGTGAGTTTCTTTGTTATCTTCACGCTGTCCTCAATAGTGAAGCCTCCGCCAGGGAGATAGATGGTGCTGTTGGGGTCTGCGCCTTCGATGGCTGCCTGCAGCGTGCGGTACAACTTTGTGCTGCCGCTGGAGTTTACAACTGAAATGTTCTGGGCCATAAGCGATACTGTCCACACTAAGGCCGCACATACTAAGAATAGTTTCTTTTTCATGATTGTTTTGTTTTGAGTTGGTTAGAAAAGAAGTTAATAAATTAATATGTTTATGAGTTTGTCTGGTCGTTTGTCAGTTCATGTATATATAAAAAAACGTGGACTTCCTTCGTCTATGTTTACTGAGGTATTGGGGATAACCATTGCTACTTAAACGAGTAAAAGCCCACGCCTTGCGACGTGAGCATTAACCTTTACTCTTGTAGCTTTACTTTAATTCCCCAATTATCAGTAAACAAGAATCTAAGCTAACGCTTTTTGTCTATATGTCTTATTTCATTTGTTTATGCCATAGGCATGCTTATATTATATATAATGTATGATGGCTAATAGTTTATACTGCTATGCCCGTACGCATTACTTCACGGTATATGGGTGTGTCTTCGTTGCTCTCCAATAGGATAGGCTCGATGTAGCTGCTGATGTTGCGAGTGGCGCGACCAAGAGATACGGCAGTGTTCCACCAATCGTCAGCATTGACCTTTGGCACGATGACGGCGACGTCGATGTCGCTCCATTCGTTAGGACAGCCCTTGGCGTAGGAGCCGAACATCATCACCTTCATGGTTGGGTCAAAGTGCGGGGCGATGGCAGCTTTGTAGCGACGTACCAATTCCAGGGCAAAGTCTTTTGGGAGGATGCCTTGTATGGTGTCGGACGTAAAGTTCATCGGGTCGATGACTTTTCCTTTAGCTTTTCCAGTATCCATGCGTGCAACTGTTTCGTTTGTTCTAATATCATGGCAGTACGCTCGCTATTGAGTGTACGGGCTACATTGTTCTGTATTCCTGATAGCGTGCTTCAATGTTCAACCGCTTGACTCATTATTCAGAATCATATTTTAGCTTTTCGCTTGCAAAGTTAGTGATTTATTTAATACAAACAAAGGAAACAGCAAGAAAAAGTGTCTGCTTGTCTGATTTAACTAATCAAATAACTTGGCTTAATAATGTGTGTTTGCTCTTGCCGGGCGGAAAAAGTTGTGAAAACACTTGGAGGTATCGAAAATAATTCCTACTTTTGCAACAGAAACAACAGAATAAAGAAGGAATCAAAGCTAATGACTACAAGAAGATAAAGAAAGTGATCGACGAGAATGCTGACATTATCATAAGTCGTTGGAACGAATACTTTAACAAATAAGGAAGGAAAGACATGAAGATTATTGAAATTTGGTTTGATGCCGACTACTTATATGGCAAGGATGAACAAGGGCATCAATATAAACAGTCTTTGCTTTGGTATCCTAAATTAAAGGAGGCAACCGATGACGAACGGGCCAAGTATT
>JAGCNZ010000061.1 GCA_017645655.1 Bacteroidaceae bacterium | reverse complement strand
GCTCAGCATCATGCTCAATCGCAAGAGGCACATCCTCATCATCAGCGGACCGAACGCAGGCGGCAAGAGCGTCTGCCTGAAGACTGTCGGCTTGCTGCAATACATGTTGCAATGCGGACTCCCCGTTCCGATGGCAGACGGTTCGAGGGCAGGCATCTTCGAGCAAATCTTCATCGATATCGGCGACGAGCAAAGCATTGAAGACGACCTGAGCACTTACAGCAGCCACCTCCTCAACATGAAGCGCATGATGGCGAGCTGCACGCCTAATACCTTATTATTAATAGACGAGTTCGGCGGCGGCACTGAACCCACCATCGGTGGCGCCATTGCAGAAGCGGTTCTGAAGCGTTTCGTGAGCAAGAAGACCTTTGCAGTCATCACGACACACTACCAGAACCTCAAGCATTTTGCAGAGGACACACCAGGCGTCGTGAACGGCGCTATGCTCTACGACAGGCAGAAGATGGCTGCGCTCTTCCAGTTGCAGATTGGCAATCCTGGCAGCAGTTTTGCGGTTGAGATTGCGCGAAAGATTGGCATTCCCGAAGAGGTGATTGCCGATGCGACGGAACTTGTGGGACGCGAATACGTCAATGCAGACAAGTACCTTCTCGACATCACGCGCGACAAACGCTATTGGGAAGGTAAACGCCAGACGATACACTCGCAGGAGAAACAGATGGTGCAGACCATCGAACAATACGAGAAGGAAATAGAGGAACTGCGAGCCAAGCGCAAGGAGATTATTCGTGAGGCGAAGGCTGAGGCTGACAAGATTATCGCTGCTGCTAACGCTCAGATAGAGAACACAATACGCGAAATCAAGGAAGCACAAGCCGACAAGGAACGGACGCGTTCTGCCCGCCAGCAACTGCAGACCTTCCGCGACGAAGTTGGGCAAATGAGTCAGGAGGAACTGGATGCCTATGTCGAGAAGAAGCGCAAACAGATAGAGGAACGCAGGAAAAGGCATGCGGAAAGGCAGGCAGCAAAGAAAAAAGAACGAACCCTACCTAACTCCCCCGAGGGGGAGAAAAAAGAAGTCTCCCCTGCGAAGAGAGGTTTGGAAGGGACTTTGGAGGTGGGCGACAGCGTCCGCATAAAGGGCCAGACTTCCGTCGGCACGATTACAGCCATTGAAGGCAAGCAAGCTACCGTCACCTTCGGCGTGATGAGGACACTTGTGGATATAAAGAGATTGGAAGCATCCCCTGAGCCCTCCAAAGGAGGAGGAGGAAACGGCGAAGCGACTCAAACTGTAGTGGTTAGTCGTCAGACGCAGGACAGCATCCGACAGAAGCACCTCGACTTCCGTCAGGAAATTGACGTGCGGGGGATGCGAGCGGATGAAGCCTTGCAAGCCGTCACATACTTCATAGACGACGCTTTGCTGGTCAATACCTCGCGGGTGCGCATCCTGCATGGCACAGGCACAGGAGCGCTGCGGCAAGTCATACGCCAGTACCTGAATACCGTCTCGGGAGTCGTTTCCTTCCACGACGAGCACGTACAGTTCGGCGGTGCTGGCATAACAGTAGTGGAGTTTAGAGAATGACCCTGGCTGGCCTCGTCATCCAGGATATCAACAAGTCGTAACGTGGAGGGCTTTAAAACATCACGTGGGTAAAATGAAATTATCACGTGGGTAAAATGAAATTATCACGTGTAATATTTCAAATATCACGTGGGTAAAATCAATTTATCACGTGGATAGTTTGGCAACGTCGCATGCCACGTTTGGAAACACGGCACGCAAGTCGCGACGAAAGCCTTGGCAAAACTCGATATTCTCATTCTTCGCAAGCGAAAATCTGAAAGTATTTTCACATTCGACTTGCTTTCTGATTTCTTTTTCGTACCTTTGCCCAAGAAAAATAATGCCGAGCGATATGAAAATGAACATCTGGGGACTGCTGAAGAACATCCTGCCGTTTGTGCTGCCTTACAAATGGCTGATTGTCGTTACACTCGTGCTGACGCTCATCGGTTCGCTGATGGCGCAGGTGAATGCCGTAGTGCTCGACCGCGCCGTCGATGCCATCAACGCCATGATGCAGCAGCCGGAAGGGTTCCACTGGAGCCAGGCTGTCAAGCTTCTGACCATTATCTCCGTCATTCTCTTGGGCAAGGAAATTGTCAGCGCCGTCGTCACTTTCTGCCAGCGCTACTATGGAGAGCGGATGCGCATCCTGGTGAGCCGCGACATGTCGCTCCGCGTCGTGGACCGCATCCTCTCCTTCCGCATGGCGTTCTTCAACAGCGACGGCAACGAGACGGGCAAATTGCAGTCGCGCATCGACCGCGGCATCATGAGCATGAGCAACACGGTGAACAACTTCTTCATCGAGATTCTGCCTCTCTTCACGAGTGCCATCCTTGCCCTCTGCCTGATGTTCGCCGCCAACGTTTACGTGGGCCTCGTGGCCCTCTGCATCGTGCCGCTCTACTTCTGGGTAACCTACATTCAGGCGTCGCGCATGAAGGGTGGCAGGCGAGGCATCTTCGGAGGGCATCAAGCCGTGAGCCAAGGCATTCTGGGCATCATAGAAAGCATCAACGTCATCAAGTCGTTCAATCGCGAAGAGGCAGAAGCCAAGCGTCAGGCGGAACTGCAGCAAAACATGACCGACCTGCAGCTGAACACCCGCAAGCAGGCCTACCTTTTCAATGGCCTGAAGAGCTTCCTCGAACAGATAGGAACCGTCTTGATAATCATCCTGACGGCATATCTCGTGCTGATTGACTACCCGGGTATGTCCATCGGCAAAATCATGTACCACGTCATGCTCTTCGCCAACGTCAGCGCTCCCATCCGCCAGCTGCACCGCATCTACGACGACATGAACGACGCCCTCATCTATGCCGAAGGCCTCTTTGGCATATTGCAAGCCGACGACGAGGTGGAGCCAAGCGGAAAGCACCACCCCGGGCAGGTGAAGGGAGACTTCGAATTGCAGAACGTAGACTTCACATATCCAGGAGGCACTCAGGCGCTCTTCGACGTCTCAATGCACATAGAGAGCGGAAAGATAACGGCACTCGTCGGACTGAGCGGTGCCGGCAAAAGCACCATCGTCAACCTGCTCGACAAGTTCTACATGCCACAACGCGGCACAATCCGTCTCGACGGACACGAACTGGAAGCATGGGACACGAAATGGCTTCGCGAGAACGTCGGGCTGGTGCTGCAGAAGAACCACATCTTCGACGGCACCATCGAGGAGAACATACGCTACGGCTGCCTGAACGCAACGCACGAGGACGTGGAGCGCGCTGCTCGACAGGCATACATCTACGACCAAATCATGCAATTGCCGCATGGCTTCCAGACGTCGGCACTTCAGTTGAGCGGCGGACAACAGCAGCGCATCGCCATCGCACGCATGTTCATCAAGAATCCACCCATCATCTTCCTCGACGAGCCAACCGCCAGCCTCGATGCCATCGCATCGGAACAAATCAAAGCATCCATAGATGCAATCAAGAAAGGACGCACCGTCATCATCATCTCCCACAACATCGGGCAAATCATCGATGCCGACAAAATCTATGTACTCCAGCAGGGACGAGTGGTGCAGTCAGGCACGCCGGCAGACGTCTACCGCAATGGCGGGCTCTACAAAAAGATATTCGACGCAAGTGCCAGCAGCATGAACGTCGACAAGATTGCCAGCATCGCAGCATCCGCCACACCAAGCAAACCGGCGCTGGCCGAATGTGACGCCGCAGAAAGAGGCACTATTTGTCCCAAGCCCTGAGGTCGGTCATTGCCTCGAGGCGGTCTTCCTGCTCGTCGGGCAGGCTGGAGAAGAAGTCAAAGCCCGTCATGCTTTCTATCTCATCCACGCTTCTCACAGCATCCTCCATGGGTTGCGGCGCATTGTCATTGGTGTAATAGAATCCGATGGCCTTCTCCCTACCCTCTTTAAGCGAGAGAACAACCTTGTAGAAACCTTTTGGAACAGCCATTCTGTGCTTTTTGCCAAAGCGTTTAGGGCTGTCGGAAAAGACGGGACCGCAGACGATTTGCACGCTCCCATCCTGCCTTGCCCACCCTCGGCAAGCGCGCTCCAAGTGCTCCCACCATGTCTTGTTTAGTTCCGCAGTCTGCGGACAAATGTTAGTCATGTAGTGACAATCCCGCATGGCCTCTTTGCTCCACTTCATATCGCCCGCCGGACACATGTGTCCTCGCCCGTAGGCACCGCCATTATAATCCCAAGAAGCAACTTGGTACTGCTCCGGCACCTGCTCGTCTTCCTTGAAGTCAACGCCTTCACGAGACACCTTGCCTCTCGTCTCCTCAGCCGTCAGCTCCCAAGCAACCCAGCGAGGACACATCGTTTTGGTGTCGTAGAGGAGCGAGAACCCCTCATGCTCGATGAGGAGTCCTCCGTCGTTTGCTCCGATGGGGAGTGCGACGGGACCATCGCTGACTGCAGGGATGCTTTCCTCTGTTACGTTTGTCGGGGAGACACTACTCTCTTCATCGCCTTGGTTGAAAAGCGGGATATGCTTTTGTGCCAGTATGAGCAGCAAAAGCAGGGCTATCGGGAGAAGACGCTTGACGTATTTATTCATAGATTTGCTCCATTATATTGTACTGACCTTTCGTTTGTGTCATCTTGCCGAAATTGATGGCGTGATACGGGCAGGCATGATAGCAAGCCAGACAGCCCGCGCAATGCGACTGCCACCGAGGCACGTCGTTCTCTATCAGGATGTTGCCCACGGGACACATCTTGCTGCACCTCCCACATGAGATGCACTTCGAGGCATCGACCTTGAAGTACTTGTCCGTCACGAGGAAGCGGTTGAACAAGGGCCTGAGAATGTAGGTCTTTGTCCACGGGAAAGGTCCTCTTTTCAGGAGACGAACTCGTCGCTGCTCCTTGACGCATGCCGCAATCTCTGGCACGGCAACCTTCTCCTTCTCGAACTTCTCCCTGCACTCCTCTTTGCTATCCACGTCGAAACCCGGCAAGCAAACATAGACATCCGGCATCAGTACGGAGAAAGCAGCATCGACCTGTCTGCCGAGCGCCTTTTCCAACACCCTGTCCGTATAGCCCATATCGTCGCCACAAGTCATGACGGCATAGAGGAAGGGCAACTCCTCTTGCTTTCCATCCAAAAGAGGCACTAATTGCTTGCTCACGAACTTTTCCACGACGTTCGGTATACCCCATCCATAGACTGGAAAGACCAAGCCTACCGGCCCCTCCAAATCCGTTCCTAAAGGACGGCTCAAAGCCATGGGACATAACTTTTCCCCGAGCGCATCGGCAAGATGTCGGGCCACATAAAGGCTGTTACCGGTTCCTGAGAAGTAGTATATCATGGAATGTTGACGATTAACAATTGAACTTATCTCCCTTCTCCCACGAGAGAGATACCAGGATGACCTTATTCCTCCAAAAACTTCAAGGCCCTATAGATGAGGATGTCCGTCTGTTCTGTTATCTTGAAGTTGCGCAAGTCGCCCTGGGCAATATGGAGTGGCGTAATGCCGAGCTCGCCAGCAAGGGTGAAGATGCTCTGCGACTCCGTGATTCCTTGCTCCTTCGCCTGCTTCATCATCTGGCGAAGCGAGGCAAGGGGGAACGTGTGGGGGGTCTGAGCACGCATTAATCCTTCACGTGGCATAAAGCCTTCGGAGGTGCTGCCATTCGTCGTGCAAAGATATGCCTCGTAGCTCGGCAAGGCAGTAATCGCGTTGCCATCAGTCAAGCAAACAGCAATGTTTCGGCTGATAATGTCCTGCGTGATGAGAGGTCGCACGGCATCGTGCACGAGGACTATTGCCTCGTCGTCCGTCATCTTCTTCATCAAATACTCGATGCCATTGCGAGCAGATGCAAAGCTACTCGGTCCGGCACCTATGATGCCATGGAGTTTATCTATAGCACCCACTTTTGCTTCGCCCTTGACGAACTCCTCCCATTCCGGCATACATACGAGATAAATCTCATGTATCAACGGGTGCTTTTGGAATGCACGCAATGTATGCAGCAAGACCGTTTCGCCGTCAATCTCCATGAACTGCTTGGGAACGACTGCATGCATGCGTTCGCCTGTCCCACCAGCCAAGACAAGTGCTATGTTGTGACTCTGTTTCATATCGCGCAAAGCTTTTGATGCAACCCATGACAGAACGCCTCGTGACGATGTATCGTGTAGAGTCGCAGGACTTCAAGCACAGTCATTTCAAAGACGAAATATGCCCAGGGATGCCCGATAAGCACGGAGAGGAAGAGGACGGCAACGCGAGTGTCGAAGGTCAGGATGTTGCAGAGCGGCATGAGCGGCAGGCTCTTCTGGCGGAAATACTGTCGTGTGGGATCATCCATCGGCAGATTCTCCATCAGGGGACGCAGCAACTGGAACTCGGGGGTCTGGCGTTCCTGAGTTCGTATATAACGGACATAGAAGAAAAGATAAAACTTCTCAAACCATTCTTGCCTGTTCCAATGCAAGCTCGACATTCTTTGCCGCAATTCGTGACTCGTATCCAGTTCGCTCCCGTCCTTGCCGAGCGTTGCCCAAAGATGGACGTTGCGATAGTAGTCTGCTATGCCGCATTGACGCGAATGGCAATAGAAACCTGCCCACAGGATGACGAGGAAAATCCATATTCCCCAGTCGGGATAGAGCCTGATGGCAATGCCGATGTAGATGCAGATGAACCAAAGTTCGCCGCCAAAGCCATCAAGCACTCTGCCGACGAGAGTCTTCTGTCCCGTCATCCTGGCCAGTTGCCCGTCGGCACAGTCGTACCAGTTTGCCCAGATAAGCATGAACATGCCAATCAGGTTGTATCGGAGGTCGTCGCTCGCAAAGAAGAAAGCGGACGCACAACCTATGACGATGCTCAACAACGTGACGGTTATGGGATGAACATGCAGGCGACGGAAGAACAGCGCCCACAGATAACCTGGGGTACGAGTGACGTAGAGTTCGAAGTTGCCCTCAGTGTCACGGGATTTCATGGTAGCAAATACGCGTTCCCTCAGGCTCATTCGAATATGATTTCGCCGAAGAATTCCGGTCGATGGAAGTCGGGATTCTCGGTGTTGATGGCGTTCCAGCTGATGAAGTGAGGCACAGGCAGGTTGTCGCCGCACTTATAGACGTTGCCCTTTGCCTGCAGGCCGTCGAGGGTCTTGAGCTCGTGCCTGAAGAAGGTGCTGACGGGGACGAGAAGCGCCAGTTCCCATTTGGTGGGTTCCCGGCGCACGTCGAACGGCTCGGTGCCGAGCGATGCCCAACGGTCCACGCCTTGCATCACCGACATCGGTGCTGGCTGACGTTCGTTGCGGTCCTTGCCGACGGCAACCAGCAGTTTGCCCGTGCAGTTGCATTCAAGGTTGTAATAAAGGCCATCGTCGGCAGGCATGATGAAGAACTCGGCACACGAATCTTCCCAGATATGCTCGTGATCCTGACGTGCAACTGCTCTGACGCTTTGCTCCTCTACACGATAATGAAGCAACAGGGCGTCGCCAACGTGAGCTGCGGCAAACGCCATCTCGGGCCGATAGGGAAAGCTGGCGGGCCAGTTGACGTTGGTGACGGGCGTATATGTAATGCTTGCTGCCTGCAGTGCCGCAGGGATGTCTGCTGCCTTTTCGACAGTTTGCTTAAGTTTTGGGATGTTAAGTGTCTGCATCATATCAGTCCTCCTTGCTCTCTTCGCCTTCTTTGCCCGACTCGTCCTCAGTCTCCTTGGATTTCTTGGAAGACTTCTGGCGCTGAGCGCGAACGGAATACTTGCGTTTGGGCTGAGTCTCTTCAACCTCCTCCTCTGTCTCTTCTGAGGATTCTTCCGCATTCTCCATTTCCTGTTCCTTAGCTTTAGCCTTGGCCTCAGAGTCCTTGGCGCGCTGCTCTGCCTCCTTGGCTGCCTTTTCGGCATCCTTCACGGCGGCCTTCACAGCCTTTTCCTTATCTTTTTCAGCCTTTTCGGCAGCCTTCTCGGCGGCTTTCTCTGCTGCTTCGGCCTCCTTTTCCAGTTCGCGGTCAGACTTTTGGGGAGCGGCATTTCCCTTTAGCGAGGGAGTGTTCTTGCCTTTGCCAGGCGTCGTTGGAGCCGCTTCTGACTTGCCTTTACCGTTGGCAGGCGTGGTGGATTTGCCTCCCGACGGCTTGTCCTGACCTACGGGAGTGACGGACTTACCGCCAGCGTCCTTGCCATTGGCATCCTTGCTTCCGGCATTCTTACCGCCAGCAGGAGCGCCCTTCTCCTGCACAGGAGACGTCTTGCCCGAATCGGTCGCTGGCTTATCCTTGCCGGCAGCCTTGTCGTCGCCCTTCGGAGCAGTTGAATCTGTCTTATCCTTGCCGTCCTTGGGCTCAACTTTACCCTTGTCGTCCTTGGGTTCAGCCTTCTCCTTTGGCTGAGCCTCCTCGGCTTTTTCTTCCACCTTATCTTTAGCTTCCTGCTTGGCAGCCTCTTCCTGCGCCTTCAGTTCTTCTTTCTTCTCTTTAGCGCGTTTCGATTGTTTTTTCTTCGAAGCCTTCAGCTGCTCCTTCTCCTGTTTCTTTGCTTCCTTCTCGGCATCTTTTGCAGCCTTTAACTCTGCTTTCTTAGCAGCCTCTTTTTCCTTGATTTCCCGCTGCTTAGCTGCCTTGGCTTCTTTTGCAGCTTTAATCTTTGCCTCCACGTCGCCCTGTAGCTCTTCAGGGATGTAAGGCTTCACTTCGTAGTACTTGCCGTTGCGCTTTGCTTCCTTCAGTTTCACCTTATCCCGCTGAGCTTGCGCGCGAGATTTCTCAAGGTCACGGTTCAGGATACGAAGCGTCTTCTCCTCCTCCTTGAGCTGAGAACGAGTGGCTTTGAGTTGGTCCTTGACCTCCACGATACGGTCTTTCAGGTACTTCTGGATGGTGTCGGAGTTAGTGTAGAGCGCCTGAGCGGATGCGTTGCCGACGCACAAAACCTGCAGGAGCAGGCATGCAAATATGGTTCGAAAAGTTGATTTCATGTCTGTAGAGTGCTAAATCTGCTGCAAAAATACGCAATTCTTGTCACTTAGCAAAGCTTTCAGCGAAATTTCTACGGGAAGAGTTCAAAAACGCAGCACAGGGGCAATGCAAACGTCGCACGTGATAAATGAAATTTACCCACGTGATAAATTCATTTTACCCACGTGATATTTGAAATATTACACGTAATATTTTCATTTTACCCACGTGACGTTTTCGACCGACTCTGCCTATGACCTTTCGTCTCTTTGGTGCGAATGAGCAAAACGGCCCACATAATTAGGGCTGCGGATTCGCCTGAAAGGCTATGCCTGCTTGCTTGAAATGCTGATGACAAGCCCCTCGTTGGCCAGGACAGTGTTTGGGAAGGCGCTTTGTGCCTCGCTGAGCAGGGCGTTTTCGTCTTTGATGCTGGCACTGAAGTGACCGATGCAGAGTTGTCCCACCTCAGCATCCCGGGCAAGTGTGGCTGCCTGGAGGGCTGTCGTGTGCATGGTCTGACCCGCTCTCAAAACGCGTTCCTGGAAATAGGTGGCTTCGTGGTAAAGCAAATCAACGCCCTTTATAATCTCCTTCAGCTCAGGAAGATAAACTGTGTCGGAGCAGTAAGCGAAGGAGCGTGAAGGCGTGGCCGGCGTTGTCAAGCGCCCGTGAGGGACGACGGTGCCGTCTTCGGTCGTCCACGAGGCACCAGCCTTGATGTTGTTTATCTGGCTGACGGGAATGTTGTAAGCATCTATCATCTCCCTGCGAATATGCGGCAGGTTCGGCTTCTCGCGGAAAAGATAGCCGGAGGTGGGAATCCTGTGCTGAAGGGGAATGCTGTGAACCGTGATGCTTCGGTCTTCGTAAATAAGGTCGTGCCTCTGCGTATCGACCGGATGAAAGAGGACTTTGTACTGAATCTCCGCGTAATAAGTGCTCATGAGGAACTGAAGCAGCTCACCCACTTGCTTCGGGCCGTGGATGTGCAGCTCGGCAGTCCGGCCCAGCAGGTCCATCGTGCCAATCAGTCCGGGCAGTCCGAAGACGTGATCACCATGATTGTGACTGATGAAGATGTGCCCGATGTTCATCATCGAGAGCCCCATCCGCTGCATCTGCGCCTGCACGCCCTCGCCACAATCAATCATGAAGAACTTGCCCCTCACGTTCAGAATCTGCGAGGTCGGCTGGTGGCGTGTGGTGGGCTTGGCTGAGCCGCAACCCAATATGTTCAGTTCAAAGTTCATTTTTCCTTAATTCATAATTAAATTAAAAAATCCACAACCCATAACCCCAAAGCATTTGCCCCAGAATTATGAATTGTGAATTCTTAATTATGAATTGCCGAAGTTTATTTATTCCTCAGCCTTTGCTTCTGCTTCGGGCTCAGCTACAGGCTCTTCAGCCTTGGGTTCCTCAGCCTTAGGCTCTTCTGCCTTGGGCTCTTCTGCCTTCTTTGTAGCCTTCTTTGCCTTGGGCTTCTCAGCGCTTTCGCTCATCTTAGCCTTCAGCTCTGCCAGAGCGTCGAGGTCGCCGAGCGTTGTGCTGGCAGCCTGATTCTGAACTGCGGGAGCCTCTTCCTTCGGAGCAGCCTTGCGAGTTGTCTTCTTGGCCTCACGAGCTTCGCGGGCTTCTGCACGCTGCACGTCCTCGAAGATGCGGCTGTGAGAAAGGATGATGCGCTTGCTGTCCTTGTTGAACTCAATCACCTTGAACTGCAGCTTCTCGCCCTTCTGAGCCTGAGTGCCGTCTTCCTTAACGAGGTGCTTGGGAGTAGCAAAGCCTTCCACGCCATACTCCAGCTGAATGACTGCGCCCTTGTCGAGCATCTCGACGATTGTGCCTTCGTGAACGCTGTCCTGAGTGAACACGGTCTCAAAGACATCCCAAGGATTCTCCTCGAGCTGCTTGTGACCGAGAGAGAGACGGCGGTTCGCCTTATCAATCTCGAGGACACAAACCTCAATCTCAGCACCAATCTGCGTGAACTCGCTGGGGTGCTTGATCTTCTTCGTCCAGCTGAGGTCGCTGATGTGAATCAGGCCGTCAACGCCTTCTTCAATCTCAACGAAGATACCGAAGTTGGTGAAGTTGCGAACCTTTGCAGTGTGCTTGCTGCCCAGGGGATACTTCTCTTCGATGTTCTCCCATGGGTCGTCCTTAAGCTGCTTGATGCCGAGAGACATCTTGCGCTCCTCGCGGTCGAGAGTGAGGATAACTGCCTCTACCTCGTCGCCCACCTTCATGAAGTCCTGAGCGCTGCGGAGGTGCTGGCTCCAAGACATTTCGCTGACGTGGATGAGACCTTCTACGCCAGGAGCAATCTCGATGAATGCACCGTAGTCGGCCATCACGACAACCTTGCCCTTCACGTGGTCGCCCACCTTGAGCTCCTTGTCAAGAGCATCCCAAGGATGAGGAGTGAGTTGCTTCAGGCCGAGAGCAATACGCTTCTTCTCGTCGTCGAAGTCGAGAATAACGACATTGATCTTCTGGTCGAGCTCGACAATCTCCTTCGGATCGCTTACGCGGCCCCAGCTGAGGTCTGTGATGTGGATGAGACCGTCCACGCCACCAAGGTCGATGAAGACACCGTAGTTGGTGATGTTCTTGACGATACCCTCCAGCACTTGACCCTTCTCGAGCTTGCCGATGATTTCCTTCTTCTGTGCCTCAAGCTCTGCTTCGATGAGAGCCTTATGGCTGACAACGACGTTGCGGTAGTCCTGGTTGATCTTGACAACCTTGAACTCCATCGTCTTGCCTACGAAGATATCGTAATCGCGGATGGGCTTCACGTCGATCTGGCTGCCGGGCAGGAATGCCTCGATGCCGAAGACGTCAACGATCATACCGCCCTTAGTGCGGCACTTCACGTAGCCCTTGATGATTTCCTCGTTGTTGAGGGCCTCGTTCACACGATCCCAAGAGCGGGAAGCGCGTGCCTTCTTGTGAGAAAGAATGAGCTGACCCTTTTTGTCTTCCTGATTCTCAATGTAAACCTCTACAGTGTCGCCCACCTTCAGGTCGGGATTGTAGCGGAATTCGCTCATAGGTATGATACCATCGCTCTTGAAGCCGATGTTAACCACCACCTCGCGCTTGTTCATCGAGATAACGGTACCGTCAACTACGTCGTGGTCACTTACCTTGTTCAGAGAACCCTCATAGGCCTCTGTTTGAGCCTCACGGCTCACACCTGCGTTGCTGTCGCCCTGTTCGAATGCTTCCCAATCGAAGTCTGGGAGAGGAGCAACATTTTTCAAATCTGCCATACAGATTAATTAAAAAGTTAGTAAAAAGTTAATTATCACTTGCTTCCGTTTACACAAAAGCGCGGCAAAGGTACAACATTTTTCCGAAACCACCAAACAAAGTAACAGAAAAAATGTTCTACGCCTCATTAAATCACTTCCAACTTAGGGTGTGAAATGCTAAAAATAATCAGTCAGTACAGGAAAAATGTTTCAAGGTATACAGGTATCTGTAACCCAAAACAAGGACCCTACTACAGAAAAGAAATTCTATTATTAATAGACCTTAGATATGAGGGGTAGGGTCTGTGTTTTCGGCAACTGATATATGTATACCTGCAACCTACAAATAAAATCGCTCGAAGGTTGCGAGTAAGCGAGCGCAAAGTGATGCTCACATCGACTTTGCCGAGCGAGGGCAAGCTCGACGAATCTCGTCAATTGGTGTTGAATTTTGCGTCAATTGGAGTGCTGAAATTTGGAAGCGCAGAAACATTGTCGTACCTTTGCAGTGGATTTAGGGGTCCAACACCAGCGTAAACGAAACACTCCACGCCGAGAAGCCAAACAATCCACGTTGTTGTGGCCAACACAACAAGCTGAGTTTGCTTACTCTCCACAATACATGAAATAAGGACACGCAGCGGCGCATCCTTATCCCCAACGAAATTGACTTACTGAAATTCGCTCGTCATACTGCCTTACGACAGGCCGTCGAACTTTACTCCTTCTGGTGTTGCGGACGGAGCAAATCGTTGACGGTCTTGACAGGATTAAAGGTCGAGAGAGGCACTTCCACCATGATGGTGTTCCAGTCGCTCATCGCTCCATTCCAAAGGCCGGGCAGCTCCAAAGCTTTCAATTCCTTGCCATCCTTGCTCTTGTAGGAAATAAAGCCTGTAGCTGGGTCAACGAAGTCGGGCAAGTTGAACTTCTCGCCCTTGTAGTCGCGAACGGCACAGACGAGGTCAACGGGATTGAAATGTGTGCCCTTCGTGAACATCTCCATGTACTCGGGATTGTTCTGGTCAATCTGGCTGCTCTCCAAAATCTGCAACGAGATGCTACCATCGGGGTTATAAGCAAGGAACGGACCACCACCAGGCTCGCCGACATTCTTCACGACACCACAGACGCGAATAGGTCTGTTGAGTTTCTTCTTAAGGAAGAGATGCAACTCGGTGTCCTCCATGTTCTTCAATTCGGGCACATCGCAGCAAAGGGTGTGGCGAACGAAGCGGATGATGTCCTCGAGGTCGTCGTGGCTGTACTTGTTGCTGTCAAGGAGACGCAGATAGCCAAACACTTTCTTCTGCGTGTCAACAAGCACGCCTGCGATGACTTGCTTCCAGAAGACCGTATCGGTCTTCAAGCGGTCGGGCACAACATTATCGATGTTCTTGATGAAGACAATGTCGCTTTCGAGGTCGTTGAGGTTCTCGATAAGCGCACCATGACCACCAGGACGGAACAGCAGCTTGCCATCACTCGTGCGGAAAGGCGTATTGTCCATGTTCACGGCAATAGTGTCGGTGCTTGGCTTCTGCTCGCTCAAGCTTACCTTATAAGCAATCTTGAACTTCTCCTGAGCCTCAGGAACAACACGATCGATGAGATCTTCGAAGAGTTTGCGGTGCTCGCCGCTAACGGTGAAATGCACTTCGGCTTCTCCCCTACTGCTTGCATAGAGCGCGGCTTCCGTGAGATGCTCTTCAACGGGAGTCTTTGCGCAGTCGTCATAAGCATGGAACTGCAACAAGCCCTTCGGAAGTTGGCCATAGTTCAAGCCTTCCTCGCCAAGCATATTCGCAACCACAGCCTTGTAGTTGTCCTCTTCGATAAGTGCATCCACGCCTTTTCCTTCATTCAGGAAGCAGGCATCGTTCAGGGCGTCGAAGAATGCGAAACTGTGAATGTGGACGAAGAATATCTTCTCGAAGTCCGTCGTGGGCACCTCGTAGTCGGCATCGAGGAACTCGAACATATTCTTGAACATGCGACTTGCGGCACCGCTTGCCGGCACGAACTTCGTGATGTCGTGCCCCTCGACCTTATAGTCGTTCCATGCCTTGATGTAAGCCTCAGCCTCGTCTTCTGTAGGAGCGATGATGCCTGCCCCGACAGCAGCTGCACCCTTCAACCGAAGGAATTCAAAACCTTTACGGAAACTCTCTAACTGCGCTTCAATCTGCGCTTCATTCATTCCTTTCTGCTCTATTTGCAGAATGTCTTCTTTGCTGAACATAATTATTTATCTAAGACTTAATTGCTGATAATGATGTATGCTTCTTTACGACTTGTCAACACGCGCCCCAAGAGGTTACAGACAGCAACGCGCTCTGTCTCCTCCGAAGGAGCAACTGAGGAAAACCACTTCACTAGTATCTTTTTGCCGCCCCGGATGTAGATGCCATTCTGCCGAGGCTTCGTGACAGGCTTACCGCTCAGGTCGTACCACGCAGCGTCTTCCGTCTCGCCTCTCACCTCATCGATGCCGTCTTCCCAATCCTCCAGGTCCCCCACGAAGGTAACGTTGAGGAAGCTGAACTTCTCCTCGTACTTCGCCAGGTCGGCGGCATAGACGCGCATCTTTGTCGCCCTGTCTGCCATAAACGCTCTGTCTTCGTAGCTGCCTGATTCCCATGTCAATACATCGGGATTGGCGAAACAGAACACATCGGTGATGTTGTTGCTGATATAGAAAGGATTGTCGCCAATCTTGGTAAGACCCTTGCCAATGACGACGGTCTGAAGATTTTTGCAACCGTAGAAAGCATAATACCCGATGTCGGTCACGCTGTTGGGGATAGAGAGTTTGTGGATTTGGGTATAGGATGTCTTGGGTTTGACTGAAAGACAACTCCAGCCGTCCAGTTCTTCCATTTTGATGATGGGAGACTTGGCCTCTCCGCCTTCCCGCCATGTCCAAGTATTGCCCTCGGATGTGGTCAACGTGCCTTCGGAATAAGTCTCAGAGGCTGTCCCATACACGTTTCCCGTAAAGGTTGAATTCAATTCCTTTGTCACAGCACTGCTTTGTGCCAATAGAGTCATTGGTAGAATAGTGGCAAATAACGTTACAATAAAAAGTATTATTTGCTTCATATGGATAATAGATTTTGTTAATAATAGTACCGCAAAGTTACAAAATTTAATTATTAAAAGAATGTAAATGACCGAGAAATTTCCCAATATGTAAAAGAAATACTATATTTGTCCCTCGAAAACTAACAATTCAATAACCTATAACCTATAATCTATCACCATTCATGGAAAAAATCATCGGACTTATCGACGCGCCGTTCACACCGTTTTATGAGAATGGCGACGTGAACTTGGAACCCATTCCCGCATACGCTAAGATGCTGCAAAAGAACGGCTTGAAGGGCGTTTTCATCAACGGCAGCAGTGGCGAAGGATATATGCTGACGCCAGAAGAACGCATGAAACTCGCCGAGGCTTGGATTAAGGCTGCCCCAGAAGACTTCAAGGTAATCGTTCATGTGGGAAGTTGCTGTGTCCGCGAGAGTCGTAAACTTGCCGAACACGCCCAACAGATCGGGGCTTGGGGCATCGGAGCTATGGCGCCTCCATTCCCCAAAATCAGCCGAATCGAGGAACTCGTCAAGTATTGTGAGGAGATTGCTGCAGGTGCACCTGCCCTACCCTTCTATTTCTACCACATCCCCGCCTTCAACGGAGCCTTCCTGCCGATGGTCGAGTTACTCAAAGCTGTTGATGGTCGCATTCCGAACTTCGCAGGTATCAAGTACACGTTCGAGAGCTTGTACGAATACAACCAATGCCGACTCTATGCTGACGGCAAGTTCGACATGCTCCACGGCCAAGATGAGACCATCCTTCCCTGCCTTGCTATGGGTGGAGCAAAAGGCGGCATCGGAGGCACGACGAACTACAACGGCAAGAATCTCGTTGGCATCATAGATACCTGGAACAGAGGGGATTTAGAGGCAGCACGTCAACTACAGGATTATTCGCAGAAGGTCATCAACGTCATCTGCCATTTCCGCGGAAACATAGTGGGTGGTAAGCGCATCATGAAGCTTATCGGCCTCGACCTCGGCCCGAACCGAACGCCCTTCCAGAACATCACTCCGGAGGAAGAGATTCAACTCAAGAAGGAACTCGATGAGATTGGTTTCTTCCAGCATTGCAACGAGTTCTAAGTATGGATAAAAGGCGGTTTTTCTTTGCGACTGCTTTGTGCTTTTGCATTGTGGCTCAGGCTTTTGGGCAGATTAAGGTGGCTTGCGTGGGCAATAGCGTCACTTACGGCTACGGTTTGAGCAATCCTGAAGCGGAGAGCTACCCTTCGCAGTTGCAGAAGATGCTTGGCGAGGGCTATGAGGTCGCTAACTTCGGACATTCTGGTGCTACATTATTATATAAGTGACATCGCCCTTACATCGGTCTGCCTGAGTTCCATCAGGCGCTCGACTTCAAGCCGGATTGGGTGGTCATACACTTAGGCTTGAACGACACAGACCCGCGCAACTGGCCCGATTGGAAGGAGGAGTTCATCCCGAACTACCGCGCCCTGATTGATTCCTTCCGCTTGGTGAACCCCGAGGCCCGCATCCTTGTCTGCAGGATGACGCCCATCTTCGACCGCCACTCGCGCTTCCAGAGCGGCACACGCGACTGGCACAAGCAGATACAACAAGCCATCGAGCAAGTTGCACAAGGCTCCGGAGCGCAGCTCATCGACCTCTACTTGCCCCTGCACTCGCGTCCCGACCTCTTCCCCGATGCCCTTCATCCCAATCCCGAAGGCGCGAAGATTCTCGCAAAGACCGTCTATTCGGCCCTCACGGGCAACTACGGAGGCCTGCAACTGCCGCCTGTCTATTCCAGCGGAATGGTCTTGCCGCGTGGCGAACCCATTTGGATTGAAGGCATTTCCGATGCCCGTCGCAACATCAAGGCGACCTTAAGCCGCGACGGAAAGGTGGTGCACGAGAGCAACTGCTTCTCGAATGCCAGCGGCGCGTGGACTGCTCAGCTGCCCGACATGAAGGCTGGCGGCCCTTATACCCTTACGTTCACGGCCACGCCTCTGAACCCCGACCACTACCACTTCTACTATCCCGAGAAGTATCCCTATCTTTTAGATAATCTGACGAAGGCCGAGCCGCAGACGCTCACGATAGACAGCCTCTACTTTGGTGACATTTGGCTTGCAAGCGGACAGTCGAATATGGAGCTGCGCGTGGACCAATGCAATACGTTCGACGAAGACCTTGCCGATGCCAAACGTCTCGCCGGTCGCCTACATATATATAATATGCCCGCACGCGCAAGGACGGATGCCGTGGAATGGGACGACAGCGTGCTCGCCTTCACGAACGAGCTGCGCCACATGGATTTCCAGGGATGGAAGACGGCTTCGCCCGAATCGGTTCGGAGCTTCTCGGCCGTCGCCTTCAACTTCGGACGTGTGCTTTGCGACAGCCTGCCCGACGTGCCCATCGGCATCATCTGTAACGCCGTGGGAGGCTCCACGACGGAGTCTTGGATAGACCGCACGACGTTGGAATGGGAGTTTCCCAACATCCTGCACGACTGGCGGAACGGCGACTTCGGACAGGCTTGGGCACGCGGCCGCATGACGCAGAACATCGCCCACGCCCTCAACAAGGAGTCGGCTGCCTACAATCCCCTCCAGCGCCATCCCTACGAGCCCGCCTACCTCTTCGAAGCAGCCATCGCCCCGCTCGGACATCTGCCCATCCGTGGCGTCATCTGGTACCAGGGCGAGAGTAATGCCCACAACATCGAGGTACACGAGCGGCTCTTCACGCTCCTTGAGCAGTCGTGGCGCAAGTTCTTTGCCCAGCGATGGAGGAGCGAGTTCCACAAGAAGCATCCCCTGCCCTTCTATGTCGTCCAGCTCAGCAGCCTGCCGCGACCCTCGTGGCCTGCCTTCCGCGACAGCCAGCGACGCTTAGCACAGACACTTGAGCATACTGCGATGGTAGTCTGCAGCGACCTCGGCGACCCAAACGACGTTCATTACCGCACGAAGCGTCCTGTAGGCGAGCGCCTGGCCCTGCTTGCGCTGAAGCACACTTACGGCCATGAGTTGGTTTGCGAAGGCCCGACCTTGCGCTTTGCTGGCCGCGGAAAAGACAATGACATCTTCCTGCATTTCGACAATGCCGACGGCCTCACCTGCACAAAGGGCTTCGAGATTGCCGCCTACGATGGCATGTTCCATCCTGCCGACATCAAGGTAGTTCCGCCTGCGCCTGACCGTAGGGAAGAGGGCGACAAAATTCTCCTCTCATCGCCTGCCGTCAAGAACCCGACGCTGGTCCGTTACGGCTGGAGCGGCTTCACAGATGCCGACCTCCGCAATGCCCAAGGCCTTCCTGCCTCAACCTTCTATACAAGGGTAAGGTAATGCCGACTCTTATTTATGCTTTTAAGATTATTTAACGCCCTTGATGTAATCATATCGCTTCCTCGCGCGTTATATTTTATAGGTAAGAAGAAAAAGAATAGTCATCATGAAACAAGCCATCACCCTCCTGCTCGCCCTCGTCTGGACGGCAGGACAGGCACAAGTGAAGTGCCACATCGAAGGACAGTTGAAGGACAAGACTCAAGGGACGACGGTTATCGTCTGCCCTGTCGGCGTAAACCTTTACGCCTCCGACAACTTTGTCAAGGCGACGGCTGATGCCGACGGACACTTTGCCCTCGATGTCGAAGCCGACAAGATGTGTCTTTACACAGCGTTCTTAGAGGAACAATATCAGCATGGTTCATGGAGATATGGGAATTTCCTCGTCGAGAACAAGGCAACAGTCAAACTGCTCTTCGATGACAATACATGGAAAGTCACAAGTGGCGGTCGCGAACAAATGCTGAAGGTCAAGATGGATGCAGAGGCAGAGAAGCTTTACCTCGGCAGGATGGAAGAGATTTCAAATCAAGCCAAGAAGGAAATCCTCCCCATAGTGGAAGAGTTGCAAAAGCAAGGCAAGAACCCAGAAGAAGACTCTTTGCTGATGGCACGCAACAAGGTTTATGATGACGAATACAAGAAGCTATACGATGCCTACCGTGTGTGGGAAAGCGAATACTACAAGGCTCATCCCATGCTTTATGCTCTCTACGACCTGGCAAACGACATGCGCAATTATGCCAGGGACGTGGAAGGTCTCGATTATGGTAAGCTGATGAGGCGATGCCTCGACACCTATCACACGACCTACGAGAACTTCCGTCCCAAAGACCCTGTGCATAATCTCATCCGCATGCACGAGGCAGCATGGAACCTAAAGCCCGGCAAGCCCTACATCGACTATCAGGTGCGCGACACAGATGGCAAACTCGTGGCCGTCTCTTCGCTGATGAAGGACAAGGTGGTGCTCGTTGACCTTTGGGCATCGTGGTGCGGTCCGTGCCGACAGCACAGCAAAGACATGATTCCCCTCTACGAAAAGTACAAGGACAAAGGCTTCACCGTCCTCGCCATCGCAGCAGAGCGGAGTGCCGAGGACATGCAGAAGGCCGTGGAGAAAGACGGCTATCCCTGGCCCTCGCTGCTGGAACTGAACCAAGAGAACAACATCTGGGAGAAGAACGCAGGCGGCAACTGTATGTTCCTTGTTGACCGTGACGGCACGATTCTCTCCACATCGAACGACGCCAAGGAACTGGAGCCGCTCATCTGTAAGGCACTTGGCTTGCCAGAGTTGCAGACGTATGACTATAAGGCAGAAGCCGAACAGAACCGCATCGAGCCGCAAGACCCGCCAAAGCCCTTCACGGACTTCTCTGTCGTCTATCAGGGCAAGACCACGCGCCTGAGCGATTATGTGGGACGGGGGCAGTATGTGCTTGTTGACTTCTGGGCTTCCTGGTGTGAACCTTGCCTAAAGGAAACGCCCAACCTCATTGCTGCCTACGAGAAGTACAAAGGCAAAGGCTTGCAGGTTCTTGGCGTTGCCGTTTCCGACAAACCCACTCATACCGAATCCGCCATCAAGGAACTTGGCATCACCTACCCGCAAATCATCAACTCCCAGCGCGTTGCCATCGAAGCCTACAAATTCAACGGTATCCCATACATCCTGCTCTTCGACCCCGAAGGCAACATCATCGCCCGCAATCTTCGAGGCGAAGAACTGAAAGCAAAGCTCGCGGAAATCTTCGAAGAATAAAGGGATGTTTTAGCTCGACGCCAGTCAACTTGCCAACTCTACAGGCAAAGGTCGAAAACATCACACGTGACGTTGACAAACATCACGTGTGACGTTGGCAAACTTCACACGTGTAAATGGCGAACATCACACGTGACGTTTGCCATTTACTTGTAGGTACTTTGTTAAGCATGAATGTAGCTATTTCTATTAATAAAAGTTAAATTCCTGCCGTTCGCTGAAGATTTAGGACATATTTTTGTGCTTCGTTCTCTGTTTCCCCATAATTTTGCAGCAGAAAACAAGCACAGAGATGAAAACAACAAACAGAAGAGAGGGTATCCTCAGCAAGACGGAGTACGACATCATGTCCATCATTTGGGACATCAACCACTCTGTCTCTGCCCGCGAGATTTATGAGCAGCTCGACCCTAAACCTGCATACACGACGCTTGCCACAGAAATGCGGACGCTCTACGAGAAGGGCTTCGTGGACCATTTCAAGAAGGATGGCGAGGGCAAGACGCACTACTACATCGCCAAGATTGGCAAGGGCGAATATGTCCGCAAGGCTATGCACGACGTGAAGCGCACCTTCTTTGGAGGCAACCTGCGCTCCATGCTCAGCTTCTTCATCCGAGAGGAGGAACTTTCGGAGGAAGAACTCATCAACTTCCTGCACGAACTGGAGGAAGATATAATGAAGAGTGAAGAATGAAGAAGCAACGCTCGACGACCGAAGGGAAAGTCAATGAAGAATTTGCTACCGCGCTGTAAATAGCCAAATTACCAAATCGTAAATAAATCGTAAATTGCAAATTGTCAAATAGTAAATGATATGATGTCTGCCCTACTCATCTACGCCATCAAGTCGGCCATCCTGCTTACTTTGCTTTTTGTGCCAGGCATCTTCCTGATGTTCAAGGAGAAGATGTTCCGCTTCAACAGGATGACGCTGCTTGCCATACTGCTGCTGAGCCTCGTGTTGCCGCTCTGCAACTTCTCGCGTCTCTCGATGGACCGTATGCCAGCCGTACAAGCCATCGAGCAAGGTTTGATACAAGCCGGCATTCCAGTAGAGGTTCCAAATTATATTTCTACAGAAGACATCACAAGTCAGGAGAAGCCTTTCCCTTGGTTCTACGTCGTCAGCATTCTCTACGGCATAGGCGTGATGACGATTCTCTGCATTCGGCTTAGGGAAGTGCTTTCGATGGGACGCATCATCCGTCGCGGAAGCATCTGGGCGAAGGATGACGACGGCATCCGCATCTATTGCCACGCAGAGAACGTGGCACCCTTCTCTTGGCTGCGGAACATCGTCATCAGCGAAGCCGACCACAAGGAGAACGGACGCGAGATTATCCTGCACGAGAAGGCTCACATCCTCTACCGTCACTCCCTGGACATCATCCTGCTCACACTCGTTGAGGCCGTGCAATGGTGGAACCCCTTCGTCTATCTGTTGGGGATGTATCTCCGCGACGTGCATGAGTACGAAGCCGACGACTATGTCCTTCGTCAAGGAGTCTCCTGCCATTCCTATTCCGAGTTAGTCATAAGGAAAGCTGTCGGCGCCAACAGCTACACCTTTGCTAATAATTTCAATCACAGTTTAACTAAAAAGCGAATCACTATGATGCTAAAGACAAATTCCAAGCGGAGCCGACGTAGCCGCGTGCTCTACGTCCTCCCCATGATTGCATTGGCGCTGAGTGCCTTTGCCACACCAGAGTTCCAAACGGCAACAGAAACAATTGAAGATGTTGTGCAGAAAGGAGAGACCATTAAGGACAGCAACAAGGTCATACCACCTTCAAGCGAATCAGGCAAGGAGACCATCATCAACATCCACATCGACAGCAAGGATAACCTCTCTTGCGGCATCAATCATGCCAAGCTCGAACCCATCTCGCCCAAAGACTTGATGGAGTTGTTCAGCAAGCACAGAGGCGAGCCGACCGTCATCAACCTCACCTCTGAAAAGGAGTTCGACCAGATGGGACACATCGTAAGGGAGGCCTCCCGCAAGAACAACTTGCTGAAGATAAACTACGAAGTCAAGCCGAAGAACGAATAATGTTGTTTAATGATTATCCGCTGGTACGACCAGCGGATAATCATATCTTGTTTTGTTTGCGCGCATTTAAATTGCACAAACTTTGCCTTTCCGTAGAAAAACGATGCGCTGAATTGTCTTATGTATAGAAACAGCCTCGAAAGAGGACAATACAAGGCAACATTCTATGACCAGCAAAACGATACTTCACGGGCTTTTCCTTCGTCACTACAACGAGATGTTTCATCTGGCCAGAACGCTCCTGTACGACGATGCGGAAGCTGAAGACACGGTGCAAGATGTGTTTGTGCGGCTCATGAAGAGCGACATCCTGCCTGCCGACGACAAGATGAAAGCCTACCTGATGACGGCGGTACGCAATGGTTGCCTCAACCGCATCAGGCAGAAGACGCTTGCCGACAAGCTGCGGCAGCTCTATCCCATCGATGCCGATACAGACTGGCAGTACGACGACGGGCGAATGCAGGCGGTGGAGTCCATCTGGGACTACGCACAAAGCCATCTCCAGGAACCGCACCTCACAATCTTCCGGCTCCGTTTCGAGGAAGATTTGAAGCTGAAGGACATCGCCAGCCGACTCGACATGAACCTCAAGACGGTCTTCAAGTATCTCAGCCAGTCCATACAGAGTGTGCAAAAACAATTCAGAACCTAAACGACAGAAGCTATGGAAACGACAAACGAAAACATCAGCCGACTCTTTGAGATGCTCGACAATCCCTCGGCTTACTCCGAGCAGGAAATCCATGACATCATTAACCATGATGTCGAGACTCGCGAGGCCTACCGCCTCATGGTAGCTGCGAAACAAGGTTGTCGCAGGGAACATACATCAGAGGAAGCAGACGCGCAGGCCGCATGGCAGCGGTTCGAGCAAAAGCACTATACGCAGAAGAGGCCTTTGCACCGCTGGACACGCATCGCAGCCATCTTCATCGCTGCTGCCCTTGTCACAGGACTGTCCTTTGCTGCTTATCATGCCATTTCATCAAGGAAGACAGCTGAGGAAATATCGGACAGCCTGGCAATTGCCAATGAAAAGCTCATCAGATTGTCAAAGGACGGGGAAGTCTTTCTCGTGACCTGGACACGAGGCACGTGGGTGGTGAATGCCTTCGGGGACTCCTTTAGAGAAGATGCTCTGGTACGACATTCCCCCTTCTTGAGGCCAAACGGGGTCAAGATAAAGATTGACGGCACAGAGCATGACATCCATGAACTGCTCGACAAGCCAGCCTCCATCGTAAAGAAGGTAGAGCTAGACATGAGTACGAGGACTATCAACCTCGTCACCAAGCCCGTGCAGATACCCGCCGATGTGAAGGGCAACATCAACCCAGACCTGACCATCCTGCTGACGGGCACTGTGCCCAAAGGCGCTTATCAGCCTGTCACCATCTGGAAGAGCAAGGGCATCAAGGACAGCTACGACTGGCACGACTACACCTACACCTCGTGGACTGGCAAGTGGGAGAACGTCCGCATCCACCTGAAGGAAGCTGCCAACCGCAAGGACCATCACGTCCGCATCAATGTCTGCAAGGGCACGCCGCAGAAGCACATCGACCGCATCAAGAGCATCATGCAGGAATGCGATGTTACGAACTACGAAATCGTAAAGCAATAGGTATCAAAGTAAATTACTGCTGTCCGGTAAAACTCTGCCTGCTCTTATAAAACTGCGGTTTAACGCTCCTTATCCTCACTTTTAGCGCAAGGGGGCTTGGAACCGAAGGTCGACGAAGTCAACGCCCCTCCGGGCCGGACTTAGCGGACAGCAATAGTTCTGGAAGGCGGTTAAGACCGCAGACAATCAAGGCTCCATCTTCCCTTTCCCGCATCTTCCCCTTTCGCGCTTCCCTGCCTCGCGTGCAAGGATTGTTGCTGCATGGCGACGAAGCAATTGCAACATCATGACAATTCAATTGCTGCATCATGATGCAGCAACGAATAACCTTTGTATTTTGGAGCGACGATGCCTTAGGC
>JAGCNZ010000008.1 GCA_017645655.1 Bacteroidaceae bacterium | reverse complement strand
TGGCAGTCCTCGTGCTGTCAATTTATGGAGTCGTGAAGGGCATCATCCTGCTCGACGCCACGAACGGCGCTCAGGGCGGATGGCTGCTGGGAGGCTCTGCATTGATGATAGTAGCAAACATCATCATGTGGTGCGGCCTCATGCAGTTGGAGCCCAACGAGGCACGCGTGACGACCTGGTTCGGCAAGTATGCCGGCACGTTTTCGCAGGCGGGCTTCTATTGGATCAATCCCTTCTACGGGACGAAGAGGCTGTCGCTCCGAGCACGCAACCTCGATGCGGAGCCCATCAAGGTGAATGACAAAGTCGGTAATCCCGTGATGATAGGCCTGGTGTTGGTGTGGAAACTGAAGGACACCTACAAGGCGCTCTTTGAGGTGGACACGCAGACGATGGCTTCACCGACAGCCGGTGCGACCGGAACAGACGTGAAGAGCATCATGAACGCGCTGGAGAAGTTCGTGCGCGTGCAGAGCGATGCTGCCCTGCGACAAGTGGCAGGCCAGTATGCTTACGACGACGAGGACGGCGGCGCAAGCGAACTCACCCTGCGTTCTGGCTCGGAAGACATCAACCAGCTGCTCGAGCAGAAGCTCGACGACCGCTTGGCTTTGGCCGGCATCGAAGTGGTGGAGACCCGCATCAACTACCTTGCGTATGCTCCAGAGATTGCTGCCGTCATGCTCCGTCGCCAGCAGGCTTCGGCCATCATTACTGCCAGAGAGAAGATTGTGGACGGCGCCGTCTCGATGGTAAAGATGGCGCTCGACAAACTGTCGAAGGAAGGAGTGGTGGAACTCGATGCCGACAAGAAGGCGGCCATGGTGAGCAATCTGCTCGTGGTGCTTTGCGGCGACGACTCCGCTCAACCCGTCGTCAACACAGGCAGCGCGCAGTAACCTCTGCCGCTCTGCTTCTTGCAGGGCTTCGTGGCGAGCACTTTCAGGCAACACACCAGCCTGCATTTGCAAACACAGCGTGCCTCGCCGGTAAACACAGCGTGTCAAATCGGGTGTGGCAACGTGTTTCGCAGGGAGACTCAACGTGCCATGTTACGTTTTGGCGGGCGCCAAAAGAATTCACGGCGGCCGCTAAAAGAAACCGTAGCGCCCGCCAAAAATGTTCACGGCGGCCGCTACGAACCTTATTTCATACTGTCGCAGGCTATTCGTTGACAATATAGTGCCACGTCCGCGACTCCTTGTATCGGCTCAGACGGGGCTTCTTTCCCTCGCAAAGACTGTCAAGGAATTGCTTTGCTGAGTTGTACTTCAGGCCGCTCTTCTGCATGAAGGAACTGATGGTGATGTGTCCGTGGCGGATGCTTTGCCTGAGTGCCTCGTCCATAGCTTTCGTGTCGCGCATCTGGCTGTTACCCACACTTGCCCTCTGCTTGCGGAAGCCATCCTCCGAGCAGTCAGCGTCCCTGACAAATTGTTTTGCAGGAATGAACTCCACACCACTGTAGATGACGTCCTGACCCAACACCTTGTTGGGGTCCGTATGCTCTCCCAAAAGCCGGAGCTTCGGGGCAAACGAGCCGAAGGGCGTCTCCACGCGATGCCCTTGCCGCAGCCACATCGACACGATTTCCTCGAGAAGGTCGGCGAAGCGATGCATCTCGCCTTTGCTCGTATGTCGATATTTGGTGCAGAAACTGTCGATGTCATCGAGGTCGAACTTGCGTTCTATCACCGGTTGGGCATAGAGTAGGGGCTTGCCGTCGCTGCCCTTTGTGGGGCGCGGTTGCAGTTCGAAAAGTATTCCATTCGTTTTGCGTGGCATATCGTAACTTTTTTAAGATTATGGCACAAAGTTAGTAATAACTTTGTAGAAAGTGCAATAATGTCGAATATTTTTCGTACCTTTGCACTCGATAACGTGATTTACACATTATATATTTATATATAAAAGCATGAAATTAAACATCATCGTACTTGCCAAGCAAGTACCCGATACGCGCAATGTCGGCCCGGACGCCATGACGCCCGAGGGGACCGTTAACCGTAGCGCGTTGCCTGCCATCTTCAATCCCGAGGACCTCAATGCCCTCGAGCAGGCGCTGAGACTGAAAGACCAATTCCCCGGCACCACGGTTACCGTCCTGACGATGGGCCCGGGCCGTGCTGCCGAAGTGATTCGAGAAGCCATGTATCGCGGTGCTGACGGCGGCTATCTGCTCACGGACCGTGCCTTTGCCGGTGCCGACACACTCGCCACAAGCTATGCCCTCGCGACTGCCATCAAGCATGTCTGCCCAAATGTTGACCTCATCATTGGTGGCCGTCAAGCTATCGACGGCGATACCGCTCAGGTGGGACCGCAGGTGGCTGAGAAGCTGGGCTTGAATCAAATCACATACAGCGAGGAGATTCTCTTGCTGAAGGACGGTAAGATTATCGTCAAGCGCCACATCGACGGCGGTGTAGAGACGGTGGAAAGCCCGCTGCCATGCGTCCTGACCGTCAACGGAAGCGCTGCTCCCTGCCGTCCTCGCAACGTTAAGAGAGTGATGAAATACAAGCGTTGCCTCGCTCCAATGGAGTTAACTCCCGAGACGACCTACGCCGACCTGCCCTACGCAGCAGAGTATGAGAAGAAACCTTACCTGAAGCTCGGTCAACTGAGCTGTGCCGACGTGAATGCCGACCTCAGCCAATGCGGTCTGGCTGGCTCGCCAACTAAGGTGAAGGCA
>JAGCNZ010000060.1 GCA_017645655.1 Bacteroidaceae bacterium | reverse complement strand
CTGGCTGACATACACCCAACGGTGCGCAATCAGTTCCACCGCATCACGCTCGTCAACTACGGCAAGACAGAGCGCTTGACTATCGACTATGACGTTCACTTCCATAACTTCGAGACTGGGAAGGACGCTAATGTCGGCCCGCTTGTCATCATCGAGCTTAAGCGCGACGGCAATGTCTACAGCCCAGTACTCGATATCCTTCGGCAACTTCGCATCAAGCCGCTTGGCTTCAGCAAGTACTGCATTGGCTCTGTCCTAACGAATAAAGGTCTCAAACAGAACAGATTCAAGTTGCGCCTGGTGAAGTTGGGCAAGCTGGCAGGGCAGAAGCTACATGCTGAATAACAACTCACGAATAATAACTAAATAACATAAACTAGATGGATTTCCTAAATGACATTAACTATCAGCTGGGTAATGCGATAGGTTTGACACTGCTCGACCCCCAGCACTTCATTTCACTGGTGATGCGCTTCGTCATCAACTTGATTGTTGTGACAGTAATAGCGCGTTATTATTATTACCCTCGCAGCCGACGCCGCGACTATATGTTCATCTTTATCCTAATGTCCGTGAGCATCTTCCTCTTGGTTAGCTTAATGGAAGGCGACGGCATGAACCTTGGAGCTGCCATGGGTCTCTTTGCCATCTTCGGCATTATGCGTTTCCGCACGGAAGCCGTGCCCATTCGCGAGATGACATATCTTTTCATGCTTATCGCTGTAAGTGTCGTGAACGCCCTGAGTCGTGCCGAGTATCATCCTAAGGCCGACTATTGGGATGGCTTTGGTCTGGTGACGATAGTCTTCGTCAACCTTGTCTTCTTGGGCATGGCATGGCTCTTCGAGAGCAGTAGGCTGGTCAGCTCAAACTGCAGCAAATATATTCTTTACGATAACATCTCTCTCGTCACTCCAGATAAACGCGAAGAGTTGAAAGCAGACTTAGAGAAGCGCACTGGTCTGAAGATAGAACGCTTGGAGGTAGGCACCATCGATTTCCTGAAGGATTCGTGCATGATTCGCATCTTCTATGACTATCCTTTCGACCGTGGCAACAGCATTGAAGGAATGATAAAAATGCCCCGCACATGATACAACGCAGATATATTATTGCCTTGCTCCTTGCGTCCTGCTCTCTGCTTCCTGTGGTGGCACAGGAGGGAAACGATGAGCTCGGCATTTGGTCGGAGATAGGCATCGAGAAAGCCATCACCAAGAACTGGGATGTCGGGCTCGAGATGGAGTATCGTGCACAGAACAAGGCACGTTTCTCGGTTGGCTTAGGCACCAGCTACAAGGTTTGCAAGAACCTGAAACTGGGCGTCAGCTACAGTTTCCTTTATTCCGAGAAGAACAAGTATAAGGAGAAGATTGAGGGAGAAGAGGGCTCGGATGAGTGGACGAGAGGCTACAACCTGATTGACGAGTGGTATCCTCGCCATCGTTTCAGTGCGGAGGCCATCGGCAGCATCAAACTCTGGAATTGGCTCAAGGTGTCGCTCAGGGAGCGTTACCAGCTGACTCACCGCAGGGCGTGGACTGCGGAGAAGTTCGAGCATCGCGAGAAATTCCTGTTGCATCTGGTGGACTTCGACGAGGAAGGCTACGAGATCTACGAGACAGAGAAGACAGTCATCGACCGGACTGAGCCTAAGCCCTACCCTGCATTCAACGATCAGGTGCTTCGCTCGCGCCTAAAGTTCGAATATGACAAGAAGCGCTGCCCCTTCTCGCCGTTCGTTTCGGCTGAGTTCCACAACAGCGTCAGCGTGGGCGACCACATGCTGCTGCAGAAGATACGCACTGCCGCGGGCTGCTCCTACAAGTTCCGCAAGCACAATGAAATCTCGCTCTCCTACCTCATCACGTTCGACATGTACGACATCGAGGAGGACGAGAACGTGCGGGAGACGGTGCGACTGCACGACAGGCTGCATGCCATCAGCGTAGGCTACAAGTATAGCTTCTGAAGTCAATCAACAAGTACAAACTTTTAAAACCTCATACATTATGAAGACAAGAAACCTTTTGGCAGCCCTGCTGCTTATGTTCGGCACATGTATGTTTGCCGACGAGAACCAGTTCCTCACCATCACCTTCAACGAGCAGGACCACAACATCGCGTTGCCTTTGGTGCAGAGAATCTCTTTTGAGGACAACTACCTTGTGGTCACTACCACCGAGGGCACGCACAAGTACCCGATTTCTCTCTTGGACAAGATTTCCTTCACTGAGAATGCGACCGCCATCGAGGCATTGCCCGAGTCGGCTAAGGGTATGAAGTACGAGGACGGCGTGCTTTCCATCAAGGGCGACGGCTTCCTTCGCATCTTCGGCACGAACGGTGCGCTGCTCAGCATTGCCAACGTCAAGGAGGGTGCCAACATCAGCCTCGAGAACTTCCCGGCTGGCATCTACATCGTCCGCATGGGCGACAAGACTATTAAGATAAAAAAGTAAGCAATTATGAAAAACGTATCTACCACCCTTCTCCTATTGCTACTGGCTCCCTGCTTTGCGTCTGCAGTTCTGGCGCAGGAGCAGGTTCGTGTCTGGAAGATGGGTGACAGCAAGCGCTTCACCACTTCGGAGATGCTGTTCTCCGACGGTGGGCAGTCCTTTTCCGTAGGCGACTCGACGTACAACTGCGCTTCGGTGGACAGCATCACGGTGGTGCACACGGTGACTGTCACCTTCAATGGCAGCACGGCCAGCGTCGACCTCGGCCATGCCAGGAACGTCACGTATACCATCGACGGTGCTCACGTCGACATCCTCAGCACGAACACCACGAGCGAACTTGAGTTCGTGTTGCAAGGGCAAAGCAGCCAGGGCTCCCTGACCTACGAGGGGCCGCTGAAGTGCAAGTTCTACATGAACGGCCTCAACCTGAAGAGCGACAGGGGTGCTGCCATCGATATCCAGTGCGGCAAGCGCATCGACCTCATCCTCAACCCGGGCACCGTGAACGTCCTTGAAGACTGTGCCGGTGGCGAGCAGAAGGCGGCGTTCTACTGCAAGGGACACCTCGAGGTGTCGGGCAGCGGCTCGCTCACCGTCTCCGGCAACACCAGGCACGGCATCGCCACCAAGGAGTACATGGAACTGAAGAGGAGTACCGGCACCATCACGGTCAACAAGGCAGTGAACGACGCCATGCACATCGGCCAGTACTTCAAGATGAACGGCGGCACGCTCAACCTTAGCGGCATGGGCGCCGATGGTTTGCAGGTGGAAGAAATGACGATAGTGACGGAGACGAACGACACCATACCGAACCCCGACAAAGAGGACAACGGCATGATGTTCCTTAATGGTGGGGAAATCAGCCTCTCCGTTACAGGAATCGACACGAAGGGCATCAAGGTTCCCCACGACCTGACCGTCACCGCATGCAAGATTGGAACGGTCACCTACCTGGGTGGAGAAAGAATCACAATCAACCCATACGGCATTTTCGCCCAAGGAAATGGAAGCAAAGGCATACAGGTGGGCGGCAACATGCTCGTGAACCAGGACTCCGGCACGACCGAGATAACGGTTCGCGCCGAAGGCAAAATCTACGAATACGAAGAGTGGGGATGGGATGATGAAGAGGAAGAATGGGGAATGGTAAAGCACACCACCAGGTGCATGGGCATTAAGGTGGCAGGCAACCTCACTATCAACGCAGGTGTCGTCGCAGCCATGAACATAGGCTCCGGCTCGTATGCCATCAGGGTGAACGGCGTTTACTATAAGGCTCCGGAAGCCATCGTGAAGGGTACCGTCAAGACGGGAGAATAAACGCAGGCAGTCGTGCCTACAAACGCGGCACGCCTACTCTGAAATTATCACACGTGATGTTTGCAATTATTACACGTGATATTTCAAATATTACACGTGATATTTCAAATTATCCCGTGCCACGTTTTCCGGCATGCCCTGCCACGATATAAAAACAAAGCGAGGCGTCCGCTCTGCCAACTGCGGCAGAACAGGCGCCTCGCCTGCATTCCGGCTCGACGGACTACATGTCGCTGTTCTTCGAGCCGAAGCGTTTCACGTCTTCTATGACCTTGAGCAGGTACTGGCCGTACTGGTTCTTGAGCATCGGCTGCGCCAGCTGACGCATCCTTTCCTCGTCAATCCAACCCTTGCGATAGGCGATGCCTTCCAGGCAGCCCACCTTCAGTCCCTGCCGCTTCTCGAGCACCTCGATGTAGGTCGATGCCTCGGAGAGTGAGTCGAAAGTGCCCGTGTCCAGCCACGCAAAGCCGCGACCCAGCGTCTGAACCTTCAACTCGCCGTCCGCGAGGAAGCATTGATTCACAGTCGTTATTTCGTATTCGCCCCTGGCACTCGGCTTGATGCTCTTCGCAACGTCCACCACCTTGTTGGGATAGAAGTAAAGACCGACGACGGCATAGTTGCTCTTGGGCTGCGCAGGCTTTTCCTCAATGCTGAGACAGTTGCCCTGCTCGTCGAATTCAGCCACTCCGTAGCGCTCCGGGTCGTTCACCCAATAGCCGAACACCGTGGCTTTCTTATCTTCCTCGGCCGTACGAACCGCCTCGCGAAGCATGGAGCTGAAGCCGTTGCCCTGGAAGATGTTGTCGCCAAGGACGAGGCACGCACAGTCGTCGCCGATGAAGTCCGCGCCGATGGTAAAGGCCTGAGCCAGTCCGTCGGGCGAGGGTTGCTCAGCATACGTAAAGCGAACACCATAGTCGCTGCCGTCGCCGAGCAAACGCTTGAAGCCCGGCAGGTCATAAGGCGTGGAGATGACGAGAATCTCGCGAATGCCCGCTTGCATGAGCACACTGATGGGATAATAGATCATCGGCTTGTCGTAGATAGGCATGAGTTGTTTGCTGATGCCTTTCGTGATAGGATACAGACGGGTTCCCGACCCGCCGGCAAGTACAATTCCTTTCATAATGTCAGATTTTTCTTTTTCGCTATAGCGTTATGACGTTATAGCGTTATTTGGTTGTTTACTTTATCTCGTAGTCCAGGCAAGTGCGGAGGCACGTGTAGGGACGCACTTTTCCATCGGCCACCGCAACGTGTTCGGGATGAACGGCATAGGCCTTCAGCGCCGCTTCGTCGGTAAACGTGCTGTCGAGCATGACATCGGCGTTCGACGAGGCAAGCCTGCCATCCACGTTGACACGTATGCTCACCAATCCCGGTATGCGGCCAGCCAGGCCCTCCAGTCCCGCCTTGATGTCCTCCTTCACCCGCTCTTTCTCTTCAGGCGTCAAGTCTTCCCTCAGACGCCACAGTATGATGTGCTTTACCATATTATATATATATAATGTATAGAGGTCGAATTATAGTTTGCGGCGATGCTTGGTGGAGAACACGGTGGGGTTCAGGTCGAAACTCAGCCAGCCCTGACTCTGGAAAGTGCTCGCCTCCTCGCCCTTGAAGAGCTGCATCGACTCCGAAGCAATCATCATGCTGATGCCGCCACGAAGCGTGAGGAAGTTCCACGGACGGTAGCTCGCCTCGATGTCCAGCTCGCCGCCAAGGTGCTGCTGAAGTCTGTACTTGCCGTTGTAGCGACGCATGATGGCTATCTTCGCCGGGTCGGTAAGTTCCTCGAGGGGTTTCTTGAGGTAGTTGTTGATAGGGCGTCCCGAGTAAAACCAATGGAGAGCCATCTTCATGTCGAACTTCTGGCAAGGCGTAAAGGCAGCCTTCGCATTCAAGTCGTTCAGGCCGTAAGTGGGAATGGAGCCGTAGCCGAAATAGTCCATCGCACCGAGAAACTCGTGATACGAGCCGTAGAGGAGGTTGAAGGTGCGGTTCGTGCCAGGCATTCCGTCGCTTCCGCTCATGTAATCATCCCCGATGGAAGCCCTCCACTTCTGCGTGAACTGCATCCCCACGTTAGCACTCATCATGAAAGCACGCACGTCGTCGCCCCTGCGGTCGCTGCCCAACTGACAGTACACCGAAGCGTCGCAGAAGAACTTCCGCTTGGCGAAGTCCATGTAGGTGCCAAGCGTCTGCATGTAGTTGACACCCTTTCCGCTGACGTCGCCCACGCCCTGATTGGAGAAGAGGCCGCTTATGTGGAACGGCGCACCGTCCGCCCCGAAGCGATACCACAGCGTCTGCATGTTCTTGTAGAGTCGCGTGCCGGACACATGAACGTCATACTGAAGGTCGCCCACCACGTCGGCCGACTGGTTGAAACTGGCGATGGCATGCACCTGATGCAGGGTGTTGCCCCAGCCCAGGCGGATGGCATCGTGAGCGCGGCCCGTCGGGTCCCAATCGTGAGCACCAAACAATCGCTCGTCATCATAGACAAGTTCCTGCCTGCCCAACTGCGCGAAGAAGCCCTTGCCGAACGTCATCTTGGCCCACGCCTCGTGAAGAGCAATCTTGCCCGACGAGTTCTTTTGCGACGCATCGTACCAAGTGCCCGAATGTTGCGCGGCTATACGCATGCTGAGGTTCTTCCTTTCCCATCCTACGCCGAGCCGAACACGGTCGTTCACCGAGAGATTGTAGGCTTCGCTCCCGTCTATCCTTGTGCTCAAGCCAGTGCGAAACTCACCACGAGACCGCACCTGAGCATCGACGGTAAAGTCCCCGTAGTCGGGCATCTCACTTTCCTGTGCCACAGCAGCCATAGCAAAAGCAACTGCCCACCATATCGAAAAAAGTCTTCTCATATGTCGTAATATCTGTTGTATCGTTTATTGATAAGTATGTGCACTCAGTCCTTGAGCCGACGGCAAGTAGTTGATGCCCCACCAGCACATCTGAAGACAGATGAAACAAAGTATCTGCCACAGCAACGCAGGACGCAAACTGGCCGGACGACACCTGCGCCAATGCACGTAGATAAGGTAGCAAAGCCACGTCGCGGCTGCCCACGTCTCCTTGGGATCCCAGGACCAATAGGTGCCCCAGGCTTCCTTCGCCCACAACGCACCGAAGAGCATCCCTATAGTTAGGAAGGCGAGACCGACTCGCGTCAAGTTGTCTATTCCCGCCAGATCCTTGTCACGTCGGCTGAGTTGCCACAGCGAGAGCAGCATGGCGGCACCCGTCGTGGCATAGGCAAACATGTAGATGATGACGTGCGGGGCAAACCAAGGACTCTGCAAGGCAGGCATCATCTCCTTACTATGTATTTCAGGTTTCATGATGTTGATGCAGATGAAGACTGCGCTGAGCAGCGTGCTGAACAGGAGCACCCAGCGATAGCGCCAGCGGCCGTATGTGATGAGACCCACCAGAGGCAGGAAGAAGGAGTACCACAGCCTGGTCTCTCCCATCGTGCGCAACGGCGGACGCTCCAGCGAATGCCACATCAGGGCAATGTACGACCCGAAGATGAGCAAGCCGCAGACAGTCAGGAGATAGACAATCGCCTGCCTCCCGCTTCGGAGCGAAAGGAGTGCCGCAATTGTCCAGCATGCCAAAGCGGGCAGGGCAAAGAGCCATAAGTCATTCCACGATACCATTTACCACTTGTTTTTAATGAAGAGAGTGACTGCTCCGGCGAGCATCATGAGGATTCCCAGGTAGACGTAAGGCAGCCAGGGGTCGCGTACGAGTTCGAACACGCTGATGTCACTTTCGTTGCCTCGCGTTTCGTCGTAGCTGTATTGATATATCTTCCAGCCTCGCACGCTGAGTGGCTTGTTCACGCGGATTGTGTCGCGAACGGTGATGCCGCTCTTCGTATAGACCGTCACGTCGGAGGTAAAGCTGCGAGGCTCTATGTAGAAGTCATGGAGCTCAATGGCGATGGGGAGTTCGTGGACGTGGTGCTTGGCATCGACAGCCCGCCATTCCGTCTTGCCTTCCTGTGTCGTCATGAACAACTGCTGCATGTCCGCATTGCCGAGCGTGCCGGCTACGAGGGCGATGAAGAGTCCCAAGTGATTGAGCAGGAAAGGGATGTTTCGCCATGAGGGCTGCACGAGTCGGGTCATGCAGACCATGCCGACGAGCAACGTGAGCCAGAGATACGAGAGGACAAACGGCCAGAATGAGAGCATGGCGGTGATGCCGATGGGCTCCGTGGGCTGGTGTCCCGACGGAACTTGCCTGGTTACTCCCATCAGGACGGTCAGCATGGCGCATGCCACCATTGCCGGTATGCCTGCCTGCAGCGTGGCCATCCAGCGGAAGAGGCGCACCTTGCCGCGCAGCAGATGCATCGACAGGATGCTGAGCAGCAGCACTGCCAGCACGACGATGTTGGCCGGATAAGCCATCGCATCCCATCGGACAGGACCTGCTGACACTTGAAGCAGCATCCCGACGGCAACCAACACGCAGCACACGACGCTGCCTTCTGTCATTCCCCAAGTTTTGCGCATACTTGCTCAATAGTTTATGCAAAGATACGAAATAATTCATAATTCGCAATCTATAATTCATAAATATTTATTATCTTTGCACACAATAACACGCTCGACGCTATGAAATACGTAAGTTGGAACGTCAATGGACTTCGTGCGGTAGTGGGAAAGAACTTCCGCGAAGTGTTCAATCTGCTCGATGCGGACTTCGTCTGCCTTCAGGAGACGAAGCTGCAGGCCGGACAACTCGACCTGAGTTTCCCGGGATACCAGTCCTACTGGAACTTCGCGGAGAAGAAAGGTTACTCTGGCACTGCGGTCTTCACGCGCCAGACGCCTGTTGGTGTGACCTACGGCATGGGCATCGAGGAGCACGACAGCGAGGGACGCATCATTACGCTTGAGATGGCGGACCACTTCCTGGTGTGCGTCTATACGCCAAACAGCCAGGATGGGCTGCGACGACTGGACTACAGGATGCGGTGGGAGGATGCTTTCCGCGAGTATCTTCTCGGGCTGGACAAGCAGAAGCCGGTGGTCGTGTGTGGCGACATGAATGTGGCTCACGAGGAGATTGACCTGAAGAATCCGAAGACGAACCACATGAATGCGGGCTTCACGGACCAGGAGCGAGCCAAGATGACCACGTTGCTCGGCTGTGGATTCATCGACACGTTCCGCCACTTCTATCCCGATGCTACCGACCGCTACAGCTGGTGGAGCTATCGTTTCCGTGCCAGGGAGAAGAACGTGGGGTGGCGCATCGACTATTTCCTTGTTTCCGAGCGCCTGGCATCGCGTCTGAAGTCGGCCGACATCCACAGCGACATCGTGGGCAGCGACCATTGTCCCGTCTCGATAATCCTCAGTTAACATGGCAAATCTGAAAGCGTTGGCCAAAGACACGGCCATATACGGGCTCTCGAGCATCGTGGGCCGGTTCCTCAACTACCTGCTCGTGCCGCTCTACACGCACTACATGCCCAAGGCTTCCGGCGACTATGGAGTGAGTACGAACATGTATGCGTACACTGCTCTCTTCTTCGCCATTCTGACGTTTGGCATGGAGACGACGCTTTTCCGATTCGCCAACGATGAGCGCGAGACGCCCGACACCGTCTTCTCCACCGGCTTTACGATGGTGGGGAGCCTCACCGCGGTGTTCCTCTTGCTGCTTTTCGGCTTCATCACACCCATTTCGAACTACCTCGGATATGCTGAGCATCCGGAGTACTTGCTGATGATGGCGACGGTGGTTGGCCTGGATGCTTTGCAGGCGCTGCCTTTCTGCTACCTTCGTTTCCAACACCGTCCTATTCGTTTCATGTCGCTGAAGATGCTGTTCATCTTCCTCAACATCAGCCTCAACCTCATCTTCTTCGTCCTGCTTGGCAAGACAAGTGTGTTCTATGTCTTCTTCATCAACCTGCTTTGCACTGGGTTCATCACCTTTTTCTTCATTCCTGACCTGGTAAAGGTCCGTTGGAAGTTCGACGCAGGACTGCTCCGCCGGATGCTTTCCTACTCGTGGCCGATACTGCTTTTGAGTGTGATGGGCATCCTGAATCAAGTGGCAGACAAGATACTTTTCCCAAAGGTTTACCCCGACCAGGCGCAGGCCAACGTGGAGCTCGGCGTGTATGGCAGTTGCGTGAAAATCGCGATGATCATGGCTTTGATTACCCAAGCCTTCCGCTACGCCTACGAGCCCATCGTCTTCTCGAAGGCGAAGGATGCCGACAAGACTGAGTACTACGCCCTGGGCATGAAGTATTTCGTCATCTTCACGCTGCTTGCGTTCCTCTGCGTGATGGGTTGGCTCCCCGTAATACGCTATATGATTGGGGCGGATTACTGGGAGGGATTGCGCGTCGTGCCGATAGTGATGGCGGCGGAAATCATGATGGGTATCTACTTCAACCTCTCCTTCTGGTACAAGCTGATTGACAAAACCTACTTCGGCGCCCTGTTCTCCCTGGCAGGCTGCATCGTGCTGTTTGCCATCAACCTGTGGGGCATTCCCCACTACAGCTACATGGCTTGTGCCTGGGGCGGTGTGGGAGGCTATGGCGTGGCGATGCTGCTGAGCTATTTCATCGGGCAGAAGTACTATCCCATCCCCTACCCGATTGGCTCGCTGGCTGCATACGCCGTACTGGCAGCCCTGTTCTACTGGGCGATGACGCTCATCCCAGAGGCTTGGCCCGTGTGGCTATACGTCGGCCTCAGCACGCTGCTCATCCTCGTCTATGCAGCCATCATCTGCAAGAGGGAAGGTCTCATCCGGAGATAAACGACAGAGAGGAATCCCCGACACCTGGGGACGATGCCAGTCCCACCATGGGAGGACTGCCGTCACAGCACAGGAGGACTCCAGTCCTCCCACGGTGGGACTGGAGTCCTCCTATTGTAAAATTTTCGCAGGACTGCAGTCCTCCTGTTTTTTTCACATAGGAGGACTGGCCTTGCAGCGCTTTTATTCCCTCAGGATGACCTTCCGTAGTGCGTCCATCAACTGGTCGGCCAGGCCGATGTTGTAGCCCTGGCGGAACCAGACGACGCGGTTGAAGGTGTCGCAGAGCATGAGGATGGGCAGTTCCTCGTTGCCGTGCGTGAGTTCCTCGATGTGGAGTGCCTCCACGGTTTCCGGGTCAGCAACGCCGAAGAGGACATTGCTGGGCAGGTCGTCGAAGTCCCTGCGATTGAAATTAGCATAGTCTTCCTGGCTGGTGAACAACATGAGGTAGCACTGCGACCACTGCGAGATGTGGATGTTTGCCGCTTCCATGTCGTGGAGCAGGTGCGTGCTGGGCTCGTGGTTGCTGCGGATGAGGGCAATCATGTAGAAGCCGCGTCCGGTCGCATCCAGTATCTTCTTGTGCACGCCCTTTGCGTTCGTGAAGTAGTTCTCGCAGTCGAAATTGCCGATGACGTGCAGGTGCTCGTCGTCCGCACGCAGCCGGAGAGGTTCCGCTTGCTGCTGCCCTGCAGCAACATTAAAGATGTTGAGATTGGCCCAAACATTTCCATTCGCCATGCGTGTGCCGCTGAGGAGCATGTACTGGCCGGCATCGACGCTCACGCCGTCCTTGAAGGTCTCCTTCCACGTCGCGTTCTCAGGGTACTCGAGCAACTGCGGGCGACCGTTCTCGATGCGCGACAGGGCAAAATGCGAGTAGTAGGAAGGGTTCTCCTTGACCTTCTGGTCGGTGTACGTAAGGCGAAGAGACCCCTCTAAATCTTCCCTTAAAGGGGAGACTTCCTGCTTTGAGTCCTCTCCCTTTAAGGGAGTGTTAGAGAGAGTCTCCACTTTGCCCGTCACTTCATCTATGCGTGCGGGAATGCCGATGGCACGGGCCGCCGACACGAAGAAAATGTCGCAACTGTGGGCGTCGCACGTCCTGTGGCGCAACACGCCGAGCGGACTCATGCAGAGATGCTGCGGATTGCGGGTGTCGTCCACCGTTATGCTATCCTTCACCCACTGCTTCAACTCCGCGGCAGTCATGCCCTGGAAGTACTCACGAAGTGCTCCGCGGCACGGCGTCAAACGTTCGTTGGCCACACGTGGGCTGAGGATATACTTCATATCCTCTTCCTTTAAGGGAGAGTTAGAGAGGGTCTTTGCCACGTCCATCAGCACGTCGAGCGTGACGTCCCTGTAGTCCTTACGCGAAAGAGTAGCAAGAATATCGTCGGCAAGCTGCTTGTCTGTCTGCTTCCGAAACGCCTCGATAGTTCGCCAGTTGGCTCGTGCCAGCGCCTCAGGGCTGCCTGGTTCGGCATCCTGGCAGAAGGCCTGATTCATGTAGGCGATGCGGATGCTGTCCTCCTCGGCAAGACGTCTGTGGTTGTCGCGTCGCGCCTCAACACTCACATCGGGCTTGTTGTACTTGCCAAACGGCGGCACAAAGTCGAGTTCAAGCGATGCGGTGTAAGTGCTGTCCTTGTCCAGAACCAACGTCAGCAGGGCGTCCTTGCCGACGCTCACTTTCCGGAAGTCGAACTTGCCGTCTTTGCTCGCCCATACAATCAGGTCGCCCTTGCCGCACGTCAACGACGACTTGCCCTTCGCATCGCTTTGCTTCGACGCTATCGGGTAGAGTTCAGCATAGTTGTAAAGGCGGTAATCGACCGTCGCACCCTCGACGGGAAGGCTGTCCTGACCAAGGACGGTGACAATGATGGAAGCCACATCGACATAGTTTTTCGTGACGTTTATCTCAGTGTAGCACGCCGTCTTGTTCATCACCTCCTCCGGTCCGGTGTAATCTCCAAAGGCTTTCGTATGCATGAGCATGCCTCTGCTGGCCGACTCGTTGAACCATCCGAGGTTCAGCACCGGCTCTGGTTCGCAAGCGCCAAGGAAGTACCAAGTGCCGTCAACCCAAGCCTCAACCCAAGCATGGTTGTCGTCAGTGTGTGCCCAGCGTGGCGTGTAGACCTGGCGAGCAGGGATGCCGATGGTGCGTAGGGCAGCAACAGTGAAGGTGCTCTCTTCGCCGCAACGTCCGATGGCTGAGCGAAGTGTGTTCATCGGCGAGGAAGTGCGGCTGTCGCTGGGTTGGTAGCTGACATGCTCGTGACACCAATGGTTCACCTCCAGCACGGCAGCGTACATCGTCTTGCCTGCCACGCGCGCCTTCAACTCATCGTAATAAGCAATGCGGAACGAGTCGAGGTCTTCGTTGTTGACGCGCAAGGGAAGCACGAAATGGCGCCATTCACGACCCGGCACCTTAGCGCCCCAAGGCATCTCATGACGTGCCTTGACCGCCATCCGCACGTTTGCTTCCCAGAACTCGCGTGGGTAATCCACGCTGTCGGGCAGCGGCATGCCCGCATACAGGAAGTCGAGCGCGTCCTGCACCTCAGACTCCTCACCGCTCGTGCAAGCCGAGAAGAGGGCTGACATAAAAGCAAAGAGCCCCACGATGAGGGCTCCTGCTGGTATCTTGATGTGTTTATTCTGCATACATATCTACGATAAGTTCGCCGAAGATTGTGTTGGCCCATGCGAACCAACTGCGTGTGAAGTCTGTCGCATCGTCCTTATTGAAGGATTCATGCATGAAGCCCTTGCCACCGTCGGTCTTCAAAATCTCCTGCACGCACCATTCCTTCTCCTTGCGATCATTGGTGGTAAAGGCCTTCATCACCAGCGACATGGGCCACGGCTTGTCAAGTCCGCAGTGAGGACCACCGATGCCTTCGCCGGCTTTGCCTTTGAAGAAGTATGGATTGTCCTCGCTCCAGACGAAGCGACGCGTGTTCTGATAGATGGGATCATCAATGGCAACGTCGGTCAGGTAAGGCAGGCAAAGCAGACTTGGCGCGTTGCTGTCGTCCATGAGAAGGTAGCTGCCGTAGCCGTCAACCTCGAAAGCATAGATGGGACCATACTTAGGATGCTCCACCACGGCGTACTCCTTCAGTGCTGCCTCCACTTGGCTTGCCATTTGCTCGCACTCGCCGGCAAGAACTTTCTCCTTGTTCACCGTGCGAAGGATTGTCGCTGCCTTGCGAAGCACGCTCACTGCGAAGAAGTTCGAGGGCACAAGGTACGGGAAGATAGTGCTGTCGTCGCTGGGACGGAAGGCACTTGCGATGAGTCCGCATGCCTTGCCGGGATGGCCGTAGCCTGCGTTGCTTCGTGTGTCGTGGAGTGCAGCGGTCTTGCGGCGGAAGTGGTAGTTCGTCTTATATCCATTCCAGTTCTGCTGGTCGCGGAACACGTCGAGTGTGGCATGTACCACTTTAAGCCATGTCTCGTCGAAGATGCTGCTGTCGCCGGTCTTCTGCCAATATGCGTAAGCAAGGCGGAGAGGATAGCAAAGGGAATCAATCTCGTACTTGCGCTCGTGCAGCATCTTGTTCATCTTTGTCTCGTCGCTTTGCCATTCGCCGTCTTTTGGTTTGATGTTGAAGGCGTTGGCGTATGGATCGATAAGGATGCATGCGAACTGACGGCGAATCACGCCGCGGATGAGGTGACGCAGCGGCTCGTCCTGATTCACGTAGCGAAGGTAGGGCCAGACCTGTGCTGCGCTGTCACGCAACCACATGGCTTCGATGTCGCCTGTGATGACGAATGTATCGTCGTCGCCGCTTTCGTTGCTATACCAGACTGTCGTGTCGAGCGTGTTTGGGAAGCAGTTGACGAACATCCAATACAGTTTGGGGTCGATTGCGGTGAGTTTCTGCTTGAGGTCGAGGATTTGTTTCTCGATGGCGTCGCTGCGGAAGAGGCGTTTCTCGGGTGCAGGGCGCAGGTCTTTGATGGTGCTTTGAACTGCCACTTGCTGTTTCTTGGCAGGCTCCGGCATAGTGTAGTTCGTGTTGCCGAGGGCGTACATTGGTGCGCTCATCAGCAGGGCAAATAGTATTCTTTTCATCGTTATTACGTTATTACGTTATTTCGTTATTTGGCTGTCACGTTATTTCGTCATATAGACGTCGAGTGTTCCGCCTGCCATGATTTGCTCGTGGGTGATGGTGGTGCCCTTCAGCTGCTTTCCGTTCAGGACGTACTTCTTGACGTAGATGGCTTTGTCGCTTCCTCCATGCGTGCGGATGGTGAATGTCTTGCCGTCGCGGACGGGGATGACGGCTTCTTCCACGATAGGCGAGCCGAGCTGATATACGCCGCCACACGGCTCTACCTGATAGAATCCGAGGGCTGACATGATGTACCAGGCTGACATCTGTCCGGCGTCTTCATTGCCGCAGATGCCGGCGGGCTTGTCGTCGTAGAGTTCGTCCATGACCTGACGGATGCGTTTCTGCGCTTTGCGGGGCTGGCCGACGTAGTTGTACATGTATAAGATGTGGTGGCTCGGTTCGTTGCCATGGGCGTACTGTCCGATCAGGCCGGATATGTCGGGAGCTGCTCCCTCGCCCAGGTCGCTGCTGGCAGACAGCAGATCGTCGAGTCTCTGCTCCAGTGCTTTATCACCTCCCATGACCTGCGCCAGGCCTTTCACGTCGTGAGGTACGAGGAAGGTGTATTGCCAGGGGTTGCCTTCGGTGTAGTCGCGCGTCTGCTGATTCGGGTTGAAGTTGGGAGGCAGGGGTCGGAACTCACCCTTCATGTCGAGTGCGCGCATCACGTTGACGCGGCGGTCGTAGAGCTTCTTGTAGTTCATGCTGATGTCGTAGAAGCGGATGCTGTCCTCCTTGTGCCCGAGTTTTCCGGCAAGCTGGGCAGCCGCCCAGGCGGCGATGAAGTACTCCATGCTCTTGCCCACCACTTCGCCTTCGCGACCGTCATAGGGGAGGTAGCCGAGTTCGGCCAGATAGTCCTTGCCGCGCAGCGGCAGACGGCGCACTTTGGCATACTCCGTGGGGAGCATGCTTGCGCAGACAGCTTCGTATGCCTCGTCGATGTCGATGTCCTGCGCCTCACCCTTCAGGATGATGTCGGCCAAGACAGGGACGGCAGGCTCGCCTACCATGCAATACGTGTCGTTGCTCACCAAGTGCCAGACAGGCAGCTCGCCCCACTCGCGATAAATGGCGAGCATCGTCTTCGCATAGTCGCGCATGCGGTCGGGCATAATGATGGTAGCCAACGGATGGGCAGCGCGGTAAGTGTCCCAAAGGCTCCACGTCGTCAGCGTATTATAGTCGGCGCCGCGATGCACCTTGAAGTCGGCACCCATGTAGTCGCCCGTCACGTCGCACCACAGCTGCGGGTCGATCATGTAGTGATACATGGCCGTGTAGAAGATGGTGCGCTCGCGCTCCGTGCGGAACGTGGCCTTGATGCGTGAGAGCTCCTTGTTCCAAGCCTCCGAGGCAGCATCGGCCACCGCTTCAAAGTTGAATTCAGGCAACTCGGCATTCATGTTGAGCAGCGCATTCGCCTCGCTCGTCGGCGAGAGCGCCACCTTGACCATCACCTGGTCGCCCGGGTCGACCTCGAACGTGGCCTGTCCGTACTTCGCATTCGGGCCGGCGCTCAGCCAATTGTGAATGGGCTTGTTGAACCTCATGCAGAAGAACAACCACTGATCATTTGCCCATCCATGGCTGCGACGATAGCCCATCAGCGTATAGTCATCCACCGGCACCACACGAGTATCGCGGGCCTCATCGCCGATGGTATTCTCCAAGTCGATGATGATGCGAGCATTGTTGCTGCCACGCGGGAAGGTGAAACGATAGAGAGCCGTGCGCTCGGTAGCCGTCATCTCGCACATGATGCTGAAACGGTCCAGCATCACTCGATAGTAGCCAGGCACGGCGACCTCCGTCTCGTGACGGTACTCGCTGGCAATACCCTCGCGGCTCAGCTCCACGTCGCCATAAGCAGGCATCAAGCCTATGTCGCCAAGGTCACCGCAACCAGTGCCGCTCAAGTGCATCTGGGCAAAACCGATAATCTTCTTGCCACTCTCATGATAGCCCGAACACCAGTCCCAGCCCGTCTCGATCTGATTCGGACCAGCATTCACCATGCCAAACGGAACGCTGGCACCCATGAAGACATGACCATGATCGCCCGTGCCGATGACGGGATTAACATACTGCGCAAGGTTTTCAGCCTGAGCCGCAACAGCAAACATCAAGCCGAGGAGAACAAATTTAATTTTCATCATTAGTTTGAATAAAGTTTGAATTTTGCTGCAAAGATACGAAGAAGTGAGCGAAAAAACAAATATATTAGACTTTTTTACCACCTCGCGAAACCACAAGCACCATCAAGCGCCAACAAACGCAGCACGCGACGCCGGCAATCATCACACGTGATGTCTACAATTATCACACGTGATATTTCAAATATTACACGTGATATTTCAAATATTACACGTTAAGTTTGCAATCATCACACGTGATGTTTGCAAACCAGGCTGGCGACGCCTGAAGTGAGGCTGCCCGTCACGGCCTTGACGCAGCGCTCGCTCACCATACCCGATGATAGAAGCGCTGAGATGTTCCGGCGCCGGAACAAAAAGAGCCGCTCCATCCTCACGGATGAAGCGGCGTCACTATTGCAATTTAGAACCGCGACTCTTGTCGCGCCTTGGTGTTAGAGCACCCACAGGCCGTGCCTTGGAGGCGCAGCCCTGGTGCTTAAGCATCCATCTTTTATTCTTGAGCTTCTTCTGCGGCTGGAGCTGCAGTCTCTGCGGCTTCTGCTGCGGGTGCCTCAGCTACAGGTGCTGCTTCTTCTGCAGAAGCGGCTGCCTTCTTGGAAGAACGACGTGTGCGCTTTGCCTTCTTGGCTGTCTTTGCCATGTTCTCGTCGAAGTCAACGAGCTCGATGAAGCACATGGGAGCAGCATCGCTGGCACGGAACCCGGTCTTGATGATGCGGGTGTAGCCACCGGGACGGTCGGCAACCTTCTGAGAGATTACCGTGAACAGTTCCGTGATGGCGTGCTTGTCCTGCAGATAGCTGAACACGACACGGCGTGAGTTGGTAGTATCCTCCTTCGACTTGGTGATGAGAGGCTCTACATACTTCTTCAAGGCCTTTGCCTTGGCGAGGGTCGTAGTGATTCTTTTGTGCATGATCAGGGACACGGCCATATTGCTCAACATGGCTGCTCTGTGGGATGCAGTACGACCCAGATGGTTGAATTTCTTATTATGTCTCATGACTTTTAATCTTTATCTAATTTATACTTAGAAATGTCAGTTCCAAACGACAGATTCAGACTCTCGAGCAAATCATCAAGCTCCGTGAGCGATTTCTTGCCGAAGTTCCTGAACTTGAGCAGGTCAGTCTTGTTGTACTGTACCAAGTCGCCAAGGGTGTCTACATCGGCAGCCTTGAGGCAATTCAGTGCGCGTACGGACAAGTCCATGTCGACCAGCTTGGTCTTCAGGAGCTGGCGCATGTGGAGCACTTCCTCGTCGAACTCCTCGTTCACGTCCATCTCGCTGTTCTCCAGCGTAATCTTCTCGTCGGAGAAGAGCATGAAGTGATGAATGAGGATGCGGGCAGCTTCCTTGAGCGCGTCCTTCGGGTGAATGGAACCATCAGTGGTAATCTCAAGCACGAGCTTCTCGTAGTCGGTCTTCTGCTCTACGCGGAAGTTCTCTACTGCGTACTTGACATTCCTGATTGGAGTGTAGATTGAATCGATAGGGATAACATTCACATCGGTGCAGAAGATGCGGTTCTCGTCTGCGGGCACGTAGCCGCGACCCTTATTGATGCTGATTTCCATGCGCAACGACGCCTTGGCGTCCAGATGGCAAATCACCAGCTCGGGATTCAGCACCTCGAAGCCAACCAGATACTTGTTGAAGTCACCGGCCTTAAGCTCAGTGGCGTTCTCGACAGTAACGGTGACCTTCTCGGTCTCAAAGTCCTCTACAACCTGCTTGAATCTTACCTGCTTCAGGTTCAATATAATGTTGGTGACATCTTCCTTGACTCCGGGCACGGTAGCGAACTCGTGCTCAACGCCAGATATAGAGACGGTGTTGATAGCGAAGCCATCAAGCGAGGAGAGAAGGATGCGGCGTAAAGCATTACCAATGGTAGTACCAAAACCACCTTCCAAGGGGCGGAATTCGAACTTGCCGTACTTGTCATCCGCCTCCAACATTATAACCTTATCGGGTTTTTGAAATGCTAATATCGCCATTCTTATATTTTATTTAGAGTACAACTCAACGATCAATTGTTCCTTAATGGTCTCGGGGATGTCACTGCGGTCAGGCTTATGAAGATACTTGCCTGCCTTCTGACTCTCATCCCATTCGATCCAAGGATACTTAGAGTGGTTGAAGCCTGCCAAAGCATTCTGTACAACCTCGAGGCTCTTGCTGCGCTCGCGAACACCTACCACTTGACCGGGCTTGACGCTATAAGAAGGGATACCTACCACCTGACCGTCGACTACAATGTGCTTGTGGTTGACGAGCTGACGGGCAGCACGACGGGTAGGAGCGATGCCCAAACGGTAAACGATGTTGTCAAGACGGCTCTCCAGATTCTGGAGGAGAATCTCACCGGTGATGCCACTGGTGCGGGCAGCCTTCTCAAACATATTGCGGAACTGCTTCTCCAGCACACCATAAGTGTACTTAGCCTTCTGCTTCTCAGCAAGCATGATGCCATACTCGGAAGTCTTGCGGCGACGGTTGTTACCATGCTGGCCAGGAGGGAAGTTACGCTTAGCCTGTACTTTGGGATTACCCAGGATAGCCTCGCCGAAGCGACGGTCAATCCTTGACTTAGGTCCTGTATATCTTGCCATTTTATCTTTGTGTTAATGTTTGACCTATCATATTAAACTCTTCTCCTCTTCGGGGGACGACAACCATTGTGAGGAAGCGGAGTGACGTCGATAATCTCGACCACCTCGATACCAGCACCATGCACGGTGCGGATTGCAGACTCACGGCCATTGCCAGGACCCTTGACGTATGCCTTCACCTTGCGCAGACCCAGGTCGTATGCAGTCTTTGCACAATCCTGAGCAGCCATCTGGGCAGCATAGGGAGTGTTCTTCTTCGAGCCACGGAAACCCATCTTTCCGGCAGAAGACCAAGAGATGACCTGACCTTCGCTATTGGCCAAAGAGACAATGATATTGTTGAACGAGCTATGTACGTGGAGCTGACCCATTGCGTCAACCTTCACTACTCTCTTCTTTGTAGCAACTGTTTTCTTTGCCATATCACTTATTATTTAGTAGCCTTTTTCTTGTTTGCAACAGTCTTCTTCTTGCCCTTACGTGTGCGAGCATTGTTCTTTGTGCTCTGACCACGAACGGGAAGACCATTACGATGACGAACTCCACGATAGCAACCGATATCCATCAGGCGCTTGATGTTCATAGTAATCTCAGAACGGAGGTCACCCTCGACCTTATACTCGGCACCGATAATCTCACGAATCTTGCCTGCCTCGTCGTCAGTCCAGTCTGTAACCTTCTTGTCTTTGTCCACGCCAGCCTTCTCCAGGATCTTGGCGGAGCTACTGCGACCTATACCGAAGATATAGGTTAAAGCGATTTCACCTCGTTTGTTCTGAGGCAAATCTACACCAACAATTCTAATTGCCATATACTATACTTTTCTAATTTGCAATAATCACTAACCCTGGCGCATCTTGTACTTAGGGTTTTTCTTGTTAATAACATACAAACGACCCTTACGACGTACGATCTTGCAGTCAGGGGTACGTTTTTTCAAAGAAGCTCTTGTTTTCATATTGTTGTTTTTATTTGTATCTGAATACGATACGTCCTTTCGTCAGGTCATACGGACTCATTTCCACTTTGACCTTATCGCCCGGAAGTATCTTGATGTAATGCATCCTCATTTTGCCAGAGATGTTGCAGATTATCTTCTGACCTATCTCCAATTCAACTCGGAACATCGCATTTGAGAGCGACTCCACGATTACACCGTCTTGTTCTATAACAGCCTGTTTTGCCATACTTGTTTATTTTGCCTTTTCTATATCTTCGAAGGAAGACAGAATCTCGACCTTGCCCTTGTGCACCGCTATCGTGTGCTCGAAATGGGCAGAAGGTTTTCCGTCGCGAGTCTTGATGGTCCAGTTGTCCTCACACATGTATATCTTCGGACTGCCTATCGTAATCATTGGCTCAATCGCAATGCAAAGTCCGCTCTTTATCATCGGACCGTTACCCTTACGCCCATAGTTGGGCACCTGAGGGTCTTCATGCATCTTGTGTCCTATGCCATGACCCACGAACTCGCGAACGACTCCGTAGCCATGAGACTCGCAAAGTGTCTGTACCGCAAAGCCGATGTCACCAATGCGCTTGCCCTGCTGGGCACTCGCGATTCCTTCATAGAGGGCTTTCTTTGTGACATCGAGCAACTGAGCGACTTCTTCCGAGACTTCGCCGACACAGAATGTGTAGCAAGAATCGCCGTTAAAGTCATTCAGGAGTACTCCGCAGTCCACCGACACGATATCTCCGTTCGCTAACGGCGTGTCGTTGGGGACACCATGCACCACAACATCATTGACTGAGGTGCAAATCGACGCAGGAAACGGTGTACCTCCGCAGGGATTGGGGAAATCCTTGAAGGTTGGCACCGCGCCATTGTCGCGTATAAATTCTTCTGCTACCTTATCCAACTCCTTTGTCGTGACACCCGGCTTGACATGTTTCCCCACTTCGGCCAGTGTCTTGGCAACAAGCTGGTTGGCAGCTCGCATTAATTCTATCTCGTCTTCTGTCTTAAGAAATATCATCCGCTGGTGACTATTCCTTAATAACGTGAAGATATACCTGAGCGACCACGAATGCGGCCAGAACTCAGCAAGCCATCATAGTGTCTCATGAGCAGATGACTCTCAATCTGCTGGAGCGTGTCGAGAACTACACCGACGAGGATGAGCAAAGATGTGCCGCCGAAGAACTGAGCGAACTCAGGCTTCACATTGAGCAGTCCTGCAAAGGCAGGCATACATGCAATCACTGCCAGGAAAAGAGAACCGGGCAACGTGATGCGGTCCATTATCTTGTCGATGAAGTCAGCGGTATCCTTGCCCGGACGAATGCCAGGAATGAAACCGTTGTTGCGCTTCATATCCTCTGCCATCTGAACAGGGTTCAGGGTAATGGCAGTATAGAAATATGTAAAGGCAATAATCAGCAGAGCGAAGAGAATGTTATATGCCCAGCTTGTGTGGTCGGAGAGTGCCATGAGAACAGGAGACGCTGCCTGGCCGCCATTGGAGACGAGACCGAGCAGAGTGATGGGGATAAACATGATGGCCTGTGCGAAGATGATAGGCATCACGTTAGCAGCAAAGACCTTAAGGGGAATGTACTGACGGACACCACCTACTTGTTGGCCTGCTACCATTCTCTTGGCATACTGTACGGGCACTTTGCGGACGCCCTGAACAAGCATGATAGCAGCGAGAATGACGGCAAAGAGGAGCACGAGCTCCAGGATGAACATCACGAGACCGCCGCCGCCCAAGTTGTTTAGGCGAGATACGACTTCCTGTCCGAATGCCTGAGGCAGACGGGCAATGATACCCAGCATGATGATGAGTGACACACCATTACCGATGCCTTTGTCTGTAATGCGCTCGCCAATCCAAAGGATGAACATGCTACCTGCAGCAAGGATAATCGTGCTGGCAAGGATAAACAGTGTCCAGTCAATGGCGGGGTTGAGTGCGCCTTGAGCCTGCATCTTCAGGTTAATCAGGTATGACGGAGCCTGAACGAGCAGAATCAACATGGTCAAGTAACGTGTGTACTGGTTCATCTTACGACGTCCGCTTTCGCCTTCACGCTGCATCTTCTGGAAATAAGGTACAACGAAAGCAAAGAGCTGGATGACAATAGATGCTGAAATGTATGGCATGATTCCCAAGGCAAAGATGGATGCGTTGGAGAATGCGCCGCCTGAGAACATGTTCAGCAGAGACATAAGTCCCGTATTGGTTTGTTCTCTGAGGGCTGTCAGGGCCTCCGGGTTGATGCCGGGGAGGACGATGAATGAGCCGAAACGGTACATCGCAGCAAATGCCAGCGTAATGAGGAGTCTGGTGCGCAGATCCTCGATGTGCCAGATATTCTTTAATGTTTCAATAAACTTCTTCATCAGAATTAAAGTTTAGTTGCAGTACCACCTACGTTCTGGATAGCTTCCTCAGCAGTTTTGGAGAAGGCATTAGCCACGACCTCGACCTTAGCAGTCAGTTTGCCGTTGCCGAGAACCTTAACCAAACCCTTTGCAGAAACCATTCCTGCGGCAACCATGTCTTCGACAGTAATCTTCTCGAGGTTCTTCTTATCTGCGAGTTTCTGAATGGAAGAGAGATTCACCACTTGATATTCAACACGGTTGATATTCTTGAAGCCGAACTTGGGCAGACGACGCTGCAGAGGCATCTGACCGCCCTCGAAACCGATCTTTCTCTTGTAACCGGAACGAGCCTTAGCACCCTTATGGCCACGGGTAGAAGTTCCACCTAAGCCAGAACCGGGACCACGACCAAGTCTTCTACGACTGTGAGTTGATCCGGCTGCAGGTTTCAAATTATTCAATTTCATAATATAATCGAATTAATTGTTCATAATTATCAGTCAATCACCTTTACGAGATGATGAACTGCGTTAATCAAGCCACGGTTAGAGGCATTGTCTTCAATCTCGACAATCTGATTCATCTTTCTCAGACCCAGTGTATCCAAGGTGGCCTTCTGAGTGCGAGGAGCGTGAATGCGGCTTCTTACTTGTTGTACTTTGATAGTTGCCATAACTTTACCTCCTTATCCTCTAAATACTTTTTCTACACTGATACCACGGTTGGCAGCCACGGTCTTGGGGTCGCGCATCTGTGAGAGTGCTGCGATGGTGGCTTTTACCAGGTTGTGGGGGTTGGAAGAGCCCTTTGACTTTGCCAGACAGTCTGTGATGCCTACGCTGTCGAGGACAGCACGCATAGCACCGCCGGCAACGACGCCTGTACCGTGTGATGCGGGCATGATGAGCACGTCGGCTCCACCGAACTTGGCAGCTGCCTCGTGAGGCACTGTGCCATTATGAACGGGGACCTGTACGAGGTTCTTCTTGGCAGACTCTACGCCCTTGGCGATAGCTGCGGTGACTTCACCTGCCTTGCCAAGGCCCCAGCCGATGATACCATTCTCGTTACCAACAACAACAATAGCGGCGAAGGTGAACGTGCGACCACCCTTGGTAACCTTGGTTACACGGTTGATTGCTACGAGCCTGTCCTTCAGCTCCATTTCGCTGTTTATCTTAACTTTATTTGCCATAATTCTTTAGAATTTAAGTCCTCCGTTACGTGCTGCATCAGCAACTTCCTTCACTCTGCCATGATAGAGATAACCATTGCGGTCGAACACTACTGTGGTGATGCCGGCTTCGAGAGCCTTCTTGGCAGCCAGTTCGCCAACCTTGGCAGCCTGCTCCTTCTTGGGGCATGTTTCCATGCCAAGTGAGGAGGCGCTGACCAGAGTAGTTCCGTTCATATCATTGATTATCTGTACATATATCTGCTTGTTGCTTCTGAAGACAGACATACGGGGACGCTCTGCAGTACCAGAAATCTTATTGCGAACTCTGTACTTAATCTTGATTCGTCTTTCTACTTTAGTTGTCATAATCTTACAGTTTTAGATGTTACTTGGCACCAGCCGACTTACCGGACTTTCTACGAATCTGCTCGCCTACGAACAGAATACCTTTGCCCTTGTAAGGCTCAGGCTTACGGAAAGAACGAATCTTTGCACATACCTGGCCGAGGAGTTGCTTGTCGCAGGACTCGAGGATAATCAGGGGATTCTGATTTCTCTCAGACTTTGTCTCGACCTTGATTTCAGAGGGGAGCTGAAGAAGGATGGGGTGTGTGTAGCCGAGTGCGAACTCCAGGAGGTTGCCCTGGTTGGATACACGATAACCTACACCTACGAGTTCCATTTCCTTCTTGTAACCTTCGGAAACACCAACGACCATGTTGTTGATGAGGGAACGGTAGAGGCCGTGGAAAGCCTGCTTCTGCTTCTGCTCAACGGTGTCGTTTTCTTCTACGATTTCGAAAGTCACCTCGCCGTCAGAGATGTTGACCTTGATAGAGGGGTCTACAGTCTGTGACATTTCACCCTTGGGGCCTTTCACGGTAACCTTGTTGTCATCGCTGACATTGATAGTCACTCCGGCAGGAATGCTTATGGGCAATTTACCTATTCTTGACATAATGTATTCCTCCTCAAATTAATAAACGTAGCAAAGAACCTCGCCGCCAATCTTGAGGTCGGCAGCCTCCTTGTTCGTCATTACACCCTTAGATGTGGAAAGGATAGCGATACCCAGTCCGTTGATAACTCTCGGCATATCCTTGTAACCGGTGTACTTACGCATACCGGGCGTGGATATTCTGATTAGCTTCTTGATAGCATTCACCTTGTTGACGGCGTCATACTTCAGAGCAATCTTGATTGTACCTTGAGGGCCGTCTTCCACGAACTTGTAGTTCAGAATGTAGCCCTTCTCGAAGAGGATCTTTGTAATCTCCTTCTTAAGATTTGACGCAGGCACCTCCACTACGCGGTGTTTGGCCTGAATTGCGTTGCGCAATCTTGTCAAATAGTCTGCAATTGGATCTGTCATATAGTTTAGAATTTAATTGATCGGGGCTCTCCCGACAATATTAAAATTAAAAATGTGTCTTTTCGCTGTCTTGCTTCCGGATGCTCCAGGGAGGGCTGGAAAACTAGGCGTGCCATGTTAGCAATTATCACGTGTGATGTTGGCAATTATCACGTGGGATGTTGGGCAACATCACGTGCCAAGTTTCCCGCTCACCCACGTGACGTTTTTCAACTTCACTGCCAGAGGCCGGAGGCACGACGACCGATACCTTACCAGCTCGCTTTCTTCACGCCGGGGATCAGGCCGCTTGAAGCCATCTCACGGAACTGAATACGTGAAAGGCCGAACAGGCGGATGTAGCCCTTTGGACGACCGGTGAGCTTGCAACGGTTGTGAAGACGGATGGGGTTGGCGTTGCGGGGAATTGCCTGCAGCTTCTGAGCTGCCTCGAATGCCTCAACGGGATCGCCGCTGTTCACAATCTTCTTCAACGCTGCACGCTTCTCAGCATACTTAGCCACGAGTTTTGCTCTCTTGACCTCGCGGGCCTTCATTGATTCTTTAGCCATATTGTTTAGTCGTTTTTAGCGTTCTTAAAGGGAAGGCCGAACTCCTTGAGCAGAGCGTAACCCTCTTCATCGGTCTTAGCAGTGGTGACGAACGTGATGTTCATACCGAGGATGCGGTCGATGGTGTCGATATTGATCTCGGGGAAGATAATCTGCTCCTGAATGCCGAGGGTATAGTTGCCGCGGCCATCCAGCTTGCTCTCGATACCCTTGAAGTCGCGGATACGGGGAAGAGCAACGCGCACGAGCTTTTCGAGGAACTCGTACATTCTCTCACGACGCAAGGTGACCATGACACCGATAGGCATCTTCTTACGCAGTTTGAAATTAGCGACGTCCTTCTTGGAAACAGTGGCAACAGCCTTCTGGCCAGTGATGGCAGAGAGCTCGTTGATTGCAACGTCGATAATCTTCTTGTCAGCAGTTGCCATTCCCAGACCCTGATTGATGACAATCTTCTTCAATACGGGAATCTGCATAGCTGAAGAGTAGTTGAACTGCTTCTTCAGCGCAGGAGCAATACGCTCGGCATATTCTTTCTTAAGGCTTGCAGTATTTGCCATTATTACATCTCCTATTATTTAACAGTTACATTCATAGCCTTACCATTAGAGCGAACAGCCTTGCCGTCCACCACAGGGTTAAGCTTTGAAATTTGAATGGGAGCTTCCTGCTTAACGATACCTCCCTGAGGGAACTTGGCGCTAGGCTTCTGGCTCTTGCTGACCATATTAATACCCTCTACGATGGCGCGCTGCTCCTTCACGAGCACCTGTAACACTTTACCTGTCTGACCCTTGCAGTTGCCAGAGTTGACGTAAACTGTATCGCCTTTCTTGATGTGTAACTTACTCATTACTGAAATCATTAATTGATTAAAGAACTTCGGGTGCCAGTGAAACCACCTTCATGTTGGCGGCACGCAACTCACGAGCAACAGGACCGAAAATACGACTACCACGCAACTCGCCTGCATTGTTCAGGAGAACGCAAGCGTTATCATCAAAACGAATGTAGGAACCGTCAGCACGACGGACTTCCTTCTTAGTACGTACAATCAAGGCCTTTGATACTGCACCCTTCTTAACTTCACTGGTGGGGATTGCGCTCTTCACAGACACAACAATCACATCACCTACAGATGCAT
>JAGCNZ010000059.1 GCA_017645655.1 Bacteroidaceae bacterium | reverse complement strand
GAGACGACCTACGCCGACCTGCCCTACGCAGCAGAGTATGAGAAGAAACCTTACCTGAAGCTCGGTCAACTGAGCTGTGCCGACGTGAATGCCGACCTCAGCCAATGCGGTCTGGCTGGCTCGCCAACTAAGGTGAAGGCAGTAGAGAACATCGTCTTCAAGGCGAAGGAAAGTAAAGTATTAACCGGCAGCGACGAGGATGTGAACGGTCTCATCCAGGAACTCCTCGCAAGCCATACAATAGGATAGTGGTAAAGTAGTCAGTAGTTAAGGAGTTAAGTAGCTAAGCCTATAGTTAATGACGTTATACACTGAGCGATAGAGGTATCGGCTTAACTACCAGCGAAGCGATAACTACAAACTACTTAACTACAAAATATAACTAATATGAATAGTGTATTTGTTTATTGCGAGCTTGAAGGCACAAAGGTTGCCGAAGTAAGCCAAGAGCTTCTGACTAAGGGAAGAAAGCTGGCCAATACGCTTGGCGTACAACTCGAAGCCGTTGCTGCCGGCAGCGGAATCGTCGGAAAAGTCGAGGCTCAGATACTGCCTTATGGCGTGGATAAGCTCCATATCTTCGATGCAGAAGGCCTCGCTCCCTACACGAGCAAGCCTCACACGGCAGTCCTCGTCAACCTCTTTAAGCAGGAGCAACCGCAGATTTGCCTGATGGGAGCTGACGTCGTGGGCCGCGATCTCGGTCCTCGCGTCTCGTCGGCTCTGCATAGTGGACTCACCGCGGACTGTACCAGCCTTGAGATTGGTCCTCATGAGGACAAGAAGAATGGCAAGACGTACGAGAACTTGCTCTATCAGATACGACCCGCTTTCGGTGGTAACATCGTGGCAACCATCGTCAATCCCGAGAACAGGCCACAAATGGCAACAGTTCGCTCTGGCGTGATGAAAGCAGAGATACTCGACCCGAACTACAAGGGCGAGGTAATCGTGGAAGATGTCGCGAAGTTTGTTCCCGAGGCTGAATACGTCACCAAGGTGCTTGACCGCCATGTCGAGGCTGCCAAGAACAACCTGAAGGGTGCTCCCATCATCGTGGCTGGAGGCTACGGCGTCGGTTCGAAGGAAGGCTTCGAGCAGCTCTACGAGCTCGCCAAGGTGCTGCATGCGGAAGTAGGAGCCAGCCGTGCTGCTGTGGATGCAGGCTTTGCCGACCACGACCTGCAAATCGGCCAGACAGGTGTCACCGTTCGTCCGAAAGTGTATATTGCCTGCGGCATCAGCGGCGCCATACAGCACGTGGCAGGCATGAAGGAGTCGGGCATCATCATCTCCATCAACTCAGACGAGAACGCCCCCATCAACACCATCGCCGACTACGTCATCAACGGCACAGTGGAAGAGGTGGTGCCGAAGTTGATAAAGTATTATAAGCAGAACAGCAAATGATTCCAAACAACGGATTTAACGGATTTGACGGATTATAATACACACTTAGATGTTTTTTATTTCACCACGAATTACACGAATTGACTACGTCCTCAAAGTAGGGAAAACAAATCCGTGCAATCTTTGGTTAAAATAAAAATAATTCGTGCAATTCGAGTAATTCGTGGTCAAAAGCTATTCCGTTTAATCCGTTTAATCCGTTGTTGCGTAAATAATATTCGTGGTTTATAAAGAAAAACTGTTTAATCCGTTGTAATAAACATTATGGCTAATTATTATAGTGACATAAAAGAAATCCAGTTCGAGCTGGAACAGAGTGAGTTGATGCCGCGCATTGTCGAGCTCAAGGAACGCCAGTACGAAGATAAGGACAAATACGACGAGGCGCCGCAGGACTTTGCGGACGCTATGGACTCGTACGACAAGGTGCTGGACATCGTGGGCGACATCGTCGCTAACGTTGTGGCTCCCAATGCCGAGGCTGTCGATGCCGAGGGGCCTCACCTCGAGAAGGGTCGCGTCAGCTATGCTTCGAAGACCTACGAGAACCTCAACGCCATGATTCAAGCAGGCATGAACGGCATGACAATGCCTCGTCGCTACGGTGGCTTGAACCTGCCCGTGACGGTCTACACTGCTGCCAACGAGATTGTCTCGACTGGCGACGCTGGCTTCGAGAACATCTGGAGCCTGCAGGACTGCATCGAGACACTCTATTGCTTCGGCAACGAGGAGCAGCGGCAGAAGTACATCCCCCGTGTCTGCAAGGGCAAGACGATGTCGATGGACCTCACCGAGCCCGATGCAGGCAGCGACCTGCAGAGCGTCATGCTCAAGGCAACCTTCGACGAGGAGAACAACTGCTGGCGTCTGAACGGCGCAAAGCGTTTCATCACGAACGGCGACAGCGACATCCACTTGGTGCTGGCACGAAGTGAGGCTGGCACACGCGACGGCCGCGGCCTCTCGATGTTCATCTACGACAAGCGCGACGGAGGCGTCGATGTGCGTCGCATCGAGAATAAGCTCGGCATCCACGGCTCGCCAACCTGTGAGCTGGTCTATAAGAACGCGAAGTGCGAGCTCTGCGGCGACCGCAAACTCGGCCTTATCAAATATGTCATGTCGCTGATGAACGGCGCCCGCCTCGGTATTGCCGCTCAGAGCGTCGGTCTCTCGCAGGCAGCCTACAACGAAGCCATCGCCTATGCTCGCGACCGCAAACAGTTCGGCAAGGCCATCATCGAGTTCCCTGCTGTGGCTGAGATGATTAGCAACATTAAGGCGCGTCTCGATGCAGGTCGTGCTTTGCTCTATCAGACGGCTCGCTATGTGGACATCTACAAGGCTCTTGAAGACATTGCACGCGAGCGCAAGTTGGAGCCCGAAGAGCGCGCCGAGCTCAAGCAGTACAGCCGCCTCGCCGATGCCTTTACGCCTTTGGCAAAGGGCATGAACAGCGAGTACGCCAACCAGAATGGCTACGACTGCATCCAGGTTCACGGAGGCAGCGGCTTCATGCTCGAGTATGCTTGCCAGCGCATCTATCGCGATGCCCGCATCACTTCGATATATGAAGGTACGACGCAGCTGCAGACCGTTGCTGCCATCCGCTATGTGACGAACGGCTTCTACTCGCAAGTCATCGAGGACTACGAGCAATTGCCTGTCGCTGCTGAACTCGAGGGCACGAAGGCTCGCATCAAGGCAATGGCCGAGAAGTTCAATGCCTGTACGGCGGCGGTGAAGGAAGCAGACAATCAGGAACTGCACGACCTCTGTGCACGTCATCTTTACGAGATGGCAGCCGACGTCATCATGTCTCATCTCCTGATGCAGAACGCCACGAAGGCTCCCGAGCTCTTCAGCAAGAGCCTTCAGGTCTATGTCAATCTCGCAGAGGCTGAAGTGGAGACGCATGCTACCTTGCTCGGCAAGTTGACTCCTGAACAGCTTGACAATTACAGACAACAATAATCTTTCCATAAACCATGAAACGCTATCTTTTATCATTTCTGATGGTGTTCGCAGCCTTGCAGGTGCAGGCAACGGACATCATCTATGGTAACTGCCACTATCGTGAGATTGAAGGTCGTTATGCAGGCTATCGCAAGACGGAGGCTGCCACGACCTTCGAGACAGACGACCGCATCACCCTCGTCTATTGTCTCCGCATCCCTCGCGACTCCGTGTCGGGTGTTGCCATACTGACTCCAAGAACGACGGGCGACGTGACGCTCAATGTTCGCATCAAGAACTGCGAGACCGACGTGGTGTTGCTCGACAGCAGCTTTACACAGGCTTGCACCAAGGGGCAGAACAATAGCTTCGAGATTGTCCCGAAGATGTGGTTCCCCAAGGACACTTGGTATCGCGTGGAGATACAGGCTCCTGATGGCTACAATCGCATCACCCGTCTGACGCGTCTCGAGTTCGAGCGCAAGGGTTCGAATCCTGTCATCGATGCTCACCTGCGCGGCTTCCCCACACCAGCCACACACCTCTGGTTCGGACACTCAACGGCTGCGAACGCACCGCAGAATGATTCCTACGAGTGGTGCTACCAGGAAGTGCTGATGCCGAAGGAGTATGCAACCATCAACACTTACCTTATGACATTGGGCATCACGGGTGGATACATGGGCATCCAGATGTGTGGACAGACTGTGCAAAACGAGAACGGACAGTACACCGACACGATTCCTTCGACTTATCAGCACCGAGTCCTCTTCTCCATTTGGGATAATGGTGACACGGACATCACACCTGACTTGGCGACCTACCTTAGGGCAGGTGCTTTGGCTAACGGTGACGATGTGGCCATCAATCGCTTTGGCAACGAAGGAACTGGCTGCCAGTCGATGGTGTACAATGGCAAGTGGGATCCGGGGCAGTGGGTACAGTTCCTGACCTGTGCACGCCCCGAGGAGCGAACCATCGTCCTTAAGGATCAGGCCGGCAATGACAGCATCATCCGCTATCCATGTTCGCTGCTCTCCACGTGGTACAAGGCGATAGACGACCCTGAGTGGCACTACATGGCTACCATACGCCACAGCGGCGAGTCACACTATTACAACACTTGGTACTCGTTCATCGAGAACTGGGCAGACACTGGAGGTGAGCTCTTCCGCAGGGCCTACTACCGTAACAACTATCAGCGTTCGGTTGGTAGCGGCAAGTGGTATTATGTGAACAAGGCGAGCTTCACGCAAACGGACTACCAGACGTTCATCAACGACGGAGAGATAACGACTCGTCATCGCCGCATGGACTACGGCCACGGCCTTGCCAGCGATGTGCCCAGGGCGTTCTACATGCAGGCTGGCGGCTACGGACAGCCGAAGGATTCGGCCAACACATTGCCCCTCGTGGACGACCACAGCGTTGTGGAGAGCATCAATCTCGACTCGCTCATTGCCACCTTGCAGACTGCTTACCTTGCCGACTCGAAGGCCTCGATGAGGGCGCTCCTCTCTCCCAGAGGTTCCCTAAAACTCATCAAACCGTTCGTCGAGGAACTCATCGCCAAGACAAATCACTTCGAGGGATACACCTACGAGGCCATGGCTCCCATTCGCGAGCTCGCAGAGACCGACTATGATTTCATGACGATGCGTAATGCGTTGCTCGATATGGCTGAGCACAACCCCCTCCTGCGATACGGCAACACCGTCAAGCAGGAACATATCTGTTCCTTCCGCGCCTATATGATTGGCAACGGCGAGGACATCATAGCAGTCCGCAACCAAGAAATCGTCAGCGTTCCACAGGCAGAGGCTGACGTTACGGACCCAAGCAACCATTGGATTGTCCTGCGTCACGACGACGAAAGCGACTATTGCCTCTACAACCTCGGCACTGGCTACTGGCTTGAACTCGGCAGTCTCGTCAAGGCGTCCGACGTGCCACGTAAGTTGACACTCACTTTTGTCAACGGCAAGTTCCTCATTCGCTCGGGCTCATCCAAGTACCTGGGATTCAACGCTAACAAGAAGCCAATCAACGTCGCGTCCAGCAAGGCTGCTCGCTTCGAACTGCTCGACAACTATTATCTAACGCCGCCGACTGCTCTCTGCGAGGCCCTTCTCGCGCAAACCACCTCGGAGGAAATTGCTACGGACATCGACGAGATTGCTCCCGCGATAGAGGAATGTAGCGACGCCTCCCTCTCGGACGACATCGCAGCGGTCTATTACTATGACCTGCAGGGACGCCGCATCGGTTATGCCTTGCCTGCGGGAGAGCCCGTCATTGCGCATATCGTGCTCCGCAACGGCGCATCCATCGTCAGAAAGATTGTGGTGAAGTGATTAAGCAGGAGCAGTTCTTCACGACTCCATCACAAAAAGAAAAACCAGGCGTGGTTAGTTTGCCAACTAGCCACGCCTGGTTTGCAAACATCACCTTGCAGGAGCAAATAGACAGCAGGCAAACGATAGCGACTGGCAGTAGTAAGAGACTTTCTTCATGCAAATGTCAATTTTCGGCTGCAAGGATACAAATAAGCGAAGACAAAACAAAAAGAAAGGTTTTTCTTTGCTGAGCAAAGGTACGAATAGAATCCGATATTCCACCTCGCCAAGCCACCTCTTTTAACATCTTTGGGAACAGAAGGTCGATTGCTCCTTTGCTCGACTTGGCAAAGGTAGTTGATTGAATCATCATGATAGTTCAATTGAACGTTCATGATGATTCAATTGAACATACATGAACGTTCAACAAACTCTGCAGCGTTTTCCTGGCAGAAGTCTTTGCGAAATGGGAACATTTATTACTTTGTGTCTTCGTGTTTATCGTTAGTCAGCAGGATAAGAGTTGTCTGTCTATGACGTTTCAGGACTTTTCCAATAACTTTTTCTTCAAAACTTTGCAAGTAGAACAGAATTATTCGTAACTTTGCATCTGCGATGAAGAAGATTGTTACCATTTCAGCCATTATGTTGCTTTGCAGTGGCATAGGCTTCACAGAAGAGAAAGAGGATGTAAGTTTCACGGCTGATATACCCTTCGGAGAAGGCAACGTTACAATGCGTTTTCACTTCAACCCTTCAACGTTGGCATGTGCTATTGGTGATGAAGAATACTGTAAGACCTGCATCCCTGCAGACACAGAAGGCGAGCTTATTATCCCCGACAGTATTGCCTATGACGGGGAGAACCACGCTATCAAATGGATTTCTCGGGGCTCCTTCCAGTCGTGTCCGAATCTAACACGAATAAAGCTTCCTTCAAATCTCAGGTCAATCTCCGACCTTGCCTTCCAAGGTTGCACATCGTTGCGTGAGATAACGTTTCCCGACAGTCTCAAAATAATCTATCCTCAAGCTTTTATCGGCTGCACTGCTTTACGACGAGTCCGCTTCCTCAATCCCCAACCACCAAGGAGTTACTACGATACCTTTGAAGAATCAATTTATTCTACTGCCACTCTCGTCGTTCCTTTAGAAACTGCCGAGTACTACCTCACCAATCCATTGACCCATCGCTTCCGCTATCACGCAGAGGTCTTACCTATATATAATAATGAATAAGGATAATTCTTTTTCTGAGTTTTCAGAGGAGACGATACAAGGTATAAGCTCTCAGTTCACAGAAGTCAGCCTTCTGAAGGAGACCGAGAGCCATCAACTCTATCGCGCAAAACGTTATGGACGTTGGTATTTGCTCAAAGCCATATCTCCTGCTTTGCGTAACAGCGAGTTCCACCAGCAGATGCTGCATAAAGAGATGGAGGTTCTTATGCAGCTGCAACACCCCGGCATCGTCGATTGCTTAGGAATGGAGCATCTCGAGGACTATACCGACAGCGAAGGCAAACTCATCTCCGTAGGTTCATGCATCGTTCTTGAATACATCGACGGTCAAACCCTCGCCGAACTGCTCAATGACAAATCTGGCTCAAACGACAACTCTTCGTTCTTCGTTCTTCATTCTTCGTTTCTTGACGAGCTTCTCGATGCCTTAGCTTACATGCATACTTCAGGCATAACCCATCGCGACCTAAAACCCTCGAACATCATGCTCACCCACAACGGTCAGCATGTCAAGATTATTGATTTCTCACTTGCCGACACAAACAGTCACGCCATCCTGAAGCAACCTTCAGGCACATGCAGGTACATCTCGCCAGAGCAAGCTACATCAACCTCTCCCGATGTTCGCAACGACATTTATTCCCTTGGTGTCATATTGGACGAGCTGCCTCTGAAAGGGTATTGGAAGAAGATAGCCCATCGCTGTCAGCTTCCTATCGACCAACGCTACGCCAACATCGCTGCTTTGAAAGCCGATGCAGCACGGCACCAACGTCGTTCAAGTCGTCTTCGCTGGGCAGCAATGCTCTTGCCTCTCTTCCTGCTATTAACCTTTTCAGCGTTCCAACTTTTCAGCCTTTATAAGCAGAACCGCATTCCTCGCCTCACATCGAGAGCATTAGAACAACTCGAGGATAGCATCAAAGCGACGGGACTCATCGAACACATCGACACCCTCTCCCGTTGGGAATACCTCGACCCTATGGTCAACGAGAAGATACTCTCCGTTAATGCCTTCATATATGATTACGCAGACACGAAGCTAACAGATTGCACAGACCGCGAGCGTACAGACATCCTTTGTCAGATGCTTGACCGCTGGCAAACTTGGCACGACCACATCGTCCGTCAAGCAAAGTTTTTGATTCCGAAAAAGAGGGAATAGGAAATAGAGACGTTTCTTTCTTAATCCTCAACTTTAAAGTGTATTCCATCCTTCTTGCCTGCCACATACACCATAGGAGGACGCCCTTCGTGCACAAGATTGTTTAGATAAACAGGCTCGCCTTCGATGAAGATGTCGCAGTCGAACGTGTCGCCAACGCTAAGCTTTGTTTTCTCCGCCTCGACCACCTGGAAGCGCTTGCCTTCCTGTAGTTTGACCACGCACCTGCGGTCGGGCTGCCAAGTCAGTTCCACAAGTTGCCCCACCTCCAGATTTTCTGTGAGCAAATGGTTCGAGAGCACTTTGTCGCTCTGCGGCTCATCGTCCTTTGGCATCCATTGACAGAAAGTCACATAGTCGGCATAGCCCAGATAGCGAGCCAAGATGTCCAATGTGCTCTGCCTGGTGCTCACACCCCTTCTGTATCCCCAGACACGCATCAAGGTCGAAGCACTCACCTGTTCTTTCGTCTTGATGGCAATCTTCTCTTCCAGCCATTCGAAGTCCGAAGGTGTCCGTAATGGTTTCCCTACTTTTTGCTCCACAGCTTTGCATAGCTTCTTGTATTCTTGCTGCATATTGTGCACTTTTCTTTTGTTTCGCTCTACAAAGGTAAGAAAAGATCAGGGATTAGAGAATAAAGAATAGAGAAAATAAGCAACAATTGCCCCGCCGCATTAAATGACACAGAAATGACATCGATGGTTTCGGCAGGAAACGATATATTTGCGCTAAAATAATTATTAATAATGTATAAATAACATGATTATGAAACTAAAAACATTACTCTTTTTGTTGCTTGCCATGTTGACAAGCACAACATTACAAGCCTATGATGCAGAGATTGGCGACATCAATTACAACTTTATTTCCGAAAATGAGGCGGAAGTGACTGGTGAACAAGAATATTCCGGTGATATTGTTATTCCCGAGTCTGTCACTTGGGGCGGCAAGACCTACAGCGTAACAAGTATTGGCGAAGGTGCCTTCTGGGGTTGCTTAGAACTAACCTCTATCACCATTCCCAACAGTGTTAAGGTTATCAAAGATTCGGCAATCGCTTTATGCGGAAGCCTATCCACCATCAACATGGGAGATGGCGTGATAACTATCGGCAGCTGGGCTTTCCATGATTGCGGCAATCTGACCTCAATCACCCTCCCAAATAATTTGACAAGCATCGGATACGGTGCCTTCGGTGGGTGCTGGTTTAGAAAAGATGGGTTTATAAATAACTCCCCTTTAACCAGTGACGATAACTGGGGAGCTAACTTTTACGAAACAGAAACAGATGATGGTTTGTTAATTGATGGTAGTACCGTTGTAAAATGTAGAAATTGGGCAACCACTGTTACAATTCCCGATAACATAACAACCATCGGTGATGGTGCTTTCTCTGATTGCAGCAATCTGACTGATGTCATCATTCCCGGTAGTGTAGGAAGAATTGGTAATGATGCATTCTTTAATTGCAGCAGCCTGACCTCTATCAACATCCCTGAAGGTGTGACGAGCATCGACTACCAAGCTTTCTCAGGATGCAGCTTGACTTCTATCACCATCCCTGAGAGTGTGGAGTTTATCCATGGTACGGCTCTCGGAGGATGCATGAGTCTGACTACAATCATAGTAGAAGAAGGAAATCTTTTCTATGATTCAAGAGATAACTGCAATGCCATTATCGAAACAGAATCAAACACACTGATTACGGGTTGTCAGAACACTATTATTCCTAATAGCGTGGAATGTATCGGAGAATGGGCTTTTGGTGCTTGCCCAAATCTGACCTCAATCACCATCCCCGAGAGCGTGACAAGCATCGGAGATTATGCCATTTTTTGGACAGGCCTGACTTCTGTCACTATCCCAGAAAGTGTGACAAGCATCGGTGCTCATGCTTTCGACTCGTCTGGAGAGTTGACGTCCATTGTCCTTCCAGAGAGCTTAACAAGCATCAGAGAATGCATCTTCTTATGGTGCTCTGGCCTAACCTCAATCTCGATTCCAGAGGGTGTGACAAGCATCGGCGAATGGGCTTTCAGAGGTTGCTCTAGCCTAACCTCAATCTCGATTCCAAAGAGCGTAACAAGCATCGGCGAACAAGCCTTTGCTGGTTGCAGTGGATTGAGAAACATCTATTGCTATGCCGAAGAAGCCCCAGTCGCAGAAAATGAAGCTTTTGAAGAAGTAAACCGTCGTCTTTGTAAACTCCATGTACCACCAACTTCCGTAGAAGCATACAGCACGACTGAGCCGTGGAGCAACTTCAAAAACATTGTAAGCATTGAGCCGTATGTGCTGACCTATATGATTGATGGCGAAGAATATGCGTCTTATCAAATTGAGGAGGGGAAACCCATTACAGCTGAGCCAGCACCTACAAAGGAAGGCTACACCTTCTCAGGTTGGAATGATTTGCCCG
>JAGCNZ010000058.1 GCA_017645655.1 Bacteroidaceae bacterium | reverse complement strand
GCCGCTTTTCTCTCAAAAAAATCGTTGCAACGCTTGCAACGCTGCAACGCTTTTTCGAGCAAAACACTCCAAAGTGCAAAAATCGCCCATTTCATCGAGAAATTTGACCCTCTAGCAAGTGCAACGAAATTCTCTTCGCTCGATATTTTTAAGAAAAACTTCGCTTTCCATTTGCTCTATTGCTCAAAATTTTGTAATTTTGCGGACAAATAATCATAGAAAAAAATACTAAAACTTATTATTATGGACATACAGCTTATTAAAGATTGCGAAGCGAAAGCTCAGGCGTGGCTCGATTCGCCCTATTACGATGCAGAAACCAAGGCGGAAATCCGCGAAATGATGCAGAATGAGGACAAAACAGCCCTCGTAGATGCTTTTTATCAGAGTTTGGAGTTCGGAACGGGCGGTCTGCGCGGCATTATGGGCGCTGGAACCAACCGCATGAACAAATACATCGTGGGCATGGCTACGCAGGGTTTTGCAAACTACATCCTGAAAGCCTTCCCCGGCCAGAAAGGACTGTCGGTTGTGGTCGGTCACGACTGCCGCAACAATGGTCGCCTCTTTGCTGAAACGGTTGCCAACATCTTCTCTGCCAACGGCATCAAGGTCTATCTCTTCGAAAGCCTTCGCCCCACGCCCGAGGTCAGCTTCGCCATTCGTCAGCTTGGCGCAAAGGCAGGCGTGAACGTGACGGCCAGCCACAATCCGAAAGAATACAACGGCTACAAGGCTTATTGGGAAGACGGCGCTCAGGTGCTCTCTCCGCACGATACCGGCATCATCGACGAGGTGAACAAGGTCAAAATCGAGGACGTGAAGTTTGAGGGCAATCCCGACCTCATCGAGATTATCGGCGGCGAAATGGACTTCGACTACATGACTGCCGTCAAGGAAGCCATGATTGACCAGGACGTCATCCTTCGCCAAAAAGACCTCAACATTGTCTATAGCGCCATGCACGGCACGGGCCGCGTCATCGTGCCGCTTTGCCTGCGCAGCTGGGGCTTCCAGAACATTCACGTCGTGCCCGAACAGATGGTCATCGACGGCAATTTCCCAACTGTCGTCAGCCCCAATCCCGAGAATGCCGAAGCCATGACGCTTGGCATGAAACTCGGCACAAAACTCAATGCCGACCTCGTCGTAGCCACAGACCCCGATGCCGACCGCCTCGCTATCGTTTGCCGCGACAGCAAGGGCGAATGGACCATCATCAACGGCAACCAGACCTGCATGATGTTCTGCTATTATATCATCAAGAATAAGATTGCGCTCGGCCAGCTCAAACCCACCGATTTTCTCGTCAAGACCATCGTCTCGACCGAGGTCATCACCGAAATGGCGAAGAAGAACAACATCGAGTTGCGCGACTGCTATACCGGTTTCAAGTGGATTGCACGCGAGATAGCCATCAGCGAAGGCAAGCAGAAATACATCGGCGGCGGCGAGGAGAGCTTCGGCTTCCTACCCTTCGACAAGGTGCGCGACAAGGACGCTCCAGCAAGCATCTGCCTCATTTGCGAGATTGCAGCTTGGGCGCGCGACAACGGCATGACGCTCTACGACCTCCTCATGCAAATCTACCTCGAATACGGCTTTAGCTACGAGCACACCATCAACGTGGTGAAGCCCGGCAAGAGCGGTGCCGACGAGATAAAGGCGATGATGGAAGACTTCCGCACGAACCCCATCACCGAGATTGCAGGCAGCAAAGTCGTGCTCGCCAAGGACTTCAAGACGCTCAAGGCTCGCGATGGCGAAGGCAAGGAAACAGCCCTCGACATGCCTGCAACGAGCAACGTGCTGCAGTACTTCTGCGAAGACGGCACGAAGGTCAGCGTTCGCCCCAGCGGCACCGAGCCCAAGATTAAGTTCTACCTCGAAATCAAGGACACGATGGGCTGCGCCAACTGCTATGCCGGCTGCGTAGAAAAAGCCCTCAAGAAAGTCGAGGAGATAAAGAAGTCGATGCGATTGTAGCCCCCCCGACCCCCCTTAGGGGGAATGTATGAAATACTGTATCTTTTGCCAGGGAAGCATCCTTCTCACTAGCAGTGGCCGTCTCCCCCTAAAGGGGGACGGAGGGTCTTTTCCCATCGAGTTGAAACCTTGGGAAAAAGTCACGGAATTGCGGGGAGGTCAGGTCGTCGTTGCCTCTCTTTCTACCCCCATTGCCGACCGCCCCGACCTGCAAATGATGCCGCTTCGAAAGTCCTTTCACGTCCTTCCTGCCGAGGACTATCAACTTGCAGGAAAGTGTGCAGAACTCGTTTATTTTCATCAGAATAGCAAGTTCTGCGGCGTTTGTGGAGGCGAGATGCGTTGGCAGACCGAAATCAGCAAGCAATGCAAGGAGTGCGGCAAAGAACTTTGGCCAAGCCTCGCGACCGCCATTATCGTTCGCGTCACTCGAGGCGACGAGATACTCATGGTTCATGCCCACACCTTTCGCGACCGCCATTACGGCCTCGTTGCAGGGTTCGTCGAGACAGGCGAAACGCTGGAAGAATGCGTTGAGCGTGAGGTTTGGGAAGAGACACGACTGCGCGTCACCAACATTCGCTACTTTGCCTCCCAGCCTTGGCCTTATCCAAGCGGCTTGATGGTCGGCTTCACGGCAGATTATCTTTCAGGCGAAATCGAGTTGCAGAAGTCTGAGCTCAGCGATGGCGGCTGGTACAAACGCGACAATCTCCCCTTCCTGCCAGACCCCTCTTCAATTGCCTATCAGCTCATCATGGACTGGGCGAAGTAACTTTTTTGAAGAAAAATTTGGAGCATTGAAGAAAAAGTCGTACCTTTGCCGCGCATTTTGAAAAATGCACATGCGCTAAATAGTATTAATCAGTCCCTTATCAGCCTCTCAAGGGTGTTTGGAAGAGGAACGGGGACATAAAGAACAAAAAAGAAAATGAAAGAAGGAATTCATCCCGAAAACTACCGTCCAGTAGTCTTCAAGGACATGAGCAATGGCGACTGCTTCCTCAGCCGCTCAACCGCTAAGACAAGCGAAACCATCGAGTTCGAAGGCGAAACTTATCCCTTGTTTAAGCTCGAAATCAGTAACACATCTCACCCCTTCTACACGGGTAAGAGCAAACTGGTCGACACCGCTGGTCGCGTCGATAAGTTCATGAGCCGCTACGCTCGCATGAAGAAATAAACGAGTAGTGATTAGAGATTAGGGAACATTATGTCCCGATTGCCAATAACAAAGAGGTGCAGAAGCATTTGGCTTTCTGCATCTCTTTTTGTTTTCTTGCTTCTGGTCGCTTGCGGTGACGACTCAACTGTCAACCCGTCTAACCAGGTTAACAACAACAGGAACACCGTCGCGCCTCAGCTGTTTTTCACCGAAACCACCACGCCCGCTAGTATCAAGGCTGAAGCAATCCACGGTCTTGAGATTCCTTCATTGCTGACAGGCACGGCCGATGCGTTCATTGCTCATACACTTCCCGACGGCAAGCTGAATTATTGTGTAGGCTACAACACTCGGCTCAAGGCAAACTGCTGGACGGCTTTCAAATGGTACAATGGTTTTTCCTCGGGCAACTCTGCTTGGAACAGGAATAGATGGCGCCAGGGCGAAACCTTCAACGGCTATGGCGGCACAGGCGACCCCTTCCAGCCAGACCCTTTGCTTCCCGAAGCGTTGCGTACGAATCTGGGTGACTACTCTGGAAGCGGCTACCAGCGAGGGCATTTGCTTGGCAGCGCCGACCGTCTCAACTCGAAAGAAGCCAACGGACAGACCTTCTATCTCAGCAACATACATCCCCAATTGGGAGGTTTCAACGGGGATGGGATATGGTGGAACCTCGAGAACTTCCTCCGCAGTTCTTACGACACATCCAATTTCCGAGACACGCTCTATGTGGTGAAGGGCGGCACGATTTCCGATGGAAACTACAAAATGGTGGGCAGGCTCGCTTGCCCCAAGTACTTCTACATGGCCATCCTCTCCTTTGCCAAGAAATATGCAAAGACCAATGGCGGCTACTCAGCCATCGCCTTCTGGATGGAGCATAAAGCAAACATCGATGGTGTCAGCTCCAAATACGTCATTTCCATCGACGAGCTAGAGCGACGCACGAGCATCGATTTCTTTTGCAACCTGCCCGATGATATCGAGAACGCCGTCGAGAGGAGCTATTATCTTTCCGACTGGAAGCTGAAATAAAGCCCCCCTAACCCCTTTAGGGGGAATTGAAATGAATGAAAGTCAACGATGAGATACCAACTGATAGCAGTAATATTGTTCCTTGTTCCTTTTCTTCCTCTAAAGGCGGATGAAGGGGCTGTCACTCCCCCTCAAGGGGAACGGGGGGGCTGCATCCGCGACATCTATGCCGAGGCTCCCGACAGCATCTTCCCGCTTTTGACGAAGAACAACCGCCTCGACCAGATTGATTTTCGTGAGAACTACATGAAGGCAGAGGTGAAGAATAAGTTCGACGACCATTCCGAGCTGCTTGTCCTCAACGAACGTTATCTCAAGCTCCAGCTCTCGGAGCGTTGCCTTGTGGAGATGAGGCTGATTGGCGACAGCACTTTTTGCATGGTGCAGACATATAATGCTCCAGCTTCTGACAGCCGGATTCGCTTCTTCGATGCTGCATGGCACGAGTTGCCACAAACCATCAAGCGTCCTTCCGTCGACGATTTCCTCAGCGATGATGTGGATATCGACGTCCGTCTTGCCCTCGAAGCCTTGCCGCTCATCAAAGCCTCACTTTCAGAAAACGACGACACCATCACTTTTGAACTTCAAACAAGCGAGCTGACAAAAGAACAGCGTCAAAAGGTCGAAGGGAAAGTTCACTCGATAGGCCGCTCATTGTCCCAGCCATAGCAGCACCATGCTCAACAGAACCAGGGCAAGGTCGATGGCTTTGCTCCGCAGATTCTTTTCGTGAAAGAGCAGGGCACCAAGCATGAAGCTGACCAGAACGCTACTCCTGCGTACCATGCTTATTACGCTCACCAAAGCACCGTCAAGCGACAGGCTGTAGAAGTAAACATAGTCGGCCATGCTCAGGAAAATGCTGATTAACAAGATGCTCCATCGCCATCGGAAAGGTGTACTTCCCTTTCGAGTCGGCCACCACAGCAGGAGCAGCATCACTCCCATCATGAGACATTGATAGAAGTTGTACCAGCATTGCACGGTCAGCCGTGATAAGCCCAAGCCCCCTTCCGTTGCCATTAGGTACTTGTCGTACAGACCGCTTATGGCCCCCAGTATGGCAGCGCCTACCGTGCAGAGAATCCAGCGGTTGTGCTTGAAGTCGATGCCCTCTTTCCTGCCGCTTCTGCTCAGTAGGAAGAAGCTCAGGATGGCAATCAGTACGCCAGCCCACTGCAGAAGGTTCAGCCTTTCACCGAAGATGAGCAGCGCTCCCACCAAGACCATGACAGGACGCGTGGCATTGATAGGGCCGACAATCGTGATGGGCAAGTGCTTGATGCCGATGTAGCCAAGCAGCCAACTGCTCAGCACGATGCAGGCTTTCAGCAAGATATATCGTTGCACCTCCCATCCTCCGAAT
>JAGCNZ010000057.1 GCA_017645655.1 Bacteroidaceae bacterium | reverse complement strand
TATATATTATAAAATTTTGTGGTCCCAGATTTTTAGTGCTCCTGAGAAAACTGTAATCTGTAATACCGTAACGCGTAACGCAAATGTCCAATACAGGGTATTTCTAGAGAAAACGCCCTGTTCATCGACGTTCCACACCCTAAGTTGGAAATGACTCCATGAAGCGCGGAACACCCTAAGTTGAAAATGACTCCATGAAAGCGTGGAACACCCCAAGTTGGAAATGACTCCATGAAAGCGTGGAACATTTTTCATGCTCCCAGCCGTATGGGCAGTTCAGGAAGAAGTGCAAAAATCGCCCATTTCATCGAGAATTTTGGCACTTTCAGGAGGCGATTATTTGACGATAAACCAGGGGTTGTGGAGGTCAGGTTTGTTATAAGTCAGGGGCAAACCTGTGTTATAATCCAGAACTTGCTTGCCACAAGCACGGCAAATGGCGTCTCCTGCGGCTGTATCCCACTCCATTGTTGGCGCAAATCGCGGATAGACATCGGCACTTCCCTCGGCCACAAGGCACATTTTCAGGCTGCTTCCCTTGCTCACCAACTCGACTTTGCGGTTCACTTTGCGCAACTTGCCGATATATTCCTCCGTTTCTGGGCTCATGTGCGAGCGGCTTGCCACAACTTTGAGGCCAATGTGATTGAGCAAAGACTGCTGCGGCAAGGAATAGAAAGTCAGGGGCTCTTTCCTCTGGGTAACGGGAACATCAAGGTAATCGTACCTGATTCCCTCCACTCGACGGGCTCCCATACCTACGATTCCACCATAAACGGTACCTGTGGCAGGCACGAAGATGATGCCAAGAATGGGTTTCCCATCCTCCACGAGGGCAATGTTGACGGTAAATTCGCCGTTTCGCTTGATGAACTCCTTCGTGCCGTCAAGGGGGTCGACAATCCAGAGCCGATGCCACTCCTTGCGCTCTTCGTATGGAATCTGAGCGCCTTCTTCGCTGAGAATGGGGTATCCCGTTGGTTCCAGCCACTTCACGATGCACTCGTGCGAAGCCTTATCGGCAAGCGTAAGTGGGCTGTTGTCTGCTTTCTTCTCAATGCCGAAGTCTTGAGACGGGTCGTTATATATGCGCATGATTTCTCGGCCGGCATAGACCGAAGTGTTTATCGCAAGGTCAAGGATATTATCGTTTTGCATACTACAACATTTTCAGAGCCAGCTTGATGACACGCTCCACGGGTGCCTCAGGTTCGTCGGTAAGGATTTTCTGCACGGCTTTGTGGGCAGGAGCAGGGCTGAAGCCAAGCATCGAGAGGGCTGCGACGGCTTCGTCGAGAACCTCCTTGTTGATGGGATTGTTACTCCCCTTAAAGGGGGTTGGGGGGTCTATCCCAAGCGAACCAATCTTGTCGCGAAGTTCCACGATGATGCGCTGAGCGGCTTTCGGACCGATGCCCTTCACGGATTTGAGCATCTTGTCGTTGCCTTCGCTGATGATGCCAGCCAGTTCGGATACCGTCATAGACGAGAGAATAACCCTGCTGGTCGCTGCTCCAATACCGCTCACGCTTGTCAGCAACAGGAAAAGCTCACGCTCTGCCTTCGTGCCAAAGCCCCATAACTGATACGCATCTTCGCGAATCGACTCCGTTATCCACAGTTTGACTTCCTGTTTGCCCTGTATCGCAGAGAAGGTGTTCAAAGTGATATTCACGCCGTACCCTACCCCATGACACTCCACTACGGCAAGCGCAGGCGTCAGGTCAGCAAGGGTTCCCTTTAAGTATTCAATCATATTTGGTCGTTTGGTCGTTTGGGATGTTAATCGGGCGCAAAGTTACAAAAAATAAGTGAAAAATGGATAGTAAAAAGCGAAAAATGCAACTTTAATACAATAAAAGGACGCGTACATACGTTAATTATAAGACATGAGCGCGCGAAAAGTCATATTAGCTCTGGCAGTATTAGCCCCTCTCTTGCTTCCACAAGGGGGAAATATTGAAGCCTCCCCTAGGGGAGGTGTGGGGCTGGCTGTCCCTGCCGACACCATAACTGACGGCAAGCCTCGCTATTCCGTCCGCAAAACCGTGGCTCAGGACACAAAAGACCTGCAAAAGAAGACTGCCGACCTGAAAGACCCTGACAACCTCAAGACAGAGGTCATCTACGACGAGAAGGACAATACCTACACCATCGGAACCTCGCTTGTAGGCGATGATGCAACTGGCACAACGGGCAGAAGCGGAGGCGGCACAAGAGACTCTGGCACAAGAGGTGGCAATGCTGGCAGGAGCACCAATACTTCTGGCAGGGGAGGCAGAGGGCAGAACACTTCCTCGACTCCCAGCTCCACACAAACAGGCGCAGCAGGAGCATCGTCCGGAAGCCTACTTCCAGGCAGGGCTGGCTACACGCTTGGCACAGCCACAAGCTTCCTGAATGCTCCAGTCCTGATGACACCTGAAGAGTACCAGCAATGGTCGCTCCAGAACTCCATGCAACAATACTGGCGCTACAAGAACCAAGAGGCCTTCGAGGCAGAGGGAAAGAGCAAGTTCGACTTCACAGACATGCACTTCGACCTCGGACCTGCAGAAAAGATATTCGGTCCTGGCGGCGTGCAAATCAAGACACAAGGCAGCGCTGAGCTCAAGATAGGCATCAACTCGAAGAAGGTGAACAATCCTGCTCTCGCAGCCTCTCGCCGCAAGACTGTTGGCTTTGACTTCGACGAGAAGATTAACCTGAGCCTCAATGGCAAGGTGGGCGACAAAATCAACATGAACCTGAACTACAACACACAGGCCACCTTCGACTACGACACACAAAACCTGAAACTCAAATACGACGGCAAGGAAGACGAAATCGTCAAGCTCATCGAAGCCGGCAACGTCTCCTTCCCCAGCAACATAAGCCTCGTGCCAGGCGTCAGCAGCCTCTTCGGCCTTCGCACAGACGTGCAGTTCGGCAAACTGAAGATTCAATCCGTCATCAGCCAGAAGAAGAGTGCCAGCTCGAGCGTCAGCAGTAAAGGCGGCTCGCAAACCACAAACTTCGAGTTCAGCGCAACAAACTACGAAGAGAACCGCCACTTCTTCCTCTCCCACTTCTTCCGCGAGAAGTTCGACCAGGCAATGACCACGCTGCCAACCATCTCGAGCGGCATCAACATCAAACGCGTCGAGATTTGGGTGACAAACAAGAGCGGCAGGACAGAGAACAACCGCAACATCATCGCGCTGGCCGACCTTGGCGAACCCACCAACATCTACAACCCCATGTGGACAGGTACAGGAGCCAACGTCCCCAACAACCGCTCGAACAGTATGTACGATATCCTCGTCAACAATTATGCAGACGCTCGCGATATCTCTCAAGCAACAACCGTTCTTGACGGAATAGGCGACTTCTATGGCAGCATTGACTACGAGAAACTGCAAGCTGCACGAAAGCTGAACTCCTCAGAATATACCGTGAACAACGCACTCGGATATGTGAGCCTCGCAAGCACATTGCAGGTTGACGATGTCCTCGCCGTTGCTTACGAATATACCTATATGGGCACAACCTATCAGGTAGGTGAATTTGCCAGCGACCTTACTGACAACTCCAAGGCGCTCTTCGTGAAAATGCTGAAAGGCACTTCAGGAAGCCCCAATCTGCCTACTTGGCGACTGATGATGAAGAACGTCTATTACCTCGGCACACAAAAGGTGATGGCCGACAAATTCCGTCTCGACATCAAGTACCAAAGCGACTCGACAGGCGTCTATCTGAGCTACTTGCCAGAAGAGCAGTTCAAAAACACCATCCTTCTGAGAGCGCTCAACCTCGACCGTCTCGACGCCAAGAATAATCCGCATCCCAATGGTCAGTTCGACTTCGTGGAAGGATACACCATAAGTAAAGGACGCATCATCTTCCCTGTAGCCGAGCCCTTTGGCGAACATCTGGCAAAATGGATTGGTGACCCAGCTCTGGCCGACAAATATTGCTTCCGCGAACTCTATGACAGCACGAAGACCGTTGCCAAACAGATTTCCGAGCACGACAAGTTCCTCCTTACCGGTCGCTACAAAGGTACGAATGCCGGCGAGATTGACCTTGGCGTAACGAACGTGGCGAGAGGCTCCGTCATCGTCACAGCTGGCGGAACAACACTTACCGAGAACGTCGACTACACGGTTGATTACAACATGGGGCGCGTGACCATCATCAACCAAAGCCTCATCGATTCAGGCACGAACATTAGCGCCTCTGTGGAAAGCAACGACACCTACGGAATGCAGCGAAAGACCATGCTCGGCTTGAACCTCGATTACCAAATCAACAAGAACTTTACGGTTGGCGGTACCCTGATGTACCTCAGCGAGCAACCGCTCACCACAAAGGTCAGCATGGGCAACGAGCCCTTGAAGAACACGCTTTGGGGCTTCCACATCAGTTGGAAGAAAGAGAGTCAGTGGCTCACCAACATGATTGATAAACTGCCGCTTATCCAGTGCACACAGCCCAGCCTCATCACCTTCAACGGTGAATTTGCACAACTCATCGCAGGACAGAATCATAGTGTTCAGGGCGATGCTTCTTATCTCGATGACTTCGAAAGCAGCAGTATCAAGAGTAGCCTGACGCAACCTACATACTGGAGCCTGTCGAGCACGCCAAGCATGTTCGCTGAAAGCAAGCTGACATCAGATGCAGCATATGGCTACAATCGAGCTTTGTTGGCTTGGTACTACGTTGACCCCATCTTCACGCGTCGAAGCAGTACACTTACACCCAGCCACATCAAGAGCGACCTCGACCAACTCTCCAGCCACTACGTCCGTGAGGTTTATGAGCGCGAGCTCTATCCGCAGAAGTCACAGAACAACTATACCAGCGCAACGGGTCTCAACGTCCTGAACCTCGCTTTCTATCCAAAGGAGCGTGGTGCTTACAACCTTACGACTGATGTTGACCAGAATGGTCATCTCAACCATCCTGAAGAGATGTGGGGCGGTATGATGCGCAAACTCGACAATACAGACTTCGAGGCTCAGAACATTGAGTACATCGAGTTCTGGATGATGGACCCTTTCATCTACAAGCGCAACCAACCAGGCAATCATGGAGGCGACCTCTACTTCAATCTTGGTGAGGTTTCGGAGGATATCCTTAAAGACGGCAAGAAGTACTTCGAGAGCGGCATGCCTGTTGATGGCAATCCTCAGTACTTTACAGAAGGCTATTGGGGACGCATTCCAAATAGCAGCAGCGTAACTTATGCCTTCAACAACGAGGCAGGAGCACGAGCCAGACAAGACGTCGGCTTGAATGGTCTAAACGATGAAGAAGAGCGCGAGTTCAGCCTCTATGCAAACTACTTGCAGCAGATACAGAGTAAAGTCTCTGGAGCAGTCTTTGACAGCATCTATGCCGACCCTGCGAACGATAACTACCATTATTATCGCGGCTCCGATTTCGACCAATTACAAACGTCCATCCTTGACCGTTACAAGCGCATAAACATGCCTCAAGGCAACAGTGCCGATTCCGACACCAGAGCAGAAAGCTACGAGACGGCGTGGAAGGTAACGCCTGATGTGGAGGACATCAATCAGGACTATACACTCAACGAATACGAGAAATATTATCAGTATAAGGTAAGCATTCGTCCTGAAGATATGGTGGTTGGCCGTAACTATATCGCCGATAAACGAACAGCCAGCGTGAAGCTTCGTAATGGTAACACAGAAGAATGTACCTGGTATCTCTTCCGAGTCCCCTTGACAGAATATGAAAGCAAAGAGGGCAACATTCGCGACTTCACGAGTATTCGCTTCATGCGTATCTTCATGACGGGCTTCGAGGAAGAAACCATCCTTCGCCTTGCAACGCTCGACCTCGTGCAGGGTGACTGGCGAACCTATCAGCAGCCTCTCTACAACGGAACAGTCGCTTCTACAGGGGGTGGAACGCTTGAAGTAAGTACTGTCTGCATCGAGGAGAACAACGACAAGCAGCCTGTCAACTACGTCCTGCCTCCTGGCATCACGCGTATCACAGACCCATCGCAGTCGCAACTCGTCGAAGCCAACGAACAGGCGATGTGCATGGTGGCGCGCAACCTTGGTGGAAGCGAGGCAAAGGCTGTCTATAAGAACTGCAACTACGACATGCGTCAGTACAAGCATTTGCAGATGTACGTCCACGCAAACGCATTAGCAGAGAACATCACGTCGACCATTGATGGCGAATGTAGCGTCTTCATCCGTCTTGGTTCCGACTATAAGAGCAACTACTACGAGTATGAAGTTCCCTTGAAGCTCACACCCGAAGGCAACTACGACACTTATAGCGCAGCTGGTTGTTTGGCAGTTTGGCCTTCTGAGAACATGGTCGACATCAACTTCGACCTCTTCACTTCGCTCAAGAAGCAACGTAATGCTCAGGCAAGCATCGGTGTGGCTTCCATGAACCGTCTCTTCTCAACTTACGACGAAGACCATCCCAACAATCGTATATCCATCATGGGTAACCCTACGCTTGGCGAGGTGAAGACCATCATGATAGGCATTCGCAACAATAGCGGTAAGACAAAGAGCATCGAGGTTTGGGCAAACGAGCTTCGCCTGCAGGAATTCAGCAACAATGGCGGCTGGGCAGCACAAGGCAGTTTACAGGTCCAGGTCAGCGACTTAGGTTCAGTCAATGCGACTGCCAAGATGATTACATCTGGTTTTGGTGGCATCGAGCAAAGCGTGGCACAACGCAAGAACGAGGATAACCTCAACTATTCCATTTCGACGCAATTCGACCTCGGACGTCTTTTGCCGGAAAAGGCGAAACTACACGTTCCTATGTATTATAGTTATAGCAAGGAGAAGGTTTCGCCCAAATACAATCCTTTCGATTCTGACATGCTTCTTGGCGATGCCATCGACGCTCTGGCCGACAAACAGCAGAAAGACTCTCTCCGAAGCCTCACCACACATACGGAGACCAACAAGAACCTCTCCTTCTCCGGCGTTCGCCTCAACATCAGCACGCGCAAGCATCCCATGCCCTACGACCCTGCCAACTTCACTTTCGGCTATAGCCGCTCAACGCAATATACCGAAGGGCAGACAACTGTTTATGAACGCGAACTGAACTGGAAAGCGAGCCTCAACTATTCTTGGAGCCCCAACTGGAAGTCGTGGGAACCCTTCAAGAATATCAAGGGCAAGAGCAAGTGGCTGGATATCATCAAGGCACAGAACCTCGCCTTCGCTCCGCAAAGCATCACGTTCTCCACCGACATGAACCGTAATTACTACGAGTTGCAGGAACGTGACCTTGAGAACCCAAGCGACTTCTCAGCCCTGCCGGCCACTTTCAGCCAGAACTGGACATGGAACCGTAACTTCTCGCTCAAGTGGGATATCTTCAAGGCTTTGCACTTTACCTTTACGAGCGGCACAAAAGCTGAGATTGAGGAGCCTTACACGCAAATCAACAAAGACCTGTATCCCGACCGCTACGAGGCGTGGAAGGATTCCGTGAAGTGGAGTCTCCGCCACTTTGGACGCCCCCTCGACTATCACCAGAACACACAAATCAGCTACAAGTTGCCGCTGGAGAAGATACCTATCTTCGACTGGGTTTCCGTAGACGGTTCCTATACGGCCAACTACACCTGGAAGCGCGGAGCAGAGAGGGCTGGCAGACCTTCGCTCGGCAATACCATCAACACACAGCGAACCGTCAACATCAACGGCAAGATAGACCTCGAGAAACTCTACAACCATAGCAAGTTCCTTAGCGAAGCCAACAAGCGCTTCTCTGCTTCCAATGCCCGAAACGCTGCCAGCCAGAAGAAGGCTGAGAAGGAGAGAGAGAACAAAGCAAAGAAGGCGGAAAAGGATAGGGAGAAAGAGGCTCGCCAAAAGGCAGAGCAGCAATCCATGGAGACCGGAGAAGCCGTCGACAGCATCCTGGCCAAGGGACAGAAGGGCATCTCGAAGCAGAGCAACGTGGCTGGCGTCAGCAACAAGAAGACAGAGAACAAAGGCTTCGTCCAAGAGATTACGCTCTATCCCGATTCCGACCTCGTCGTTGCTCACGGACAGAAATCAAAGAGAGTTCGTGTCACTGCACGCGACAGTAGCGGCTTTGCCTACAACATCAAGTACAAGAAGGTTGACGAGAACACCATCCGCATCGTCAAGACGCCTGTCGATACGACGAGCGTTCGCCTCAACGTCGTCGCATTGCCCAAAGCATCTGACCAGAAATGGTATGGCATGGCGCAGGCCGCTGCCCGCTTCCTTATGATGATTCGCAACGTCAGTGTTACCTATCGCAACACCTACAACCTCGCCGTGCCGGGCTTCCTGCCGAACATTGGCGACATGCTCGGCCAGAGGAAAATGGGAGGCGTCTTTACGCCGGGACTCGATTTCGCCTTCGGATTCGTGGACGACAGCTACCTCGACAAGGCCAAGGGACGCGGATGGCTGCTTGGAAGCGACAGCGTTGCCACACCTGCCACCATTGCCAAAACGGAAGACGTGCAGGTCAAAATGACCCTCGAACCCTTCACAGACCTCAAGATCGACCTCAACATGAGCCGTACCGACAATCGCAACAAGAGCATCCAGTACATGTACGGCACACCGCCCACACACAGCGGCTCGTTCAACATGACAACCATCAGCATCGGTTCGGCTTTCGCAAGTGTAGGCTCGGCAAGCAACGGCTATTACAGCAAGACGTTCCAGAAGTTCCAGGAAAACCTCGACATCTATCAGAAACGAGTCGAAGACCTGTACAGAGGCATACGCTATCCTGCAGGAACAGGCATGAACGGCACCTTCAATCCTGAGAACGGAACGGTCAACAAGTACAGCGCCGACGTCATGGTGCCTGCCTTCCTGGCAGCCTATACCGGAAGCAGTTCGCTCGACATCTTCCCTTCGCTCTGGAGAATGCTGCCCAACTGGACCGTCAACTACAAAGGCCTGAGTAACCTGCCGTGGGTGCGCGACCACTTCAAGAGCATCAACCTGACACATGCTTACAAGAGCGTTTATGCCGTCGGTTCCTACCACTCCTACAGTTCATGGGTCGAGAGCATGGGTAGCGGCGGCCTCGGTTTCATTCAGAACACCACGACGGGAGGCTACGTCCCAAGTAGCCTGCTCGACGTCTCCACCGTCAGCATCAACGAAAGCTTCTCGCCCCTCATCGGCATCAATGCCACGCTCAACAACAACATGACCGTCAAGCTCGAGTACAAGACCACTCGTGTCCTCAACCTCAGCATGACCAGCGCCCAACTCACCGAGACGGGTTCCAAGGACTTCGTACTCGGATGGGGATACAAGATCAACGACTTCAACCTGGGCCGTCTGCTGCGTTTCCGCAAGGCAAGCGAGCAAGTGGCAAGGAACTCCAAGGCAAAAGGAAAAGGCAAGGGCGCAGACCTGGGCGACACCGATGCCGGAGGCAATACACGCGGGAACTCCAGAACAGGCTCGGGCAAACAGAAGATAGCGCACGACCTCAACCTCCGTTTCGACTTCAGTATACGTAACCAGAACGCCATCAAGCGCGACCTGCAGACCAACCTTTGCGAAGCCACGAGCGGTAGCAAGGCCTTCAAGACCAGCGCTCAAGTGGACTACACCCTCAGCCGCATGGTTACCCTCAGCCTCTTCTACGACCGCCAGCGCTCCGCACCCCTGCTGAGCAGTAGCAGCTACCCTACTATCACCCAAGACTTCGGCATGACCATGAAGTTCTCACTCACCAGATAAGGGGGGGGGAGCACGGCATAAATCTCCGCACCACAGGACAACAAAAAACAGGCACGCGACGATTGAAAACGTCACGTGCCTAAATTGCAATCATCACGTGTTAAATTTCAAATATCACGTGTGACGTTTGCCGAGTTGACTGGCGACGAATGCTTGGAGCATAGTTGCATCAGGGCTTCCAAGGGAGCCATGTCGCTACGGTACCATTATCTTCCTGCCAGCCTGGATGTAGATGCCTTTCGGCAATCCTGCCTTATGCCGACTAAAGCTGACTTTGCGTCCCTGTAGGTCGTAGATGGCTTCGTCTCTGCCGAGAGGGGCTGGCTGGACAAAGGAGACGGAGGTGTCCATGTCCTCTTCGAGCATCTCGGCGCGGAAGGCGTCGATGGCGCTTTCGGAGATGCTGAATTCGGTGTGCAGGTATGTGCGGAACTTCTGCTCGAGGGTTTCGCCTTCGTAGGCTTCCACCATTTCGAACATGGCGTCGAGCTGGCGCTTGCTGCATGGGGTGTTGAAGTACGAGAAGTTGGTCAACTCGTAGTCCTTATAGATGTCGCTCTTGCTCATGCCGAGCACGCCTTCGAGCAGCCATGCCAATGTGCCGGTGCGGTCTCGGCCGATGGCGCAGTGGAAATAGATGGGCTTGTCGTTCTTCACGCATGTGAGCACGTATTGGAGGGCTGTTTTGTAGGTGCTCTTCGAGTTGGTGAGGCCTTCCATGTGGCTGGCGGTCTGCCCCAGAGGGGTGCGCTTGTAGGAGACGCCGGTGCCCAGCACGGACTTTGTGATGTTCCTGGCCTCGCTGTCGCTACGCAAATCAAGTTCTGCCTTGATGCCTGCCCGGCGCAAAGCCTCGATGCCTTCGGATTCCAGATTGTGCCCGCCGTTCCATTCGGCACCTCGGAATATCTTGCCATACCTGATTCGGAGCCCGTTCTGCACAGGCCAGCCTCCAAGGTCGCGCACGTTGGCTGTGCCTTCCGCCTTGAGATGTCGCATCTGGCCCGATGTGGTGAAGGTGAAGCTGGCAAGCACGGTTTGGCTGCTGTCAGCGCTTGTGGAGGTCACCTTGCAGAAATATGCCCGGTCGGGAATGAGATTGTATATCTCAAAGGATGCTGCCGTGGCTGGCACGCTTTGTGTCGCGGCATCGGAGAAATCGGGTCGCAGGCTCCACGTGACCGTTTGTCCCTGTGCTGTGGTGTCGCGTTTCCAGAATATCTCGACGGGCAGGGGCCAATCGCGTCGTTCTGGAGGGCTCACGTTGTAAGAGCCTACTTTGCTGGCATCGGCCTCGGTATACTCGAAATCATGGACGAAGCCGCGCACCCGTTCGTTCTCCAGATTATAGTCCATGCTGAACATGCCCGTCGGGGCTGGATGCAGACGCCACATCACACGCGGGAAGAAGCTGCTCGTCTCGGAATAGTTGTACACCCTCACCTTGCTGCCATTATAGCCGTAGGGATAGGTAGCGCTGCCCTGTATCGTGAAACATCCGCCACCGACCCACGTTATCGCCTGCTCGTGGAGCGGCTCGTCGGTCAGCGAGACAGGCTTGCCGCTGCTGTTGGTACCTATCACGGTACCGACGTACATGCCACTATCGGCACATTGCATCACCCAGTTTCCGTTCCTGCGAACGAGTTTGAAGTAGGGCGCGGGCACTTCGGAAAGCGGCACGACTTGCAATCCGTCCTTGTTTGCCTCTTCGGGATTGCCTGCCAGGACGTATCCTGGATACTTGACATTCTCGATGCAGTAGTAGCCTTCATGGAGCGGATAGCAGTAAAGGGCATCATATGCGACGAGTATGCCGTTGATGGCATTATTGAGTTGTTCCAGCGTGGCGCTCTCGTCCAAAGCAGAAGCCTCGGCAATGGCATCGCTGAAAGCTTGGGCGCTATTGACGGAATAGCAGCCGGGGTCGGTTCCAACGGCATCGCCCGTCGGCACTTTCGGGCTGTATTCGTTCAGCAGATTTTGCAGGTCTTCGTAGGTAAACTCCTGCCAAAGGTCTCCAATTATGTCGTATTGGTTCCAGGCGGCATCTGCCACGAAGGCTTCGTACATTGCAGGGCGGACGTGAACATTCGCGCCCTTGAAGTCGAAGGTGTACGAGCGGAGTTTCGGCACGGCATCGCAATTCATGTAAACCTCGTACTTCTTATCGCCGTAGATACACAGCTTGTCGCCCCACGTATTGGCTGCGATATTCTCGCCGAACGTGATTCTCTCGAGCTGTTTATTGTAGCCGAGGGCTTCGTAGTCCATCAGCGTGACTGAATTGGGCACGACAATCTCGGTGAGTTGAGTCTGATAGATGGCTTTGTAGCCGAGTTTTGTGATGCCTTCTGGCAGGTTGAGGGCGGTGACGTTGGCAAAATGGAAGGCATAGTCTCCGATGGCCGTCACGTCGTAGGTCTTGCCCTTTATCGTCACTTGAGCCGGAATGGTCACCTCGCCACTGTAGGGGCATGGGTTGCTCGACGAGGGCTGCTCGGCATTGGAGTAGGTCACGGAAGCAGTATTGGCACCGGTTATCTCGTATTTAATGCCGTTCACGGTCAAGTCCTCATCCGTGATGGTTCCTTCTTTATCCTGAGGAACAGGGCTATTCGTGCCTTGCGTCCAGTTGTAGGCATCCAGCATCTCGGGCAGGGAGCCGTCCGTCAGTTGTGAAGCACTCACCTCTGTTACGGTCGGCACCTTAGCAGAAGAGGTCGAGCTGCCGGTAATGGGGAGGTCGGCCAGAATGTAGTTGTTGACGAAAGAGGTTGTTGCGGCGGTATTGTTACCTACCAATGCTCCACAACGTGTCGCGCTTTTCGGACTGACCACGCTGCCGATGCTAAGGTTGTTGGCAATGCTGAGACCGCTCCTGGCACTGCTGCAATAGCCAACTATTCCACCCTGGTAAGCGCTGTTGCTGCCAGTTCCAGTGGAGTTGAGCGTCCCCGAAAAGAGACAATTGCTCACGGTTGTGTTGTTGGCGTCGGGCCAACCGAGGATGCCCGCCACTTGCAGATTGGTGGCCTCACCATTGATTGTACCGTCATAGACGCATCGATTGATGGTACTTCCCTCTGCCCTGACCACGATACCGGCCATGCGGAGCGATACCTGGGAAGTGGTTGCGTTGTTGATATCGACAGAGCACCAGATGTCTTGAATCTTGTGAGCGCCATTCGAGGAAGCCACCACGCCGGCTGCGAAATGGTCGACCGAGGTGCCGGATGCCGTGACAGAACCGGAAATCTTGAAGTTGTGGATGTCTTTCGTGCCGTTGTGATAACCGATGAACGCCGAGAAGTTGGTTGAAGCATCGGTCACAATCTTGAGGTTCTTAATGCTGTGGTTCATGCCGTCGAACTCGCCGCTGTGCTTGGTGACGCCATTGCCCATCGGTACCCACGGACGGCTCTCGAGGTTGATGTCTGCGGTGAGTCGGGCGTTGAGCGCAGCATTGCCGTTGTTCACCATTTGCGCCAGCCAGAAGAGTTTGCCACCATTATCAATCTCGTAATAGCCCTCGCCGTCCTGACCGGCAGGCTGATAAGGAGCCACATCGCAGGTACAGAAGCCGTTAGTATAGGTGTGCTCGTGCGAGTTGGAAGTGGCTATGATGATGTTCGGCACTTTGCGAATCGAGCCGTCGGGAGTCATGTTGATAACCCCGGCACCCGTCACCCAAAGAGTCGACGAGCCGCCACCATCCAGGTTGATGGCATCCGTCATGCCGAGGTCCTCGGCCAGGGAAACCATATTTGCCAGCGAGAAGCCTGAAGCCCCGTCCATTCTGCCCTCCATCACCACCATATACACTGTTCCGTCGGCACACTTGCCAAGCATCGTACGCGGGTGCGGACCATAGAAGCTCTCGCCGCCCACATAGGGATCCTGGCTGATGCCGCCCAGTCGGATAATAGGTCCGGAGACGATAAAGCGGTCGTACTTCCTACCCCAGGCAGCATGGTCGGCCGGTGTATTAGCCAAACTATAGGGTTCTATCGAGAAGATGCCGTCCTTGAAGCCTAAGACGCCATTGCATCTGGCATACTCTTCCGAGGCAGTTGTGGCAATCTCGACACCATCCACCCAGAGTGCCGTCGTTGAGGTGAGAGTCGTCATGTTGAAGTAACTGCCATTGATTGCAGCCGTCGCCCCAGCCTCTGCAGCCAGGCTGTTCGTCCCCTGAGTGGAATGCTCCTTGACATAGAGCGAGGTGTTCAATTGCGTCTCGGAGTATCTTGCAATTGAAACTCTCTGAGGATTGCCATACAAATCGGTGAAAGTCGCCTTTCCGTAATCCACGCCACCGCGGCTCTGCCAGCCCCAATCGGCATTTGCGAGAACTGATGCATAGTCCGTCTGGCTCTGGACCGAAGTCGCCAAGACGAAGAAAGCGAGCAGAACAGTAAGTCGGAAACTGAGTAATGATGGTTTAATCTTCATAGTTGTTTAGTTTTATTTTCAAGCAAAGCCTTGATTATCGAGACAAAGCCAAACATTCTTGAGCATTGTCGAAAGCAATCAGGTTCATGGTATTTTTCGGGACAAAGTTACGATTTCATACGCACAATACAAAATAAAATCACTTCTTTTTTGCATACGAAATTCTAAGAAGCCTACAAGAATGCCCGTCGTTTTATGTAAAAATTCGGTTCACGGCGGACGCTACGGTTTCTTTTGGCGAGCGCCACGAACATTTTTGGCGGGCGCCGTGAATTCTTTTGGCGGCCGCTAAAAACTCACGCTCCACGCCAAATCTCCCCGCAAACCACGCAGTACAACCCAATTTAGCACGCCTCATCAACCAGGTGTACACGCCTCATCTTACGATATCTTCATAAATGGTGGTTCAGCCCCTACATAAAAAGGTGGTACAGACATGGAAACAGATGAAAGGCTGCTTCACTCAATGCCATCCGCTCATCTGCACAAAAAGCAAATTGGAAACTTCCTATGGAAAGAATTCTATTGGTTCCTATAAATATGACAAATAGAGATAGTTGGTCTGGGCAGGGTATTCTGCTGCAAGTGTGTCAATCTGATTGACTGTTGGCATGATGCCTAATTCCTGACGCCATTTGCGAACAGCGAGGCCGGCTCGCTCCATGTTCATGCGAGCTTCGAGGCCAAGGGCGCGGGCTATCTGAAAATCGGAAAAGCCATACGTCTTTGCCTCGAGCAAGAGCGTGGAAACCTCAGGGGCTTCGAGTGCTTCGAGGAACTCAGAATACTCAGAACATTCCGAATACTCCGATAAATAAGTGCACTCACGCAACTGCTCATTGATGGAAATGATGTGCCTAAGTTTTTCGAGGAACCAACGGTCAATCTTTGTCAGGCGATGTATCTGCTCTACAGAGTACCCCATCATCATGGCCTTCGCAACGGCAAAAATGCGTAAGTCCGTGGCATGTTGGAGGGCTTTAGGTACGTCGGGAATCTTTATCTCGTGGTTATCTACGAAACCATGCATCCCCTGCCCTATCATGCGCAAGCCTTTCTGGATGGCCTCCTCGAAGGTGCGACCGATAGCCATCACCTCGCCGACGCTCTTCATGCTGGAGCCTAACTCGTGGTTCACGCCGTGGAACTTCGTGAGGTCCCAGCGCGGTATCTTGCAAACCACGTAGTCGAGGGCGGGCTCGAAGAAGGCGCTCGTTGTCTTGGTGACGGTGTTCTTCAGTTCAAAGAGACCATATCCGAGGCCGAGCTTGGCGGCAATAAAGGCCAAAGGATAGCCTGTGGCTTTGCTTGCCAGGGCAGACGAGCGACTCAGGCGGGCATTGACCTCGATGACACGATAGTCCTCGGAATTGGGGTCGAGCGCATATTGTACATTACATTCGCCAACGATGCCGATGTGGCGTATTATCTTGATGGCAAGCGCACGCAGTTTGTGGTACTCGCTGTTGCTGAGCGTCTGCGAGGGCGCGACAACGATGCTCTCGCCGGTATGGATGCCGAGCGGATCGAAGTTCTCCATATTGCAGACAGTGATGCAGTTGTCGTATTGGTCGCGCACCACTTCATATTCTATCTCTTTCCAGCCTTTCAACGACTTCTCGACCAACACTTGAGGCGAGAAGGCGAAGGCTTCCTCAGCCTGTGCCAGCAGTTCGTCGTCGTTGTCGCAAAAGCCCGAGCCAAGGCCTCCGAGGGCGTATGCGGCACGAAGGATGACGGGGAAGCCCAGTTCGTGAGCTGCCTTCTGCACCTCCTTGATGGAGCTGCAAGCCTCGCTCTTGATGGTCTTCACGCCAATCTCGTCGAGGCGCTTGACGAAGAGGTCGCGGTCTTCTGTGTCGATGATGGCCTGAACAGGCGTGCCAAGCACGCGGACGCCATACTGGGCAAAGACACCCTTCTTGTAAAGCTCCACGCCGCAGTTCAAGGCGGTCTGTCCGCCGAAGCTCAACAGGATGCCGTCCGGTCGCTCCTTTTCTATGACGTGTTCCACGAACTCGGGCGTGACGGGCTGGAAATAGATGGTGTCCGCCACGTCCTTCGACGTCTGAACCGTCGCAATATTCGGATTGATGAGCACCGACTTGACGCCCTCCTCCTTCAAGGCCTTCAACGCCTGCGCACCGCTGTAATCAAACTCACCTGCCTGACCAATCTTGAGAGCGCCGGAGCCAAGAAGGAGAACCTTTGAGGGGAGTGACGAGTGAAGAGTGAAGAGTGAAGAATGATAATTACC
>JAGCNZ010000056.1 GCA_017645655.1 Bacteroidaceae bacterium | reverse complement strand
TAGGCGATGCTCTCCACGACGCTCTCTCTGACCGCCTGCGGGAGCCCCAGGCCCTTGCCGAGAAAGTAGGCAGAGGCACCAATAGTCATGCTCAAAGGCAGCGACCAATCCTTAAGCCATTTGCCATCTAACCATCTTTCATTTGCCATTTTATTCCTTTCAGCGTGATAAGGTCGAAGCGATGCTTCCCTCCTTCGGGGCACAAAATTAGTCAAAATCTTCCGCTTAGCACGTTTTTATTGCAAGAATATTTCGTTATGTGATGTCTTTTTACTACTTTTGCCGTGCGAAAATATATTGTAAATTGTAAATTGTCAAATTGTAAATCACCTGATGAATCTTTATATCAGATACTTCGACGAAGAGACCCTCGTTTATAGTGTCGAGGAGGCTCTCGACTTTCTTGCTTCTTTGGGCGACGTCGAAGTCAACGACAGCATACGCCTCGAACTGGAGAAATTCATGTCGAGCAGTGCCATGTATCCCAAACACGTCAAGGTCAGCCAGCGCTCCTTCTTTATTGTCATCAAGACGACGGCTGCCACGATGGAGGAGTTCAAAGCCAAAGGCGCCAGTCAGAACAAGCCCGAAAAGGCCGCGCAGAAGGAAGCTATGGCAAACTACAGCAAGCCGCAGCCCGGATGGTACGAGGCTAAAATCATCTTCAAGCGCGTCCTCCTCAATCCCGAGACACAGAAGTCGAAGTACGTCGACACGCCCTTCGTGTGCAAGGTAAAGGCCGAAAGTGCTCAGGAATGCTATGACAAGGTGCTCGCTCACCTGCGTGGACGTCAGGATATCGACCCCAGAAGTCAGTATCCAAGCATAAAGAGTGCCAATTTCGAGTTTAGTTTCTTAGGAGAATAGCACGCCTATGTCGCTCCGCTACCTGCTCTTATGTGCCGCCGTCGTTGCGGTCGCTACTACTTTTGCCGACAAGAAAGGCAAAGGCAAGGGCAGCACGGTGGAACCCATCTACGCCCTGCCCATGCCAGACGCCCTGCCTGCAGCCCCGTTGCCCGACCGCTCGTTGTCTGAGGTGGCTGAGCTGAGGACCATCATTCGCCATACTGCAGGCCAAGGACAGGGCATCGATGTGTCTCACTATCAGGGCCGCATCAACTGGGAAGAAGTGGCGCAGGACAAGACCATCAGTTTCGTCTATGTCAAGGCGACAGAGGGCGCCGGCCTGGTCGACGAGTTCTATCTGCGCAACCTCTATGGTGCCAAGCGCGTCGGCATACCCGTCGGCTCCTATCACTTCTTCAGTCCTTCGGCAAGTGCGCTGGTTCAGTTGGAGAACTTCCGCTCGAATGTCGACCCGCGTCAGCAGGACCTCATCCCCATCGTCGACGTCGAGCATCGCGGCAAAGGCTCCCTCGCACAGTTCCAGGGCAGGTTGAAAGCCTTCCTCGATGGTGTCGAGAAGATGTTCGGCGTGAAGCCAATCATCTATACCGGCGTGAACTTCTACGCAAAATACCTCGAGGGGGAATTCACCGGCTACCGCTTCATGGTGGCCCGCTACGCGGAAGAGTTCCCCGGACTGAGTGAGGACGTGCCCATCGTCCTGTGGCAATACAGCAGTACAAGCTACGTGGACGGCATCAGGGGGCACGTGGACAAAAGCGTCTTCCTCGACCGTTACGGCGTGGCAGACATAATGTTGAAACGGTAAGACCATGCATATCGCCATCGCAGGAAACATAGGCAGCGGCAAGACCACGCTGACAGAGATGCTTGCTCAGCACTATCATTGGGTGCCGAAGTACGAGCAGGTGGCCTTCAATCCCTATCTCGACGACTACTACAGGGACATCGAGCGGTGGTCGTTCCCTATGGAAGTGTTCTTCCTGAAAGAGCGATTCCGCGACCTCCTCGAGTTGCAGAAGGATCCGAAGGACACCATCCAGGACCGCTCGATATATGAAGGCGTCTATGTATTCGCTACCAACAACAAGCGCATGGGCAACCTGAGCGACCGTGACTTCGAGACGTATATGGAACTCTTTGCGCATATGACGAACATCATACGCTATCCCGACCTCATGATATACCTGCGTGCCAGCGTCCCTCACCTCGTCCAAAACATTCAGAAACGCGGCCGCGACTGCGAACAAGCCATTCAACTTGAGTATCTCAAAGGCCTGAACGACCTCTATGAGGACTTCATATATCATAAATACAAGGGAAAAGTGCTGACTGTCGAAGTGGATCACATCGACTATCAACACAACCCGAAAGACTTCAAGGACATCACCGACAAGATAGACGGACTGCTCTACGGCATGTTCCCACTCGATGAGTGAAGAATGAAGAGTGAAGAATTTGCTGCCGCTCAGGAAATAGCTTCATCGCCAACAAATCGTAAATCGTAAATCGTCAAATAGTAAATGCCATTATGCACATCGCAGTAGCCGGAAACATTGGGTGCGGCAAGACCACCCTCACTAAGTTGCTCGTCAAGCGCTACGGTTGGACACCTCGCTTCGAGCCTGTCGAGGTGAATCCCTACCTCGAGGACTTCTACCAGGACATGAATCGCTGGAGCTTCAACCTGCAGGTTTATTTCCTCAACAAGCGTTTTCGCGACGTCGTAGAGATATCAAAGAGCAAGGACACCATCATTCAGGACCGTACTATCTTTGAGGACGCACGCATCTTCGCCCCGAACCTCCATGCGCAAGGCTACATGAGCGACCGCGACTTCAAGAACTACAGCGACCTCTTCGACCTGATGATGTCGCTCGTGGGACTGCCCGACTTGCTCATCTACATACGCAGCAGCATTCCCAACCTCATTGCTCAGATTGCCAAACGAGGTCGTGAGTACGAGCAAAGCATACGCATCGACTACCTGAGCGGCTTGAACGATCGCTACGAAGAATGGATAAAGAACTATCCCGGCAAACTCCTCATCGTGGATGGCGACACACTGAAGTTCGAGGCAAACACAACCGACTTCCAGCGCATCACTGAGCAAATCGACGCGAAACTCTATGGTCTCTTCCCAGAGGAGTAGCGTCTCTGGGGCTTTTACCACTTGCGTGGGAACAACTTATCACGGAAGCGACGCCACATCTGCTTAAGGTAACGAGCAAAGAACGCTGCCTTCCTGCCTGTCTGTAAAGTGATATTGAGGGAGAAATCCCTTTGCAGAAGAAGTCTGTCCCTGATGAAAGATGTGTCGAGCGTCATCTTTACATCATTGTCAACATTGTTCTTGTGTATAACCTCGACCCACATCGGCTTGTCTGCAAGCGTGACGTGATGAACAGGGGCAAGTTTTCTCTTTTCAATCTCGAAATGCGAGCCGTAGCCATAGCATGTGCGAACTGAGGGATTCTCGGCAGACGAGATTCTCTCGAACAAAGTTAGAAAGTGATTATTTAGATAGTTTACTCTTGTCGCAATGTCTAAGTCTGTGTAGTATTGGATGCCGTAATCGAATGACAGGAACCTGTCTCCCTGCAAGATGTCATTGTCGCTCTTCTGCAAGATGTCGTGTGTCTCTTTGATATAATCCTTGTTAAGACAGTCGTCGTTATCAAAGTAAGTTGTCAGGCAGACGTCCCCTTCTTTCGCTTCTCTCTCTTTAAGTATCTTATTTACCACTTGTTGGAAGATATCGGCGAACTGCCATCCATGCTCTTCCTTTACGGAGATGTAGGTGATTTGCTGGCATTGTTTGCGATAGTTCATCAGCCTCTCGCGATATATGTCTGGCGTCTGGCTGTCCACAAGGAGTATCCAAGTGAAGTCCTGACACGTCTGTCCGATGACGGAAGGCAGGGTGTATGTCTCGAAAAGGTTGAGTCGTTCGTCAAGCCAGGCCTGTTTGTTTATGCTTTGACCATGCTTGTCGTAGCGAAAGAGCCGTATGTTGAATCGTGTCAGAATGAAGTGATGGAGCATGTCAAGAGTTTTATAGGTAATGTCTTAATTGGTTGTTACGAAATGGAGTTCTTTCCCTTTCATAAGTATCTTGATGACAAAGATACTGTTTTTATTTGAAACATAAAGTATGTTTGTTGTATTTTATTTGTATCTTTGTGGCGCATTATGAAACGACTCCTATCTCTAATACTTTTGCTCCTCGCCCTTACTGCTTCTGCGGGCGATAATGTCCTGCCGTATTGGGCAATTGGTGGCTTCACGCGACCTGAAGGCATGAATCCGATGGTCAGTCCCAACACCGACAACCTCTTTTATTGTCCGATGAAGAAGGCTAATGTCCGATGGGAATGTGCTGACACGTTCAACCCCGCAGCAGTGGAAAAGGACGGCAAAGTCTGTGTCCTCTATCGTGCAGAGGACGACCCAGATGCCGGCATAGGCAAGCGTACTTCTCGAATCGGCTTGGTGGAAAGCACGGATGGGGTCACGATAGATTATCGTTCGCCCTCGCCTGTCATGTATCCTGACCAGTCGTCTGTCTCGCAGGAATACGAGTGGCCAGGCGGCACGGAAGACCCAAGAGTTGTGGAAGCCGAGGTGGATGGAGCACCGCTTTATGTGATGACGTACACTTCATGGAACCGAAAGACGGCTCGGCTGAGTGTTGCGACAAGTCGCGACCTCAGGACCTGGACGCATCATGGCCCGTGTTTCCGTACGGCTTACGATGCCAAGTTCGCCAACCTGGCTTGCAAGTCGGGCTCCATTGTCACTGAGATCAAGGACGGACGTCTGCAAGCGGCAAAGGTTCTGGTGAACGGCGAGAGCAAATACTTCATGTATTGGGGCGAGTATTGGGTGTGCGGAGCAACCAGCGACGACCTCATCACGTGGACTCCCGTCGTGGATAGTGACACGGAACTCCTCTATTTGGCAAAGCCCAGGAAAGGCTTCTTCGACAGCATGCTCACGGAATGTGGCCCGCCGGCGGTCATGACGGAGGACGGCATCGTACTTATATATAATGGTAAGAACGCGAGTGGCAGCAACGGAGACGCTTGCTATGCGGCGAACACGTATGCCGCCGGGCAGATGCTCTTCAGCAAGGACAACCCGTTTCAACTCGTTGACCGACTCGACAAGCCCTTCTTCCGTCCCATTGCCGACTTCGAGAAAAGCGGACAATATGCTGCTGGCACGGTCTTCACGGAAGGGCTCGTCTGGCATCAGGACAAGTGGTTCCTCTATTATGGCTGTGCCGACTCGTTCGTCGGAGTAGCCGTCTGCGACCCACAGACCTCGCCTCATGAGGGCGACCCTATCATCACGGCAAACGTTCCGGAAGGCGTCATCAATCAACAGTCCGCGTTGGGGACAGGCAAGATGACTTGCTTCGTAAACTCCGCGAGTGGTTACGCAGCTGATAGCGAAAGGCCGTGCTACATGAACATGAGTTACATCTATCCCGGCAGGAAGTGGTGCGACGCAAGCAGTGAGCAGCCGTGGCTCGTGTTGGAGTTCACGGGGATTTACGAAGTGAACCGTTTTGTCTTTCGAGATGTCGAGGGACACGAGTCGAATTGCGGCAACGTGCCAGAGTATTGGGTGTATGGCAGGAAAGCAACAGGCGAGGAGTGGACGCTCCTGGCACACGAAGAAGGCGTAGGCAGTCAAGCAGTGAAGGACATCTCTTTCCCTGCTGCGGAGGTTCGTTACCTGAAGCTCGTCTTCTCTCGAGGCACGCGTCCCAGCGGCGAGGCGGACAATGCGATTCGTCTTTATGGCTGCGACGTCTATGGACGCTTCGTGAGTGAATTGCCAAGAAGCGACGATAATGTCAGCATCGGAAAGAGCATTCTGGCTGCCTACGACACACCTGATGCTACTAAGAGTGCACTCAATCTGCTTACGGGTGCGCCGTCTGCCGAGCGTCCGTGGAAGCCTACGACACCTGTCCAAGGCAGCAACCCATACCGATACGTCATTGTTGATCTGGAGAAGACCTACGACATAAAGCGTCTGTTGCTGTGGGACGCCAAGAGCATCGACACGGATGCTACGAACATGAATGCTTATCAGATGTTCATCAGTCAGGAGGAACCTGACCTGAGCCTCATTACGAAGGCGGGCGACAGCAACACCTGCTGGACACAAGTGGCTGACAAGAAGAACGTGGGTTCCATCAATAAAAAGACTGTAACGCTCTCCACGCCAGTTCGCGGACGCTATGTCAAGCTCGTCTTTCCCCGCACATCTGCCAGCATGAACAATGCCGAGGCGCCTGCCTTCTATGCCTTCCACGTTTATGGTACTGTGGTGGAAGATGAGGATGCGCTTGCCTTTCCGACTGAAGACAAAGCGACCGACGCCTCTGTCTATGACTTGAATGGCATCAAACAGGAGCGTCGGTCGCTGAAGCCGGGACTTTATATCATGTCCGGGCGAAAGGTTTTAGTTCACGATTAGAACTTAAAGCCTAATGTACAAGTGATGGTGTGCCTCGTCAGGTTAACATCGACAGGGTCGATGGTGGCATTGATAAGTTCTGGCGCACTTGTACGTGCATTGTCTAGGAATACAGGATCACCATAGACTTCATCAGTGAATCTTGTATCGAAAGCGTAGAAGTCTGCCTTTTGGTTCCTAATCTTATAGGCAAGGTCAACATAAAATTTCTTTGCATGATAGCCAGCGCCAAGAGTCAGGATGTTGGTGTTGCCAAGACGCATGTAGTTGGTGCCTGTTGCATAATTCATAGCACGGCTATCAATATTGTACTGGTCGAAGCCAATGTTCTTCTTATAGGGAGAAGTGCTCAGGTTGTAACCCAGTCGGAAAGCAAGGTTCTTGGTGGCGTTTATTTCTGTACCAATTCGCAAGGTATGCGTGCCACGCAGGATGTCGCGAGTAAACTCGTTCATTGCCACATCCTTAACATTGCCGGAGGTAGAACCGTCTGCATATTCGAGTTCGGGATATCCTATATTCATGCCAGCATATGCTGCATATTCATAGTCCACGTCCCATGCAAAAGTAGAGCCAACAGTGCTACCTATGCTGGTGCGTACCTTCCAGGGAGTTCGTACGTTGAATTTCAGGTAGCTTCTCAGAGCTGTGTTCTCGTTGATGTCGTGACCGAAGTCAAACCAAGTGCTGTTACGCAGACGATACCATGTTGGGGTCTCTACTACGAAACCGAAGCGGAAGGGATTGTTCTCGAAGGGGCGTATGATGGTACCAAGTTTCACATTGACGCCTGTTCCTGTGATTTTGCAATTACGGCTTAGGGCATAGTCTGCATCGCCAAATTCTTCATAGCATGTCAACTCACGAAAGCGCATGTTATCCACGCCGACGGTAAGTCCGAGGAATGCACGATCGTTGACGTTTGTGCTGATGTTGAAGTCGAACGACTGTGCAGAACCTTCGCTATGGTGAGTGTATTTGTTATTGTATGAAGCATAGTAATTGTAGAAATACTTATTCCCTTCGCTATCGAAGTCATAGTTGAGGAAGTCTCTGTCTATAGCCAGGCCTGCCAAGTTCTCGGTACCACTATCCCAATACGTAAGCTCTGCCACTTGGTCCATCTGGCTAAGGCCGCCAAGATTGTCGTTGAGAGCATAGAAGTTATGGTTGAAGTTAACCTTCTTCTGGTAGTTGAAGGCGAAATTAACGTAGGGACATGTTTCGCTTCCTGTCTTCATGTTATAGACAAAGCCTGCCTGATCGAAGGTGAACTTGCCGCGATTCTCTTCTTTGATGCTCGATTTGCCCCAAAGTCCACCCATCGTCAGGGCGATGTCGTTCTTGCGATACAGTCCGATGCCTGCAGGGTTCCAGCTGATGACACTCATGTCTGCGCCGAGTGCACCAAGGGCTCCACCCATGCCGACGTAGCGGGCTGTGCCGATGACGTCGTTCGAGCTGTTAGTGAGACGTTCGTTCATGTATGTGTCCTGTGCCTGCAGAAGGGAAAGTGAGCAAGGTGCAAGGAGCAGGATGGGAATTAAGATATAACGTTTCATTGCTTCATTAACTATTTAATCATTTACCATTTACCTTCTTGTACGGGCGGATTTGTAATCCGACCGTTTGGGATATAGGGATTTGTAATCCTGTAATTTTTGCTTTATTGCATTGCAAATGCTTATATTCTATGCTGTCGGATTGCAAATCCGCCAGAACGAAAGGTCTTTATCTGCGGCCTCCTCCGCCTCCACCGCCGCTGCTGCGACCTCCGCCTCCACTGAAGCCTCCGCCGCCTCCGCCGCTGAAGCCACCGCCGCTGCTGCGACCTCCGCCACCAAAGCTGCCGCTACTACTGCTGCGACTTCCGCCGCCATAGCTTCCGCTGCTGCTGGAGGTGCTGCTGCTTCTGGTTGAGCTATTGTTATAAGTACTGCTGCTTCTCGTAGAACTGTTATTGAAGACGTTGCCACGGGAGGTTGTTGTGTTGCTGCTGCGAGTCGTTGTGTTGCTGCTTCTGGTCGAGGTGTTACTGCTTCGAGTGGAAGTGTTGCTGCTTCGAGTCGGCATTTGATATCCACTGCGAGAGCCTTCTGTCGGAATTCGTACGCCATTGCTTCTGGTGCCGCTACGTGAGCCGGTAGCTGCTCCAGTCCTTGTTGAGCCCATTCGGCTGCCGGGTTGTCTGCCGCCACCTGTATAGGCTCCGTTGGATGCAGAGCGTCGTCCGCTGTTAATGCTGGCTATATTACGATTGCGTGTTCCGTAGCTGCCATAGTAGTGACCTCCGTAGTATCCGCCATAGTACCAGGGGTCGTACCATCCGTAGTGGTGATAGCCCCAGCCCCAGTCGTACCAGCTGTAGTAGCCGTAGCGATAGTAGGGTGCATACCAGCCGTACCAGGGATCGTACCAGGGGTCGTACCATCCGTAGCAGTAGTCCCAGATGTAGGGGTCGTAGAAGCGGAAGCCGCGATAGCGTGCCAGGCGTGATGTGTAGTAGTAGTCACCGTCGTTGAACCCGTCGCTGTATCCGGCGTAGTATCCAGCGTCGTATCCTGACATCTCGGGCTGAGCCGGCTGTGTCGACACGAGGAGGGTGTCGCCCTTCAGTTGGTAGGAGGGTGTCTCTCCAGGCTGATTCATGCCGCGGCGGTTGTATTCGTCGACGTCGCGAAGCTGTCCGGTGTGGTAGTCGGCATAGGCATCGCCCTCATCCTCGATGGATGCAGAAGCCGATGTCTGAGTCGTGACGGTCGTGTTCTGCTGTCCTTTCTTCTTGCTGGAGAAGGAGTACATGTCGTCGTTCTGTGCGTATGCGCTGAAGCATACGGCCAAGAGCATCATTAGGGTAATAACGTTTGCTTTCATAGTGCGTTTCAATTAAATGTTGATGCAAAGTTAAGGAGTTTTGCGCAATATGCAAAAGGGAAACACCTATTTTGTTGAGGAAATTTCCCCAACTGGAAAAAAAGAGTTACTTTTGCAGAGGAAAAGGATAGTTCACCACGGCGAAACGGTCGGGACGGAATGCGGTGTCTGTCAACTACCCGGGGTGCGTTGAAAAACATCACGTGTGATGTTTGCAATTATTACACGTTATATTTTAAATATTCCACGTGATATTTTCATTTATCCCACGTGATGTTTCGAAACGTCCCCTGCCAGGTCGGATGACTATACATTATTATATATATTATGAAGTACTTCGAAGTGACTTGCCGGATACGGCCTTTCAGCCAGGCTGCTGCGGATGTCTTGTCAGCGATGCTGGCAGAGATTGGGTTCGAATCGTTCTGCCAGACGGAGGATGGCTTGTTGGCTTACATCCAGCAGGGTGTCTGGAGCGAGGACGAGATGCAGGAAGTGGTCGGGAACTTCTGCCTGCCCGAGGTCGAAATCAGTTATACGAAGGCTGAGGCGCCTGACGAAGACTGGAACCAAGTCTGGGAGGAAGAGGGCTTCCAGCCAATAATCATCCCCTCCGAGGAAGGTCAGGAGAAGGCTCTGATTGTTGTTCACGACGTGAAACACGCAGATGTGCCGCCTGCCAAATACGACATCGTCATCACACCTCGCCTGGCTTTCGGCACCGGCAGCCACCAGACGACGCGGCTCATCCTGCGGACTCTTGCCCGACTCGACTTGGAGGGAAAGGACGTCATCGACGCCGGAACGGGTACGGGAATACTGGCTATCATGGCCATCAAGCGAGGAGCGAGTTATGTCTTCGCCTACGACATCGACGAATGGAGCGTGGAGAATGCGAAGGATAACCTCTTGCTGAACAAGATTTTCACTGATGTCAATGTCGAAGTTGGCGCAAGTTATATGCTCAATGGACAGCCCAAAGCCGACCTCCTGATAGCCAACATCAACCGAAACATCCTGCTTGAGGACCTGCCGCAATTCGCTAAAGTGGTCAAAGACAAAGGCAAACTGATACTGAGCGGCTTTTATCAGACGGACGTGGACACGCTCACGGAAGCCGCCTTGCAACATGGCTTCTTCCCGCTTGACATGGAATGCGAGGGAGATTGGGCAATGCTTCTATTCGAAGCGGATGCTCTTGGCAGGCGTGATGTTTGAGACCACAAAGCTTGGCACCGTCATTGCAAGGGCGCTAATCACAAGCGTGCCGAGGTCGATGGCAAGCACCCACCACCAATTCACCAGCACAGGTACGGCCTCGACATAGTAGACCTCGGGGTCCAAAGTGACCAGTCCCGTGTATTTCTGCAGGTAGATAAGGGCAAAGGCAAGTATGTTTCCAAGTACGATGCCACGCAGAATGATCAGCATCGCATAGTTAAGAAAGAGATGGCGGACTTGCTTGTTGCGCGCTCCCAAAGCCTTCATGATGCCAATAAAGTTGGTACGTTCCAAAATGATTATCAGCAAACCACTCACCGCAGTGAAGATGGAGACGCAGATCATCAGGATAAGGATGACCACGATATCCATGTCGAGAAGCCTGAGCCAAGCGAATATCTGCGGATGCTCCTGCTTGATAGTGATGCTGGAATAGTATTCGCCATAGGCATCTTGACGGTGATTGACCTCGTCCACCACTTTCATCAGGGTCTCGTCGAGCGCTTCGAAGTCCTGCAACCTGATTTCCGCTCCCGCATATTGCTGGCTGTCCCAGCCCAGGAGGCGGTGGATGGTGAAGAGATCGGTGTAGGCAAAGTTCTTGTCGAAGTCGGTGAGATTGGTGCGATAAATGCCTGCGACAGTGAACTTCCTTGCCCGAACCGTCTGCTCAAAGAAGTAAGCATAGATGGTTTGACCAACGTCCACCTGCATCTCGCGCGCCATCGCCTGCGAAATCACCAGCTTGCCAGAGCCGACGGAGTCTGTGAACTCGGGCATCTCGCCACTAATCATGTGGCTGCTAATAAAGCTTCGGTCGTAGTCCTGACCAATGCCTTGAATCGCTATGCCACGGAAGTTGGCGTCGGTCTTCAGCATGCCCGGCTTCGTGCAAAAGCGTGCGACGGATGCCACATTGGGGATGGACGAGAGTCGCGACGTGACAGAATCGTCGATGACGATGGGCGAGAACTCCTGCCTGCCGAGGCTCCTGTAGTTCATCACCTTGATGTGAGCGCCAAAGCCCAACACCTTGTCCTGCACTTCGCGCTGGAATCCCAGCACGATAGCCACGCTGACAAGCATCACGGCCAAGCCGATGGCAACGCCAAAGGTAGCGATGCCCGTGGCCAGACGCGAGGCGCGTCCGCTGCTTCCGCCTTGCGCAAAGAGCCGTTTAGCGACAAACCAGGTGAACAATGCTGTGGATTAGAGATTAGGGATTAGTGATTAGAGATTGTTTGAATAGGGGAGCGTTGGGATTAGAGGATGCAGTCGTCATCAAGGAACTCAGTTTGTGTTAAGCCCTAATCTCTAATCCCTAATCCCTATTCCAGTTTTCCGGGATACGCCTCGAGCGCCTTCCTCAGCACGAACAACGCGCGAACGAGGTCTTCTTTCTTCAGCACGTAGGCCAGTCTGACTTCGTTCTTGCCGATGCCAGGCGTGGTGTAGAAGCCGGCGGCGGGAGCCAACATGACCGTCTCGCCCTCGTAGTTGAAGTCGCTCAGGCACCATGCACAGAACTTCTCGGCATCGTCGACGGGCAACTTGGCTACCGTATAGAACGCTCCCATCGGGATAGGACTATAGACGCCGGGTATTCTGTTCAGTCCGTCGATGAGGCATTTACGCCTTTCAACGTACTCGTCATACACCTCGCGGCCGTATTCCTCAGGTTCGTCGAGACTTGCCTCGGCTGCAATCTGCCCGATGAGTGGCGGGCTGAGGCGTGCCTGGCAGAACTTCATGACTGCCTTGCGCACCTCTTGATTCTTGGTGATGAGGGCGCCGATGCGTATGCCGCACTCGCTGTAACGCTTGCTCACGCTGTCGATAAGCACGACGTTGTTCTCGATTCCCTCAAGGTGGCAGGCACTGATGTAAGGGCTGCCGGTGTAGATAAACTCGCGATAAACCTCGTCGCTGAACAGGTAAAGGTCGTACTTCTTGACCAAGTCGCGAATCTGATTCATTTCGCGACGGGTGTAGAGATAGCCTGTCGGGTTGTTCGGATTGCAGATAAGTATGGCACGCGTCTTTTCGTTAATGAGTTTCTCGAACTTCTCGACCTTCGGAAGGGAGAATCCCTCCTCGATAGTTGTCGTGATGGTTCGGATGACGGCACCAGCCGAGATGGCAAACGCCATGTAGTTCGCATACGCAGGTTCCGGCACAATTATCTCGTCGCCGGGATTGAGGCAAGCCAAGAACGAGAAGAGTACCGCCTCGCTACCCCCGCTGGTGATGATGATGTCCTCAGGCGTGAGGTTGATGTTGTACTTCTTGTAGTAGCCGACCAGCTTCTTGCGATAACTGAGATAACCTTGGCTGGGACTGTACTCGAGGATAGTGCGGTCTATGTTCCTAATGGCGTCGATGGCCGCCTTGGGTGTCGGAAGGTCAGGCTGACCGATGTTCAAGTGGTAAACATGTATTCCTCTGTCCTTTGCGGCATATGCCAGAGGGGCTAACTTTCGGATAGGCGACTCCGGCATCTCCACGCCTCGTGTGGAAATCTGTGGCATAAAGAAATTTACTATTTAACGATTTACGATTTGCGATTTCGTGTGCAAAGGTACAACAAATAATTCATAGTTTGTGCTATTTTAGTGGAGAAGTTTATAATTATGAATTGAGAATTATGAATTGTGAATTAAAATAAGTACTTTTGCAAAGGTAAAAGGATTGAACCTCAACATGCAACAACAGATTCTGCACCTTCTCTGCACCGCCGGAACATGCCGGCTCCACTTCTCCGGACGCGAGCATACGCTCACGGCGGGCTGTTGCATGATAGCGATGGCAAGCCATGTGGGAAGCATCCTCCCCTCGTCGGATTGCCGCCTGCTCCAGCTTCTTTTGCCTGCCGATTGGCAAGCCAGCTGCATGCCCGCCAGCAGTTATGGCGTCTGCGGATGGCTTCACCTCTTCATGCACCCCATATTCCAGTTGCAGGGCGACGCGCTTGCTGTCGTCGAGCACGACTTCATGGACGTCGCTTTTCGCAGTGAACATACGCCGGACGCCTATCGTCAAGAGGCTGTGCTGCAAGGAATGCGAGCCCTTTACCTTGATATCATGAACGCCCATTCCGTGCTCTTCGAACACGAGGAGGCAACCTTGAGGTCGGCCGACATCATGTCGCGCTTCATCCGCATGCTGGAGTCGGGAACCTACAGAGCTCACAGGTCTGTCGCTTATTACGCGGGAGAACTCTGTGTCTCACCTAAACATCTGCACAAGATTTCCACCCAAGTGAGCGGACGCACCCCGAGTTATTGGATAAGACAGTTCACCATGATGGAAATCAATCACTTGATGATGCACGGCAAACTCACGGCTAAAGAGGTGGCGGACAGGCTGAACTTCGACAGCGCCTCACATTTCAGCCGCTATCTCAGCCAATAAGGGAAAAATCGGTAACACACTGCGAAATCTGGGTTGTGCTGCATGCCCACATTGTTAGTACCTTTGCACCCGAAATCATAAGGTATTAACTTTGTTACATTAACACATTCCAAGTCATGCAAATCCGTATGTTATTACTGCTGGGAACGAGTGCCGTCTGCCTCTCCTTGCAGGCAGAGACGCAGAGCGAAGGCATCCAAGACACCACCAAGATGAGCGAAGTGGTGGTCACAGGCACACGAAATGCCACAGACCAACGCCATCTTCCCTTCACCGTGACCAGTATCAGCAACGAGAAGCTCAACGAGAACTACCGTTCTTCAGTGCTTCCAACCGTCACCGAGCAAACTCCCGGTCTCTTCACCACCAGCAGAGGCGTGCTGGGCTATGGCGTGAGCACCGGCGCAGCAGGCAGTATGATGGTGCGTGGCGTCGGCAGTGGCGCACAGTTGCTGGTGCTCATAGACGGCCAGCCTCAGTATGCCGGCCTCATGGGACACCCTATTCCAGATGTCTATCAGACGCTTATGACAGAGAAGGTCGAAGTGCTTCGCGGCCCGGCAAGCCTGCTTTATGGCAGCAACGCGATGGCTGGCGTCGTGAATATCGTCACGAGACAAATGAATGAGGACGGCTGCAAGACGAACATACGTCTGCAGGGTGGAAGCTACGGCACCTTTCAAGCCGACGGAGTTAACCGCTTCCGCATGGGCAAGCTCAGCACCGTTGTCGGTGCCCAATACATGCGAACGGACGGTCACAGGCCTAACAGCAACTTCGAGCAGTTCGGGGGTTATGCCAAGATAGGTTATGACTTCTCGGAGC
>JAGCNZ010000055.1 GCA_017645655.1 Bacteroidaceae bacterium | reverse complement strand
GGGACGAACCGGCACAGGTTTCCCTATCGGTGTTTGAGACCGACGCGTCAACCGATTCCGCCATCGGGGCTTAACTGGGTGCAAAGGTACAACAAAAAGTGAAAAGTGAAAAGTGAAAATTGAAAAATTATTGGTTTACCCTTGCTTTTTGTGTTTTTTTGTGTGTTTCGGGGACAAACGTCGGCAGCGGAGTCTCAAAACGTCACGTGGGTGAATAAAATTTATAACGTGGGTAAAATGAAATTATCACGTGTAATATTTCAAATATCACGTGGGTAAAATCAATTTATCACGTGTGTCGTTTGCAAGTCTCACATTAGAGAATGTTCCCGCTGATGATGAAAAAAATAATAATAATGTAACGAAAAAGCGGGCGAAGGCAGATTGGTAGCCTTCGCCCGCATGTTGTTGAGTGCAGATTGTTATCTTCCGAGGTCGATGCTTGCACACCAGCCGCCGTTGCGAGCCATGTGGATGGCCTGGACGGAGGCATTGTTGACTCTGCTCTCCTTGCGGAGATAGTCCATTGCGATGATGTGGGCATTGACGCCGTCCTCAAAGTAAGTCATCCTGTAGTCCTTGCCTGCGGGCAGGAAGTCGAGCTTGAGTTGCAGGTCGCGCTCTGTGCTGTTGGTGATGCCACCGATGAACCACTTGCTTCCTTTGCGCTTTGCCATCACGATGTACTGGCCTGCTTCGGCTTCGAGGACACGTGTCTCGTCCCAATTGACTGGCACGCTGGTGAGGAAGTCGCGGCAGTCGGGCCACTGGTCGTAGCGGCACGGATTGTCCATCAGCATCTGAAGATTGCTCTCGGCAAGCACGAAGATGGCCAGGTTGAAGACCTTTGTGCCCACGCCAGCGCAGATAGGACGGTTGCCGTGATGTCGTTCGGGCTGGTAGTTAAGCATGGAGCCCGGGGTGTAGTCCATGGGTCCGACGGCATTCCTGATGAAGGGAAGCCACACACTATTATCGGGTTTGCAGCTGCCGTTATACTCCATGCCGCGCACGCCTTCGTAGGTCAGCACGTTGGGATACTTGTAGTCCAAGCCGCTGGGATGGAAGGCGCCGTGGAAGTCGACGAAGATGTGGTGCTTTGCAGCCTCTTTGGCAACGCGCTCGTAAAAGTTGATCATCCATTGGTCCTGACGGTCCATGAAGTCGATCTTCGTGCCTTTGATGCCCCACTCCTCAAACTTCTCGAAGAGGTCCATGTGGTGCTCCACCGTGAGCCACGGCAACCAGAGGATGACGCCCACGCCTTTGCTCTTGCCGTAGGCGATAATCTCGGGCAGATGCACCTCGGGATTGGTCTCGAAAGGATTGCGTGTGTTTTTAGCCCAGCCCTCGTCGATGAGGATGTATCCCACGCCGTTGCGGGCTGCGAAATCAATGAAGTACTTGTACGTATCGAGGTTGATGCCCGACTTGAACGTCACGTCCGGGCCGAAGGGAATGCCGTTGAGCCAGTCCCAGCAAGTTTGTCCCACCTTGATCCAATCGGTGTTTCCGATGGCGTTTGCAGGTGCGAGGCGTGTCGGCATAGTGCTCTCAGCCAATTGTCCGTCGTGCTGAGTGATGAGCATATAGCGCCAGGGGAACGTGCGGGTGCCTTTCGTCTTGGCGACATACTCGGCTTCCTTGAGAATCTTATGTCTTCTGTCGCCGTCGTCCTCGTATTCGAGCGGGCACTTCGGCTGGATGATGGAGAAGGCGTTAGTGCCTTCGCCGACAGACTTGAGGAAGACGCCAGCATAGTCGAAGAGGTCGAACTCGGAGATGAGCACCTTCTGCTTCTCGCCCATGACGAGGATGGGCAGTTCGCTCATCTTGTCGTCGGCCTTCCAAGCATTGCTTTCTACGACGGAGTAGTTCTCTTCGCAACTTGTCTTGAAGCCGTTGGGCTGCTGCAGGACAAGTTTTGCGGGAGCGGCAAGCTGCCATGTCCCGTCCTCGCTCATCACTTCGATGTCGCCCTTCAGAGCGGTGACGAAGCGATAGGCCACACCGTCGTTATAGACGCGCCACTCGACCTTGTAGCCTCCGCCAAAGGTGAGCGTGAGCAGCGTATAGTTGTTCTCGACCTTGCTGAACTTGAGGGGATGAATCGGGGTAATGGTCTCGTTGACCTTCGTCACCTTGTTGCCCTTCAAGGCGGGCTTCTCGCCGAGGGTCCGGTCGCTGAGTGTCATGCCGATATGGTTCTGCTTGAAGAGCAGTTCGCCGTGGCTCTCCACATCATAATAGATGCGGTCGGAGACGGTTACCGTTACCTTAGTCTGTCCGTCGGGACTGGTCGCGCTGACTTTCTTCTGCGCGTTGGCGGCAAAACTCGAGAGGAGCAGAACCGCAAGGAAAAGTGACTTCTTCATATTGTCGGTTTTAGTTGATGATAATCTTGTGAGGCGACGCCAAAAAACGCAGCACGTGATGATTGTCAACTTCACGTGTGATATTTGAAATTTAACACGTGATATTTGCCAACTAGGCGTGCTGCGTTTTCAGATGCGGTGCTTACTTCTTTGCAGCTTCCTTCTCGATATCGAGGAGCTCAATGGTGAAGATGAGGCAGGAGAAGGGAGGAATCTTGGCTTGCTCGCGGTCCTTGTAGGCCAGTTCCTGCGGGACGTAGAGCATCCACTTGCTGCCGACGGGCATCATGCAAAGTGCCTCTGTCCATCCGGCAATGACTCCGGAGACGGGGAAGGTGACGGGCTTGTTCCTCTTGTAAGAGCTGTCGAACTCGGTTCCGTCGATGAGATGGCCCTCGTAGTTCACCTTCACCTTGACGTCCTTAGTGGGAATCTCGCCTGTGCCCTGAGTCAGAATCTTGTACTGCAGACCGCTCGGAGTGACCTTCACGCTGTCCTTCTTGGCGTTGGCCTTGAGGAACTCCTCGCCTGCGATGCGGTTAGCGCCATGCTTTCTCTCCATATTCACCTTGTGGTAGTAGTCCATCTGCTTCTTCACGAGCTTCTGGGTGCTGTCCATCGAAACGACGTTGTTCACGCCCTGGAAGCCCTCGCGGAATCCTTTCACGAAAAGTGCCTTGTTCAGAACGTCGGTACTGTCGTTCACCTGCTTCGAGGCGTTTGGATAGACCTGATTCTCCACCTGCTGACGAATCTCGATACCGGCCAGACGAGCCTTCTCCTTCTTGTCGGCCTCGGAGAGTGTCATCTGCTCAAAGCCCTTCAGGAAATCAGCTACATAGGCTGTATCAATACCCATGCGCTGAGCCAAGTAACCCTTCAAACCATTGGAGTTGGCGCGACCGAAATAGTAGCTGAAGGTGTCGACACACACCGTGTCGACCACCTCAACGGGTTGCTTTGATTTCTTCTTGCCAGTCTTCTTGGCAGCACCTGCGCCCAGAGAAATGCAGGCACAAAGTGCAAACAGAATAAACTTCTTCATGTCTCTGTCTTATTACTCAATGCCCAGCATTTCAATCTTAAAGATGAGGCAGGAGAAAGGAGGAATCTTGCCACCGTCGCGCTCGCCGTATGCCTGCTCCTGAGGGATGTAAACCATCCATGTAGAGCCGATGGGCATATTGGTCAGAGCCTTCTGCCAGCCTGGAATGACTTGCTTGACAAGGAACTTGGCAGGCTCGCCGCGCTGGTAGCTGCTGTCGAAGATGGTGTCGTTGAGGAGCTTGCCCTCGTAGTTGACGCTGACGCGGCTGGTGTCGGCGGGGATATCACCCTTACCTTCTGTGATGACTTCGTAATAGACGCCGTCGCCCAGTTCCTTGATGCCGTCCTTCTTGGCAACGTTAGCCATGTATGCCTCGCACTCCTTCTTCCAGTCGCCGTATTTCTCTTCCATCACTCTGGCCTTCACGCTCTGCATCATCGTCTGAGCAGTAGCGGAAGCCTCGTCGATGGTCATGAGGGCGCTCTTGCCTGTGGTGCCTGAAATGAAGCCAGCCATGAAGTTCTTCAGGCTGATGGTCTGAGTGCTGTCGTCGCCAAAAATCTCGTAGTTAATGCCCTTAATCATTTGCTGACTAATCTGCTGACCAATCTGAAGGCCTGCATAGTAAGCAGCCTTCTTCTTGTTATCGCCAGCGTTGGCAGCCTCGTTCAAGCCCTTGACGAACTCGTCGATGTAGGTTGTGTCCACGTCCATGCGCATGGTCAGGTACTCTTTCAAACCCTGGGTTTGTGCAATACCGAAAGCATAGCTCAGGGTGTCAATGTCGTTCTTAAGGTCAGCTTTGGGAGTGCCGTTTGTGCAGCTACCCATGATTGCAGCCAATACAACGGCTGCGAGAATTGAAAACTTTTTCATGTTGTTTGTTGAATGTTTATTGGTTATTGTTTATTGGTTATTGAGTCTTTTGAATGTTTATTGGTTATTGCTTATTGGTTGTTGAGTTTATAGGGCTTCAATAACCTATAACCAATAACCTGTAACCTTTATTGTCAAAGTACCTTGATAAGTTCCACGTCGAAGATGAGCGTGCTGAAGGGCGGGATACTTGCGCCGGCGCCTTGCTCGCCGTAAGCCAGCAGGTAGGGGATGGTGAAGCGGAACTTTGCGCCTTCCTTCATGAGTTGAACGCCTTCCGTCCATCCTGTGATGACCTGGTTGAGGCCGAAGTCAGCAGGTTCGCCACGCTTGTAACTGCTGTCGAAGACTGTGCCATCGAGCAGACGTCCCTCGTAATGGCAGCGAACCGTGTCGGTTGCCTTCGGGCTCTTGCCCGTACCTTCCTGCAGCACCTCATATTGCAGGCCGCTCTTCGTCACGGTGACACCTTCCCTCTTTGCGTTCGCATCCAGATAAGCCTTGCCCTCAGCAATGTGAGCCTGAGCCTCTTCCTTCTGCTTCTTGGTGAAATACTCTTGCAGCATCATCTGCGCCTCGCGGCTGGAGAATGCAGTTTCCTTGCCTTCCAGCACATCCACAATGCTTCTGGCGAAGTCCTCGATGCTGAAACTTTCTATGTTCATGCTCTTTATCTGTTGGCCTATGCCAAGCCCCAAAGCATAACTGATTTTGTCCATATAAACGATGTCTTATATTAAATGCGCCGCAAAATTAGCATATTTTCTTTACTCTACGCACTTCCGTTTCGTTTTTTTTGCTATATTTGCATATCTTTAACTAAAAAGTAGGCAATTATGAGACTTGTTGTGTTGACAGGAGCAGGCATGAGCGCAGAAAGTGGCATCAGCACTTTCCGGGACAATGGAGGTTTGTGGGACACATTCAACGTTGAGGACGTGGCAACACCTGAAGGGTGGGCACGGGATCCAAAACTCGTGACGGACTTTTATAACGTGCGTCGCAAACAATTGTTAGAAGTGAAGCCTTGCCTTGGACACGAGCTTGTGGCAAAACTCGAGGAAAAACATGCCGTGACAGTCGTAACTCAGAATGTTGACGACCTCCACGAGCGTGCAGGTAGCAGCTACGTCATACATTTGCATGGCGAACTGATGAAGGTGACCAGCAGCTTTTCGCCTAACGACCCGCGATACATCAAGACGCTCGACCCCGAGCATTACGAGGTGAAAATGGGCGACCTTGCCGACGACGGGAGTCAGCTCAGACCCTTCATCGTATGGTTCGGCGAACCTGTTCCAGAGATAGATAAAGCCGTAGAGGAATGTGCGAAGGCAGACATGCTCATCGTCATCGGGACAAGCCTCAACGTCTATCCCGCCGCAGGACTTACCCGTTGCGTTCGTCCCGGCACACCCATCTACCTCATCGACCCAAAGCCCGTTGCCTGGAACAGCGACGTGCCTGTTCATCACATCATGAAGGGCGCAAGCGAAGGCATGAAAGAATTGATGTCTTTAATTGAAGATTGAAAGATTTCAATGCCCCATAACCTATAACCTATAATCCACAACCATTCAAATGTCAACCGAACTGAGAATACGCTGCCGGAATAATGGAAAGAGAATCAGTCTTCCTTTCGGCTGCAACCTTTACGAGGCATTTGCCAAAGCGAACTTCCACATGAAATACGGTCCTGTGGCAGCCCGCGTCAACAATAAAGTGCAGGGCATGAACTACCGCTTCTACAACAACAAGGACGTGGAGTTCCTTTCCCTTTCTGATGAAAGCGGCATGCGCACCTATACCCGAACGCTCTTCTTCATCTTGGCAAAGGCTGTCGAGGACACTTATCCCGATGCGCAACTCCTGATTGGGGGTTCCGTTTGTCGCGGCTATTATTGTCAGCTCCGCTTGGGGCGTCCCGTTGAGGACGAGGATGTCTGTCGCATCAAAGGGCGTATGCAGGAAATCATCGACGCGGATATGCCCATCCATCGCATCCAATGCCCCATCGAGGAGGCCATCGAGATGTTCGAGAAGCGAGGCATGAAGAGCAAGGTGCAGTTGCTGGAAAGTCAGGACGACCTCTATACATATTATTATAAGTTAGGCGACACCGTCGATTATTTCTATAGTTGTTTGCTAACGCGCACCAGTCAGGTGCATCTCTTCGACCTCGTCAAGTTCTATGAGGGCATGTTGCTTCGTGCACCGTCGCGCAAAGATCCGTCGCAATTGGAAGAGGTCATGGAGCAGAACATCAAGATGTTCGATGTAATTAGGGAGCACCACAGATGGCAGGAGATACTTGGCGTGCAAACAGTTGGCGAGTTGAATTATGCCATTAAAGAAGGTCATGCCACCGACCTCATTAACGTCAGCGAGGCTCTTCAGTCGAAGAAACTCAGTAACATTGCCGACGAGATTGCCGAGCGGGGTGCCCGCATCGTCTTGCTTGCCGGCCCGAGCAGTAGCGGTAAGACCACGACGGCAAAGCGCCTGGCAGTCCTCGTGATGGCTTGCGGCTTGCGACCTCATACCATCAGTACCGACGACTATTTCGTCAATCGCGTTGATACGCCGAAGGATGCCAAAGGAGAGTACGATTTCGAATGCATCGGGGCTGTCGATACGACGTTCTTCAACAAGCAGATGAACGAATTGCTGATGGGCGAGGAGGTGGAGTTGCCGCGTTACGACTTCAAAAAGGGTGAGCGTGTCTTCGAGGGAAGGACGCTCAAGATTGGTCCCGACGATGTCATCATCCTTGAGGGCAATCACGCTCTCAACCCCATCCTGACGCAACAGATACCCGAGGAGAAGAAGTACAGAATATATGTCTCGACTCTGACAACCATTCAACTCGACGACCACAACCACATTCCTACGGCCGACATCCGATTGCTTCGCCGCATTCTTCGCGACTATAAGCACCGCGGTTATTCTGCCGTGGAGACTATCAAGCGCGCCCCGAGCGTCAGTTCCGGTGAGGAGAAATGGATATTCCCCTTCCAAGGGTTTGCCGACGCGACGTTCAATAGTGCCTTGCTCTACGAGTTGGGTGTGATACGTGACCAGGTGATGCCTATCCTCGAGCAAGTGCCGGAACGGGCTGTCGAATACGCCGAGGCAAGTCGTTTGCGCAAGTTCCTGGCCTATTTCAATGGCATTCCAGGCGACCAGGTACCGCCTTCAAGCTTGCTCAGAGAGTTTGCCGGTGGCAGTTCGTTCAAGTACTAAAAGCCTCCCTCGACGCCTCCAAAGGAGGGGAGAATAAATAGTTAAATTACTAAACCGTAAATAAATAGTAAATAGTAAATCGTCAAATCGTAAATTAATTAGATGAAAAACGAAAGATTAATGTCCATTGATGCCCTTCGAGGCTTCGATATGCTGTTTATCATGGGCGGTGCGGCGCTTTTGGCGGCGCTTGCCGAATGGTTCCCTTGCGACTTTACTCAGGCACTGGCAGAGCAGATGGAGCACGTCGAGTGGCATGGTCTTCGCCACCACGACACTATTTTCCCGCTATTTCTCTTCATTGCGGGCATTTCCTTCCCGTTTTCCCTGGCCAAGCAACGCCAGAATGGGCGGTCGTCATGGGCCATTCATAGGAAAGTCATCGTGCGTGGCTTGATGCTTGTCTTCTTGGGAGTCGTCTATAACGGGCTGCTCGATTTCAATTTCGAGAGTCTTCGCTATGCTAGCGTTCTCGGGCGAATCGGCCTCGCGTGGATGTTTGCAGCGCTCATCTTCATACATACCGGATGGAAGAGCAGAGTGGCAATCACGGCCATTTTGCTCGTCGGCTATTGGCTTGTGGCAGGTTTCATTCCTGCTCCCGACGGGGGAGGAGAGGATATCTTCAGCGCTCAGGGCAGCATCGTAGGCTATGTGGACCGCATCCTTTTGCCGGGACGCATCTATTATGGCAACATCGATCCTGAGGGCATCTTGAGTGTCATTCCTGCTATCGGCACGGCGCTGCTTGGCATGTTTACAGGGGAACTGGTGAAGTCGAAGCACGAAGGACTGACTCCTGGCAAGAAGGTTTTGTGGATGCTTCTGGCTGGCATCATTATGCTGGCAGTCGGTCTGCTTTGGAACGAAGTGTTCCCCGTCAATAAGAAGATGTGGACGAGTTCGTTCGTGATGGTGGTCGGAGCCTATTCCGTGCTGATGTTCGCCCTCTTCTATTATATTATAGATGTATTGCAGTGGCGCCGTTGGACGCTTTTCTTCACGGTAATCGGCATGAACTCCATCACCATCTATCTTGCACAAAAGTTCATCAGGTTCTCCTACACCTCGGAGAAACTCTTCGGCGGGCTGGTGAAGCTGATGCCCGAGCCGTCGCAGGCCTTCTTCACACAGGTGGCATACATCGCTGTTTGCTGGCTGTTCCTGTATTTCCTCTATAGGAAGAAAATCTTCCTGAAAGTTTGATGAGACACTATTACTAACCTAAAACTAATAATTATGAAGAAACGAATCTTTTCCTTACTTGTGCTTGCGGGCACGATGACGCTTGCTTCCTTTGCACAGGAGGTGAAGCTGGAGAGCGCTAAGTTCCATGCTGGCGACGATATGTCGTGGGCTGGAGTGAGCATCGACGAGAGCAGCTGGCGCAATATCAGCAATACGATGACGTGGACGTCGCAAGGCGTGAAGATTGAGAACGGCTTTGGCTGGTACCGCTATCACGTGACGATTCCCAAATCTATGCTCGAGAAATCCGACCTCAAGGAGTCCGTCGATTTCAATTTAGGCAAGATAGACGATGCCGACGAGGCTTATCTGAATGGCAAACTCATAGGCAAGACTGGCAGATTCCCTTCGGACGAGAAGGGCTACGGAAGTGCCTGGAGCACAGAGAGACTGTATCGCGTGAAGGCTGACAGCCCTCTTATCAAGTGGGATGCAGACAACGTGATAGCCGTCAGGGTGTATAATGGCGGTGATCCCGGCGGCATGTTCGCGGGACCGGTCAAGGTTCGGGTGCCTAACACGATTGACAATCTGAGCATCGGCATCACGGAGGGTAGGGACAAACTGGGTGCTTCCCAATGTGTCAGCACACTCACCAGCAAGATGCAGGCCACGAAGAGTGGTGTCTTCAAGGTGCAGGTGCAAGACCCCGAGACGGGCAAGGTGCTGAGCGAGAAGTCGATGAAAGTGTCGGTGAACGAGAAGAAGAACCGCGTCGTCCAACTTCCTTACGACAACCATCAGATGGTTCGCATCGTCGCATCCTTCGTCGAGGACAAGACCGGACTGAGCGTCGAGGCGAAATACATCCCGAAGTACATCCTGACGCCCGCTGCTCCGGCTGAGCCCCGCTTCAATACCGCTCCCCTCTATGGCGTGCGACCCGGCTCGCCTATCCACTTCCGCTTCGGCGTCAGTGGCGACCGTCCGATGAAGATTACCTCGGACGACCTGCCCGCAGGCCTCGCCATCAATCCCGACAACGGTGCCTTGAGCGGTTCTCTCGAAAAGCCAGGCTCCTACACCTTTACCGTCAAGGCAAAGAATGCGAAGGGCGAGCAGACGCAGAGGTTCACGATTCGTTGCGGCAGCAAGATTGCCCTGACGCCTCCCATGGGCTGGAACAGCTGGAACTGCTGGGGCCTGAGCGTGACGCAGGACAAGGTCATCAGCAGCGCCAAGGCACTCATCGAGAAGGGACTCGCCGACTATGGCTACTGCTATATGAACATCGACGACGGCTGGGAGGCACCCAAGCGCAATGCTGACGGCACGATTGCCGTGAACGAGAAGTTCCCCAGCATGAAGGACTTGGGCGACTGGCTTCACTCGGAAGGCTTGAAGTTCGGCATTTATTCCTCGCCCGGCGACCTCACCTGCGGCGGTTATCTCGGTTCTATCGACCACGAGCTGCAGGATGCGGAGAGTTACAACAGCTGGGGCATCGACTACCTGAAGTACGATTGGTGCGGGTATGGCAGGAAGCATCGCACAGAGCCGGACAATCAGACGGTTGCCAGCTACGTCCGTCCTTACCTGTTGATGGAGCGTTGCCTCCGTCAGCAACCGCGCGACATCTTCTATAGCCTTTGCCAATACGGCATGGCCGACGTCTGGAAATGGGGCGAGGCGGTGGATGCCAACTCGTGGCGCACCACCGGTGACATCACGGACACTTGGGAGAGCCTCTACGACATCGGCTTCGACAAGCAGCCCGAACTCTATCCCTACGCCAAGCCGGGCCATTGGAACGACCCCGATATGCTGATTGTCGGAAAAGTGGGCTGGAGCAACAACCTCAGGGATAGTCGACTGACACCCGACGAACAGTACACCCACATCAGCCTTTGGTCGCTCCTTGCAAGCAATATGCTCATCGGTTGCGACATCGCTCAGATAGACGACTTCACCATCGGCGTGCTCTGCAACAACGAGGTGAATGCCGTCAATCAGGACATCCTGGGCAAGCAGGCACAGCGCGTCGTCCTGGACGGCGCCGTGCAGATATGGATGCGCCCGCTCAGCGACGGAGCCTATGCCGTTGGCATCTTCAACGTGGGCACCACGGATGTCAGGGTCGACTTCAAGAAGTACTTCGGCCAGATGGGCATCGGCAGCCTGAAGTCTGCCCGCGACCTCTGGCGACAGAAGGACCTCAGCACAGCCGACGTGAACTACTTCATCCCCACTCACGGCGTGAAGTTCTTGAAAATCAGGTTCTGAACGAGGATTCGCAAGGGACGTTAAGTCAATAGGGGAGGGACGCGCTGAGTGCGTCCCTCTCTTTTGACATTTTGTCAGGTGAAGTGTATTGTTTGCTTACATCCTGAATTTTTCCAGTGCTCCAAAACGGGCGTCGGAATCGGAGGCCTGTACCTAGGTACGGATTTACAGGAATTTTGTCGGATTTCGTAACACGTTGAGGTTGTGGCGTTTAAGTTTTGCAAGGTGCGGAGCAGGGAGTGAAATCAGCCGATTTTGAGTGCAAAAACTCCTTTTTCGGCGTGTTTTGAGGGTCGACGAGGCGCGTTGTTTTTGCAAATATGGCACGTGATGTTTGAAAACATCCCCTGTGATGTTTGAAATCATCCCGTGCCGCGTCGGAATTTTCACCCTGCCAAGTCAGTTTTTGTGGCGTTTCCCTCTCTATTTTGCTCCGCGGACCGTTTGAATCCGAAATGGCAAATAGATAGCGATACGGCTGTTTTGCTTTCTTTTTGTGTCGTGGAAAAACGGAAGCCCCGCTGCCTGAAAGGGCAGCGGGGCTTCACTCTGCATTATTGTTTCACCCAGTTCCTATTTCCTGAGAACCTTCTTCACAGAGCCGTCGGCAAAGCGGATGATGTTGATGCCGGGCTGCAGGTGCGACAGTTTCTGGCCGCCAACGGAGTAGATGCCCACAATCCTGATTGCGTCGGTTGCGCGCGGCGTCTCGATGGCATCCTCGTTGTTCAGTTTGGTGTAGCCCTTGGCAGAGACACCCAGGATGGTGGGAATCTTGCCAGATGCCAAGGATGTGAAGGTGAGGCCGGTAGTCAGTTTGCCATTGTTGGCTGCAAGCGTGTATTCGAAGACGCGGAAGTTAGTGCGTCCGTCGAACTGGTTGGCGCTGTATCCGCTGCCGCTGCCGCGCTTGATACGGTCGAGGCCATAGATGGCTTCACCCTGGTTGGAACTTCCCGAGAACCAGTCGCCAACCGAGAACTGCTGGGCTGCTTCGGAGGTGCCGTCTTCGTAGTTCACCTCAGCCTTGAGCGTCGATGCACCTTCTGCCGAGATGACGATGAAGTGAATCTCTTCGCAAACGGACGGCTCGGCGAATTGAACCGTCTTTGGCTGGTTGGCGCTCTTGAGGACGAGGGCATTCTTCTCAGCCGGTTTGATGATGTATTCCGTGCCGCTGTTCGTGGTCAGTATGCTATCGACGACTTGCAGCGCGCCGTTGGCCCTGACGTCCGGAGTGAAGAGACACCAGCCCTGATTGTCGAGCGTGGCATCGGTGTAGTCCGTCACAGGCGTTGACTCGGCCAGCACATCATCGGTCCAATTGACGATTTTGAGCGGCTTGTTCACAGGAATGGCACTCTCGTATTGCTCGTATGCCTCGACTTCAGCCATCGAGGGATAGAAGTAAGCGTTGAGCGTCGAGACGATTGCCAGGTACTTTGTATTGCGATATTCGGGCAAGATGTAGGTCAGCTCGGATACGCCATCGAGGTCCGTGAACGTCTTAATCGTTTGCATCGAGTTCAGGTCGTTGCCCACGCAAACCTCCACGGTCTTTGTCACGGTGCCTTCGTTGCCGTTATCGTTCTCGCCGAAGTTGCCGTCGGGCAGGTAGATGCTGACCTTTGCCAGGTTCCATCCCTCGTCTGTGGGAGCCTCGAAGATAGCCCAGAGGTCGCGTTTGTGAGTGGAGAAGTCCTCTATCTCCAGCAGACCCTCGGTCAGTTTGTCGCCGTCGGTGAGCGTCTGGACGTTGTACGTGTTGAAGGCTGCCTCGTAGGAATAGTCAGCCTGATAGTGCCGGACGGTCGCCGTCATGCCCGCCAGAATGTTGGGCTGCGACTCGGAGTTGATGGTGACGGCAAGCGTGCGTTCCTGATAAGAACCTCCATTGTTGATGGTAATCGTGATGTTGTCCTCGCCAATGGCTTGTTTGGCATGTATCGGAAACGTGAACGTCTGCTCTGCAGGATTTTCAACAACCGTGCCGATGACTGTCTTGCCGGTCGTCGACTTTGCCGTGCAGACGAAGTAGTCCTCGCGCTTGTCGCCGCCAAGGTCGTAATGGACGGTGACGTTCCTGCTCTGGCCGGCAAGTATCATCATCTCCTTCGGCTCGACGGACATCGTCAGGTTGTTGTCTTCCTTGCCGTAAACCTCAAACTCCCAAATGCGAAGCGTGCCGTTGACGTGCGGGCGAAGACGTACGTAACGAGCCTTGACAGGAGCAATGTAGTCGCTCTTTATGCTGATTTTCTCGTTGCCGGGCGTATTGTTGTCCACGACAGTTGTCCAGTTCTCACCGTCCTGCGAGAGCTCAATCGTGTAGCGGTCAATCTGGTCAACGCCTGATTCGGGACCTGCATTGCCATCGTAAATGACGAAGCCGTAGATGCGATAAGCACCTTCCGCATCGAAGACAACCTCGTTATCTGGAGAGATGTTGCACCACTTAGATGAGGTTTGACTGGGATTCGTCACGCCGTCGATGATCTTGCCAGGCACTTCGGTCGAGTTCGTTGAGCCGCTGTAGCTGACCACCGTCTTGTTCAGCAAGATGTTGTATACTGAGTTCTGGGCAGCAGCGTCGGCAAAGACGTCGAAAGCCTCGGCTGTGTATTCCGTCGTGCCCACCTCGTTCGTGGCAGCGACCGTGAGGCTAATCTTGCCTTCCTGCATTGCCCTGACGGTAACGGACTGCTCGTCGAGACCTCCGGAAGCAAGTTCGACGCTTTCGGGCAACGTCCAGAGATAACTGGTCGGGTGACCTGTGCAGTTGGCAGTCACGGTGACCGTCTCGCCCACCAACAGGTAGCTCTTCGGAGTGACGGAATAGGTCACCTTAGGAGCCGAGGGAGCAGGATAGCTCACCTGCAACTCGCTGGGTGTCTGCTGCACGCCATCCTTCATGACTGGCACGACGAGCACCGTCACATAACTGTCCGAGCCGTTGCGTTCGAAATAGGGAATGTAGAAACCTTCGTCGCGCGTCTGGCCGACCAGTTGCTTCGTGCCGTCCATCGTCTGCGTGTATACGTCGAAATGGTCGAAGTCATTCGTCCATGTGTACTTCCAAGTGACACGGATGTCGCCGCGTTCTTCGCCAAGGACACTTGTCGTGTTGAGTTCGGTCACTTCAACCGGCGTTGGTGTATAGTCGACGGGCAGGACAGCCACTTGGCCGATGTTCAGGGAATAGTTGGCCACACGTGTTGTTGCCTTGACGCTAAAGCCCAGCATGTATATCGTCTTGCCGTTGAGGGAGGAGAGGTCGAAGTCGCAAATGGTCCAGCCATTCACCTTTGTTGACTCGCCAGTGAGGGTTATATCAGGCTCAACCGAGCTTTCGGTGGAAATCTTTGCTGTCATCGTCAGGTTGCGCGACGACTTGTAAATGATGCGGAAGATGCCGCCGTCGGTCACCGGAATCTGCGTCTTGTACAAACGTACCAGGTGGTCGCCGACAGTTAGTGAGCCTGCAATCTTGAAGCTCGAACCTACATTCCATGCGTTGTCCCAGTCGATAGACACGGAAAGGCCCGTACTTCTCTCAATCCACCAGCGCCACGTGGGCAATACGCTCTGCATGCCCGAGTGATACCAGTCTGCTGTGCCTTGAATCTCGCCCTGAACGAAGCGATGTTTGCCGTTGCCGACACTCATGTCGCTCACGAAGGGCATCGACGTGATGACTGAGCGTTCCAGTACTCGGTTCGAGACACCAGGGAAGCCATTCGACGGAGTTTGTGTCGGGTCGCCTAATGTGTTGACCCACATGTCCTCTTCGTTATCGAAGACGGTCTTGCCGATGGGATATGCCGTCTCACCGTGACAGTCGCTTGCCGACTTGAATGCACGCTTTGCAGGGTCTTCCCATATCTTCGTTTCGGGACAGAAAAGGTCCAGCGAACCCACGTGACCTGTGGTAGGCATGGCACTGTTCAGGGCCGATGTCCATCCGAGGTGACCAGCTTGTGCCAACTCGATGCCGGCATAAATCTTAGAGAACGTCTGGGCCTCTGTGCAGTTAAGTTGTGAGGCATAGCCTCGGTAGTCGCCTACTGCACCGTACTCGAGGAACTGCGAAGTATTGATGTGAGTCTTGAGGATGCCTACGTTGGGAGAGCGCGAGGCGTTGTACCATTGGATTTCCATCTGCGTGTTCGGGTCGTCGGCCATGGCGGCATCATAGAAGTCACGGCAGAATGCTTCCCATTCGCTTTGTGAGCCGCCACCTGTCTCTTCGTTGATGAACCATCCATCGAAGCCGTAGTACTTTGCCATCTCATATAGTTTCACGGCCATCGGATAGTGTCCGCCTTCCGTTGCAAGCATTTCGCGAACCCAGGCTTGATTGCCTCCGAAGGCTGCAGGAGGGAAGAAGATGTTGCCGAGAGACTTCACGCCGCTTTGGTGTGCAGCGTCAGTCGAGCCTGCGGGAGGAATGTTGATGATGCCCTCGCTGGCAGCGCCGGCCCAATACACCAGCTTGTCCATGTACTGCCAATACGTGGGCTGATAACCCAGGAAGTTGCCTATCTCGCCTTGCGAAGGACAGAGCGAGCAGGTGGGATACAGGATTGTTGAGTTGCAAATCTGTCCTTCGTAGAACTGATTGACGTTTGCTTTCATCAGAGTAGGTTCTTTGAATCGGGCCTGCAAGGGTACCTTTGCCACATTGAAAGCATCGTCGGGATTGGAACCAGGCGTCCAGTTCTTGATGTCTTCGGGATGGCAACAAACATTGTAGGGCTGTTGGCTAAAGCCCATTGTTGCCGTCAGCAGCATCGCCGCTGAGAGAGTGAGTTGTTTTAATGTCATGATAAATATAATTTGGTTAATATATAATGTGTTCTTAACGTGAGTAATGAGTGTTTTTTTCGTGTTCTTTTGCTAAGCGTGGCACGTGATGATTCAACGAACTTGATGCGCGGCGTCGGCCATTATCTAAAGTTGTTATAGGTCTTGCGACTGCCGGAATCGTCCATCGTGTCATCGACGTCCCACCAGAGGCGTGTGCTCTGCCGGTTCTTTTCCTGCAGCTCGGCGTTGTTCTGGTAGTACTGGTTCTGGCTTTCGCTATTGGGATAGAGGATTCGCTTGATGAGGTGACGGTCGAGAATAGGGTCGCCGGAAGTGTTTGTGACGACGCCTGTCTCGGTGTTGTACATGCCCTCGAGGGCAGGATAGTCCGTGCGTCGGAAGTCAGCCCAGCCCTCATTGCCGTTGGGGAAGACTGCCATCCACTTGTGGGTGATAAGTGCTTCGAGGATGCGTTCGTTGTCTCCACTTTGGAAAGTTCCGTCGTTGAAAGCGACAACACCATCAATGTAGGATTGCGCTTCGGCAGCATCCACCTGATAATGATCCATAGATGCCTGGATGCCGGCACGCACGTAATCTTCTACGCTCATAGTAAGTTCCGTTCCGCTCCAGCCACGAAGAACTGCCTCGGCCTTGAGGAAAAGGCTCTCCGCATAACTGAGCCAGACGTGCGGACGGCAGTAGTTGAAGTAGAAGTCAGGATTCAAATCCTTCGACGCGGGCTTTGGCTGCGTCTTGGTCAGGCTGTAGCTCAGGACAGACATAGACACCTCGTCGTCCTGCGCATTGCGATGACAGCCCACATAATCCTCGCGAAGTGACTCCTCGCCTGCTGCAAGGGTTTCCGACGTCATGTTGGCTCTGTACCAACACTTCAGGCAGCGCGGGTCGATGACTCTGGTCGTGCTGCCCGTGCGACCTGTCTTGATGGTGTACTCGGCACCGCCTGTCGAGAGGTTTCTGTAGAACTGTTCCATGTCCCACGACAAGACGAACTCGCCGCTGTAGGCAACCGAGCACATCGCCATGCCGTTCTCGTCGCCGCCGGCATCCTCGCCGCCGATGCTCACGGGAGCATATTTGGGAACCGTCTGCATGTTGTCGTCGTTCGACTCAAGCAAGCCGTACTCGTTCGAGAGTGCTGCTTCGCCTTCCGTCTTGGCGCGTTCGGGGTCAACATTTGAGATGCGAAGTGCCATCCTGAGACGCAAAGTATTGGCAAAGCGAAGCCATTTCAGGTCGTCGCCGAAGTAGCAGATATCGTCGTCGGTAAGGTTGTACTGGCTGGCATCATTGGGCTTGATGGCATCGACAGCCTGTTCGAGCATGCGGAACAAGCAGTCGTAGATTTCCTCTTGAGTGTTGTACGCCACGTTGTTCTGCTCGGGTATCTTGGCCTGCACATATTCCTTGCAAGGCATGTCTCCGTAAGTATCTGTATGAGCCAACAGGACGAAAGCCATGTAGATACGCACCTTGTAGAACATGTTCTTGTAGCGTTCCGGGGTGTCGTTGAACTTGAGGGCACGCAGGATGTTGCGGTATTCCGTGCAACGCGAGTTGTAGAAATCTTCCCAACGATACGCCGACCATCCATCCGTATAGCCGTATCGGGGCGAGCCATTCATGTGCTTCGGCTGGTTGTATGCTCCGTAGCCGGAATAGACATCGTGCGTGAGGTTTGTGGCTCGCTGGTACTGCGAGTAATAACTCTGATAGAGGAAGGAGCGCAAGTCGTTTGGCACAGCGCTGATATACTCTTTCCAGTAGGCCGAGTCTTCTGCCGTGACGGCATAACTGAGGTTGATGTCGGCGTATTTAGTATTGTCTTCCACATCGACGACTTCGCCATTTGCTGTTCCTCCATTGCCTTCTAAAGCATAGGGATTATGGCTCATCTCGGTGAGGTCATAGCAAGAGGTAAGAAGTGAGAGGGCTGAGGTAAGAAGTAAGAGGCTTACCTTATTATATATATGGTGTTTCATAATGTCAGAATCCTAAGTTAAGGGTGAGTCCATAGGTACGTGCATATGGCACGGAAAGGAAGTCGAGTGCCTGCGAGAACATCGTCGTGTCGTATCCTCCTTCAGGGTTGCCCGGGGCATTCTTCTTGAGGAAACAGAGGTTGCGGGCAACAAAGGAGAGTCGCAGCGAAGTGAGTGGCGTCTTCAGGAAAAGCTTCTTGGGGAAGTCGTAGCCGAGAGAGAGTTCCTTCAACTTAATGTAGGAAGCGTCGTGGACAAACTCCTCGGCATAGCCTTGCTCTGAAGAATAGAGGCCAATCGTCTGGTAATAACCCTGAGCATTAGGGAAGTCGCGGTCGAGTGTGCGCTGTGATGTGCCCACCATCGTCGCCATACCTTCGGAGACGCTTACTATGTCGCCGCCAAACTTCATGTCGAACATCGTCGAGAGGATAATGCCACGATAGTTGAAAGTGGGAATGACGGACATCAACAACTTAGGTTGGATGTTGCCGATTGGGTGGTCGAGGAGCCATTGTTCCTGATTGCCGTCGCCCGTTTCGGGCTGTGGCAGTCCGTTGGCATTCAGTATGACGTTGCCTGCCTCGTCGCGTTTCATGAGCTTGTTCGCATAGATGTCGCCAAGCTTGCCACCTGCTACGGCGCCGACCTTGACAGGCATGTGCGTGTCGCCTGCGAAGTAGATGCGGCCGACGCCATCTGCCAGCTCATCGACTTTGCTGACGTTGTGAGCGAGGTTCAAATTGAGGTCGAAGGTAAAGTCCTTGGTCTTGACGGGCGTCGTATAGAGTGTGAACTCGATGCCCTTATTGCTTATCTTGCCGGCGTTAACCCATTGCTGGCTCCACGGAGAAGAGGCATCGACCAGCATCGCCTGGTTCCTCGTGCTGTTGTAATAGTAGGTGAAGTCGAAGCCGAGACGGTTCTGCAGGAACTTCATGTCGAGTCCCACCTCGTAGGAGGTCTTTATCTCGGGCTTCAGGTTGTCGTTCATCTTGATGGTCTGCACGGTGGACTGGCGGACGCCATTCGAGAAGCTGTACAACTGGGTGTTGTAGAGGTTGTAAGGCTCCGGGTCTTTACCGACTTGTGCCCACGAGAGGCGCGCCTTCGAGAAAGTAATCCATTTGGGTAGCGGCTTGTCGATGGAGCTCATGAAATCGGAGAAGATGTAGCTCAGCGAAGCCGACGGATAGAAGAACGAGCGGTTGCTCGAGGGAAGAGTGGACGACCAGTCGTTCCTCGCGGTGAGGTCGAGCGAGAGATACTCCCTGAAGGCCACCTGCGCGGAGGCAAAGATGGAGTACATCGCCCTGTCGCTGCCGGCATCTGTCGCGCTGTTGAGTCGCTCGGCGGTATTGAAGAGCCAGGTGTCCTTGACGAGCATGTTCTGCACGGACGCCCCGAGGAGTTCGTACTTCTGATACATGATGTTGCCGCCCAGGGTGTATCCGAATCGCCAATTATCGTTGAGAGTGTAGTCGCCGAGGAACATCGCGGAGATGTTGTGCTCGAAATGATTTGTCTCTCCTCGGTACATGCCATCCTCAGTTAGTTTGGATTGCCAGGTGTCGTCGCCAGTAGTAATGGCCTGATCTGCAAGGCTGAGGTTGGTCTCTTTAATGCGTGTGTGATAATAGTCGAAAGCATATTTCGCCTGGAACTTCAGCCAGGGCTTGATGTCGAGATTGCCTGCGAAGTAGCCGAAGGCACGGAGGCGCTCGTCGCTATTCTGCATCTGGTGGCGGATGTAATAGGGGTTGCTGTAGTGCTGGTCAGGTCCGAACCAGTTCTGATGCGGGCGAAGCGGGGTGCTGTATTGTGCCAGGTCGCAGAGACGGATGTTTGCCGGGATGAGGAGCAACTGCCCGACTTCGCCCCAGAGACCTGTCTGCGGACGGTTGTTCGCCTTTGTCCTCGACAGGGATATCTTGCCGTCGACGGAAAGCCATTTGTTGATTTTCTGTCCCGCGTTGAGGTCGATTGTCATTTTGTTCAGGCGTTCATCCTTGAACATACCGCGGTTGTCGTTGTATCCGAAAGAAAGTCGGAAGTGCGACGACTCGGTCTGTTTGCCCATGCTGACTGAGTGGAAGTGCGAGAAGCCTGTTTTGAAGTAGTCGATCAACTTGTTGCCGTAGGCTTTGTAGGGTATGATGTTGCCGTTCCAGGTGTAATCATCTTGTCCGTCGAGCAGGGGGCCGAAGGAGTTGTATCCAGTCATGCGGAGGATGTTGCCCTCGTCGTCGTAGACATAGTCCTTTTCGCCATTGAAGCCCTGACCGTATTTGTTTTGCAACTTGATGGTTTCCGCAGCCTGACTCCATGTGAAGGAGCCGGAGTAGGTAATGCCCCAGCCGTCCTTCTTCGCGCCCTTCTTCGTGGTGACAAGGATGACGCCATTGCCGGCGCGGGCACCGTAGAGGGCTGCCGCATTAGGGCCTTTCAGCACGGATATCGACTCGATGTCCTCGGGATTAAGGTCGAAGATGGTTCCTCCCCTGTCGTAACCGCCGTAAGCAGTCACGTCGCTCGTCTGATTGTCGGAGAAGGGAACGCCGTCCACGACCCAGAGCGGCTGGTTGTTGTCCGTGAGGGAGGAGTTGCCGCGAATGGTTATCTTGGTCGAGCCGCCCAGTCCCGTCGGTGCGGTATTCATTTCTACGCCGGCGATTTTGCCTGAGAGGGCTGACGTCACGGAAGGGTCTCCGGTCACGTTCAACTGCTCGCTCTTGAGGTCTTGAACTGCGTAGCCGAGCATCTTCTTCTCGCGTTTGATGCCGAGCGCCGTGACGATGACCTCGTCCAGCTGTGCCGTGTCTTCCGACATGGCGGTGAGTACCATTGGCCATCCGCCGTCGACCATTGAATTTTGACTCAAGGCGACCTCCTTTGTCGCGTATCCCATGTAGGAAAAGACCAGCACGGGAGCGTCCTCGCCGGTCATGATAGTGTAGTTTCCGTCGAGGTCCGTGACGGCTTTCTCGCTGGTTCCTTTGACGGAGACGCTGGCTCCGATGAGGGGTTCGCCCTGTTCGTCGAAGAGTTGTCCGCTGATTTTCTTCTTCGGATTCAGCGGCTCATCGTTCTGCGTCACCTGCGAGGAGCCTTTCTTCCCCGTTTCGGAGGGGTAGGAAGAGGCTGAGGCTGGGAGCGACAAGAGCAGAGCCGCCAACGCGAATCGAACGACCAGGCCGTTCGTGCGTCGTGATGTTTGTTCTTCTTTCATTAGTTATGTTATTTTATTGAAATTGCGATACAAAGTTACGAATAATTTGTACGAAAACCAAACTTAGTGGTATTATTTTGTCAGAAAAAGGTAAAGAGCAGTAACTAATTGTTGCTCCCGAGATTTTATGAAATATAACATTATGTCAGCAAAAACGTCAGGTTTGCTTACACTCTGACTTTTCCTAACCCTCTGAGAATGGCGCGAAAATGCCCGAGGCAGGTCGCGGCCCAAAAGAACGCCGTTTTTGTGCATTTTCGTATCTTGTTGAGGCTATGAGACTTACAAATTCCGAGTCCAGATTCAACTCGAAAAGAGGGTAGAAACAGGACAGGAAAGTGGAGGTTTTGGGCTGTTTGGACGGGTGTCGAGACACGCAGAAATGCAAAATATCACGTGTGAAGATTGTCAACATCACGTGTGATGTTTGCAAACGCGACCAGTCAAGTTGGAAAAATCAACCAGTCGAGTCGGTTTTCGAGGCGTGTTTCTCTCTATTTCGTCTCGTGTCGCGTCAAAAATCGAAATAGCAAAAAGAAAGCAAATCGACTGCTCTGCTTTACAAACTGACAATATGCGATCGAACGATTTTACGTTCATAATGAACATTTTTCACTTTACACTTTTCACATTTCATTTTTTTGTTGTACCTTTGCACGCGATTTATGAAGGTCGTTCCACCTCGATGTGGCGATTTGCTCCTGTAGTTCAACGGATAGAATAGAAGTTTCCTAAACTTTAGATAGGGGTTCGATTCCCCTCGGGAGTACCATTTGGGAGTTCATAGTTAAGAGTTCAAGTTAGTATTTAACATGGAAATAAAGGAAAAAGAATCTGTAGTAGTAAGATTCTCTGGTGATTCCGGCGACGGCATGCAGCTCGCCGGAAATATTTTTTCTACTGTGTCCGCCACCGTGGGCAACAGCATTAGTACGTTCCCGGACTACCCTGCCGACATCCGCGCTCCGCAAGGTTCGCTCACGGGCGTCAGCGGTTTCCAGGTTCACATTGGTGCCGAACAGGTCTATACGCCTGGCGACCTCTGCGATGTTCTCGTGGCAATGAATGCCGCAGCACTCAAGACGCAGTATCGCTACGCCAAGCCCGACGCCGCTATCATCATCGATACCGACAGCTTCGGCCCGAAGGATTTGGAGAAGGCACAGTTTGCTTCGGACGATTACCTTGGCGAAATGGGCATCGACCCAGACCGCGTCATCGCCTGCCCCTTGACAAGTATGGTGAAGGACTGCTTGGAAGGGATTCTCGACGCCAAAAGCATCCTCAAGTGTCGCAATATGTTCGCGCTCGGATTGGTGTGCTGGCTGTTCGACAGAGACCTCGATGTCGCCTTCAACTTCCTGCGTGAGAAGTTCGCCAAGAAGCCCGAAGTGGCAGAGGCAAACATAAAAGTCATCCAGGCAGGCTACGATTACGGACACAACACGCACTCGAGCGTGGCGAATGTTTATCGCATCGAGACCAAACATAAAGTGCCAGGTCGCTACATGGACATCACGGGCAACAAGGCCACGGCGTATGGTTTCATCGCTGCTGCCGAGAAGGCCGGACTGAAGCTCTACCTCGGCTCATATCCCATCACACCCGCCACCGACGTCCTCCACGAGCTCTCCAAGCACAAGAGCCTCGGCGTGATTACCGTTCAATGTGAGGACGAGATAGCAGGCTGCGCGTCGGCAGTGGGCGCTTCCTTCGCTGGAGCATTCGCCGTGACGAGCACTTCTGGCCCGGGCATCTGCCTGAAGAGCGAGGCGATGAACCTCGCAGTCATCATGGAGCTGCCCCTCGTCGTGCTCGACGTGCAGCGAGGCGGACCTGCGACGGGTCTTCCTACGAAGAGCGAACAGACCGACCTCTTGCAGGCTCTCTTTGGACGAAACGGTGAGAGCCCAATGCCGGTCGTTGCCGCAGCCAGTCCCACCGACTGCTTCGAAATGGCTTTCGCAGCTTCGAAAATGGCATTGGAGCACATGACGCCCGTAATTCTCATGACGGATGCCTACGTTGCAAATGGCTCCGCGGCGTTCAAACTTCCCAATCTTAGCGAGTATCCCGCCATCACGCCCCCTTATGTCCCAGAGGATTTGAAAGGTTCCTGGACTCCTTATATGCGCAATCAGCAGGGCGTTCGCTACTGGGCAGTGCCTGGCAGGGAAGGCTTCGAGCACATACTTGGCGGCCTTGAGAAGGACGACAAGACAGGCGCAATAAGTACCAACCCTGAGAATCATGACCTGATGACCCGTAAGCGGCAGGCTAAGATAGCTGCCATCTCCGTGCCCGACCTCGAGGTGCTCGGCGACAAGGACGATGCTGAGTTGCTCATCGTGGGCTTTGGCGGCACCTATGGTCACCTGCATGCAGCGATGGATGAACTGCGTGCCCAGGGCAAGAAGGTTGCCCTCGCACACTTCCGTTACATCAACCCGTTGCCAAAGAACACTGCCGAAGTCCTCAAGAAGTACCCGAAGGTCGTGGTCGCAGAGCAGAACATGGGACAGCTCGCAGGCTGGCTCCGCATGAAAGTCGACGGGTTTGTACCTCAGCAATATAATGAAGTAAAAGGTCAACCCTTCAAGGTCGCCGAACTGGTCGAAGCTTTCAAGAAGATATTAAACAAAGAATATATATATTAATAAACAACGGATTAAACGGATTTGACGGATTAATGCAATGCTAAGATACGAACACGAAACTTACCAAATCATTGGTGCTGCGATGAAAGTACATCGTGTTCTTGGTCCGGGCTTCACAGAAAAGGTTTACCAAGAGGCTTTGGCAATAGAGTTTGCTGAACAGGGAATTCCTTTTGAACGCGAGAAGGAGATTCATGCGACGTATAAAAGTGTTGTATTAGAGGGAACATACATCCCAGACTTTATTTGTTACGACAAGATAATTGTCGAGCTAAAGGCAGTGAAGGAACTGGATGATGTGCATCGCTCACAAGCCATAAATTATGCCAAGGTTGCAGGCTTCAAACTGGCATTGCTTATTAATTTCGGCGAATCCTCACTCGTAAAAGAACGCTTTCCAATAGGATAGAAATCTGTTTAATCTGTTTAATCCGTTGTTGAAATAAATAAAAATAAGAAATATGAGTAATTATAGTGCTGCAGATTTCAAGAAAGGACAGCCGCGGTGGTGTCCTGGATGTGGTGACCACTTCTTCCTCGCCAGCCTTCATAAAGCGATGGCAGAGATAGGTATTGCTCCCTCGCAGACTGCCGTCATCAGCGGTATCGGTTGCTCAAGCCGCTTGCCTCACTACATGGCAACGTATGGCATGAACACGATTCACGGGCGAGCTGCTGCGATTGCTACTGGTTGCAAGGTCGTCAACCCCAGTCTCGCCGTTTGGCAAGTCAGCGGTGATGGCGACGGACTGGCTATCGGAGGCAACCACTTCATACATGCCAATCGCCGAAACATCAACCTGAACATGATTCTGCTCAACAACAGAATCTACGGTTTGACGAAGGGTCAGTACAGCCCCACCAGCCCGCGCGGTTTCGTCAGCAAGTCGTCGCCTTACGGAACGGTTGAGGATCCCTTCCGTCCTGCCGAGCTGTGCTTCGGAGCGAGAGGTCATTTCTTTGCCCGCGCCGTTGCAACCGATGCTCCGGGAACCGTGGAGATTCTCAAGGCGGCCTACAATCACAAGGGTGCCAGCGTGTGCGAAATCCTGCAGAACTGCGTTATCTTCAACAACGGCACGCACGATGCGGTCTATTCTAAGGAAGGTCGCGCAAAGAATGCCATCTACCTTCGTCATGGCGAGAAGATGCTCTTCGGCGAGAACAACGAGTATGGCATCGTGCAGGAAGGCTTCAACATAAAGGCCGTGAAGCTGGGCGAGGACGGTTACACGGAAGCCGACGTCTTGGTTCACGACGCGAAGTGCGAGGACAACACCCTGCAGTTGAAGCTTGCCGAGATGGAGTGGCCCGTTGCTCTTGGCGTGATTCGTGACGTCGAGGCACCAACCTACGACGACTGCGTCTGGAGTCAAATCGAGGAAGTCAAAGCAGCGAAGAAGTACCACACCTTCGCCGAGTTGCTCGAGACGAACGATATCTGGACTGTGAAATAAACGCTTACTTATAAAGCGAGGCGCACCTGGTTGTCAAACGTCACGTGGGTAAAATGAAAATATTACGTGTAATATTTCAAATATCACGTGGGTAAAATGAATTTATCACGTGGGTCAATTTGAATTGTCACGTGCTTAGGTTATAAACACAGCGTGCTGCGATTTTTTTCGCAGCACGCTGTATTTTTCATATATCCCTGTCAGAATCGTCCGCCTCCGCCGCCAAAGCCACCGCCACGACCGCCTCCGCCACCTCGAGGACCACCCTCTCCGCGGCCGCCTTCGCCGCGACCACGACCCATCATGCCGCGTCCGCCGAAGCGCCCGAAGCGCCAGTTTGCTGAGAGCAGCACGTAGCTGCGAACCATTTCATTCCTTGTGTCGGTTCGGCTGACGGCACTCACGTTTCGATTCACGTCGTCGCGTTCGTCGAGGATATCAACCGCGCGAAGGCTTATCGTCAGCTGTTTGTAGGGGAGGAACCTTTGGCTGATTTGTCCGTTCCATATCAAGTGGTTCGTGTTCATAGCCGCATCCGAGTAACCTCGGCGGCTTTGTTGCTCGATGTCGCTGCTGATGGTCATTCCCCAAGGGAAGGTGATGTTGAAACTTCCGCCGTAGTTGAAGTTGTAGTGGTCAAGGTTCGAGGCCGTCGCATTGTTGCTGCGGTTCAGGTTATAGTTGAATCTTCCGTTCACGTTGGCTTCCACCTGCCACCCACTTTCCCAGTCTTGTCGGAAGGTGAAGCGTGCTCGCTGACCGAAGTTTCCACTTCGTGTGATGTTCTCCACCGTCATCTTGTCCTGGCTTCGATACAGGTAACCGATGTTTTTCGAAGTGCTGAGCGACGTATTCATATCGACGCGCCAATGCTTTTTGCTGTCGATGGCAGTGTTGAAATTGTAGTTCGCCGACGCATTCCAATTGCCGTTCACGTTGACGGGCATCGATACGCGACCGCCCGTCACCTCGTTGTATTCCGTCCGATTCGTGGTGCTGTTCCTTGTGGTATGAAACTGGATGTTCACCGCATTAGTGCGTTGGTACTCGTTGACCGTGCGTCGATAATCGAATTGGACGTTCTGAGTGAAGCTCGGCTTGAGTTCCGCGTTACCTATTCTTATGTTAAGAGGGTTGGCGTCGCTCAGCGTGTCGGGAATCATATCTGTGATGTTGGGCCAACCAGTATCGGCGTTGTAGCGGAACTCGAGTTGTTCCTGACGGCTGAACCTGTATTGGAAGTTCACGACAGGCGAGGCGTTGACGACGGTTCGGCGCAGCAAAGTGTCGATACGCCCTTTCTGGTAATCCACTTTGCTGATTTGCGGCTGCACGGTTGCCCCGACTGTCAGGCGGAACTTGGTGCGGTTGAAGCGAATTTGGGTACGCAAACTATGGTTCTGACCGATGTTGCGCGTGTAGCTGCACTGTTGCTTGTCCTGCACCACATAAGGCGCATCGAAGAAATCATCGTAGTTGTAAGCGTTGACGCCCAACACGTCGTTGAATGGATCGAAGATAGAGCGGACGTCGCGATCATTGTCGCGGAAGTTGTAGCGATAGTTGTAATCGAGTTGCAAGAAAGTCTGATATGCAATCGGCTCGCTGTAGCTGAAGCGCGCGTTGAAGTTGTAGTTGTAGTTCGAGCCGCGATTGTACTGCACTTTATGATAGACGGAGTCGCCGCCGCTGAGTGCTTGGAGCAGATAGTAATCTGTTTGCGAGTAGCTGTTTCCGTTGTTGTCCGAGTCGCCGTAGCCGCCTCCGACGCTCAATGTGACGTTTCGTCCCGGCTTTTTCAGCCTTTTGTTGACCTGCAGGGAGGCAGATGCGCTGATGTTCTTCGAACTGTTCCAGTTGTCGCCCACGCGGTGGTTCACACCGATTTGCTTGGCGAGAGAGAGATAGTCGGCAAGCGGAGTGGGGGAGAATTGGAAGGGGTCGTCGTTCCAGGTGGCTGACTCGTTGCCTCCCGAACTGCCGTTCCTGCTGAAGTTGAGCTCGGGTCGGAACTGGATGTTCCACGTCGAATCGGGCTTCCACTCTACCCGATATTGGAATCCGAAGCTGCCGTTGTGGCTGTCATTATGGTTCTTGCTGGCCGAGTAGGCTGAGTTCTTCAGCTCGAAGTTCTGGGAGTTCGACTCGGAGGCGCTGCTCGACTGACTGAAGTTGCCGTTCAGGCTTCCGTTCAGCTCCACTTTCTTGTTCTCCCAATTCATCGTCGCGCCAAGGCTTTGATTGTCCGAGAGGCCGTTGCCACCTGTATTGCCTGCATTGCCGAAGCCGCTGTACTTCTGGTCTCCGACGAAGCTGTTCATGTTCAATCGCCCGCTATATCGGTCGTGAGAGCCGTAGGTTCCGCTTGCGTTGCCGAAGAATCCTTTCTTTCGGTCCTTTTTGATAGCGAGGTCGAGCACAGTTCTCTCGTTTCCGTCATCGATGCCCGTGATGCGAGCCATATCGCTCTTCCGGTCGTAGGCCTTCACCTTGTCGACTATCTCGGCAGGCAGATTCTGCAGTACAAGGTTGCGGTTGTTGCCGAAGAACTCTTTTCCGTCGACGAGGATTTGACTGATGTTCTTGCCGTTGAACTGGTAGTTTCCGTTCTCGTCCTGTACGATGCCGGGCAACTTCTTGATGAGGTCTTCCACCATCGACCCTTCGGGCAGCTTGAAGGCATCAGCGTTATAGGCCACCGTATCGTCGATGACGGTCATTTCCGGCAGCTTGCCCTCGACGACGGCCTCAGCCATCACGGTCGCATCTTCGCGCATCATCACGTCGGCCACCTTGAAGTTGCCGGACCTTTGGGGCAGCGCGAGCTTGAACTTCTGCGTCTTGAAGCCCATGAACGACACTTGAAGCGTGTAGTTGGCCGACGGGATGCCCGGCAGCAGGAACTGTCCGTTCTGCCTCGTCGTCACGCCGGCAACCATCGAGTCGCGTTCGTTGAAGAGCTTCACGGCAGCCCCTTCCATCGGTTGCAGCTTCTCGTTCTCGAAGACGGTACCGCGTATGTTAAGCAACATCGCCTGCTTCTGCTGGGCAAAACTCAGGGTGGTAGCAAGCAGTAGCAGAAGCGAGGCAATGTATTTGGTTAGTCGATTCTCCACATTTAATAAGACGCCTGAAACATCGAAAAGTTTAATCTCGATGCAAAAATAATGTTAACCTTTCAGACGCATGCAGTTACATCGTCAGTACCACCGTGGGAGGACTGCAGTCCCACCACGGGAAAACTCCAGTCCCACCACGGTGGGACTCCAGTCCTCCTATTGAAAAATTTTAGGCGGACTGGCCGTTTTTTATCTTCAGAACCTTGGTCGGTTGACAATCCAGCAGGGATGGCTGGTCGGGTTGCCCTTATGGTCGACGAAAGTCAGGCGGCCGTCGATGTCCTTCAGCTCCATCAGAATCATCGGCCTGGGACGGTAATCGCCTCGGCGGGGAATGAGGCCCTCGCAGTGGGAGTGCATGATCATGAACATGCGGCCAGCCCTGTCCGTGATGATTTCCCCGTTGTGACCGGCACCGTTCAGTATGGCGTCGGGGCTCGCGGAAGTGAGAACGGGCTCGGGCTCTGTCCATCCGGAGAAGAGATTGCTGGAAGTGCTCAGGCACAAGGTGTACTCAAAATTGTTGAAATGGTTTTTGGAACAGTAGAAATAGTACAGACCTTTGTATTTATAGATGTATCCCCCCTCGTAGGCCGTCGTGATGTAATGGGGCTTGCTGCCTTTCGCGTAGGTCAGTCCGTCCTTCGAAAGTTCACGAATAAAGTTGCCTTTGCTGTTCACGTCGCCATAGACGAGATACTGCTTGCCGTCGTCGTCGAGGAAATATTGCCCGTCTTGAGGTGTGGGATGCTCAGGCGTGCCGACGTTCAAGGTGTTGGCATATCGGAAGGGACTATCGATGTCGTCGGCCACGAGGACTACCTGGCGGTCGTTTTCCATTGAGACAAAGAGGGTGAGATACACGACGAGTTTGCCCTGGATGAGTGCCGGACTGGGTGCCCAGAAGTTGATGTTCTGCTTGCCAGCCCCAGTCTTCATCGGGTCGAGCTTGCCGTCGCCAAACGGGTCGTGCGGGTTCGGGCCCGGGAACATATCGCGATAGTAGGTCCAGTTGCACAGGTCCCGGCTGCGATATATCTTGATGGGAAAGCCCGTCTTAAAGCAGTAGAACCACTCGCCGACCTGCACTATCGATGGGTCTGGGCAGTCGAAATCGGTCACGGGATTCACGGCGACGGTCTTGTCGGGCATGTCTTTTCTGAGTTCGAACAGGGCTCGGTCGGCAATCATGCTCTCTGTCTGTGCCTTTGCAGCCAGGCTTCCAATACAAGCAAAAAGCAGGAAAAGTGAGATTCGGTTCATGTCGGTGTGGCTTTTAACTAATCATCTTTTGCTTGCAAATGTACGAAAAAAAGATGTATTCCTTGCCGTTCTTAGAAAATTATGCTAATTTTGCCTGCAAATAAACCAACCTAACAACCAAACCCGAAATGAAAAAGTACCTCTTTATCCTTACTTTGGCAGTCTTCTTCTGTGCCTGCGTAGATTGGAAAACGACAGAAGAAAGTCATGTTAAATTCTCCTGGAGAAAGGCCTCTCTGTGCGTCGAAAACCCAATCGCCGAGGGTGATAGCCTCTGCTATCACATCGAGTTCAACCTCGACACACTCGCTGGCGACGGAGAACTTGCTTCCCGACTGGCTGCCGTGCTCCGCGACAGTGTGCTCTGCGCCGGAGATTATCCTACCATCCAAGAGGCGATGGCAGCCCTTGCCGACAGCATGGAGACGGAATGGAAGGCAGAACTGGCCGAGATGTACGACGCCGAGTCGGATTTCAGGGAAACCCTTCAGTACTACTACACCGTGGAAGGAAGCCCCGTTGAAAGCGGAAACGACAGCATTCTTTCCTATCAGTCGAACATCTCATGCTACCTGGGCGGCGCTCACGGCAGCTATGTCGTGTCGTATTACAACTTCGAGAAGAAGACCGGCAAACTGCTAAACATCCACGACATCATTCCCGAAGAAGCCGAGATGTTCGCTCTGATGGCGATGGAGGAACAGCTCTGCAAGGACTGGGGGGCAAAGGACCTTGCCGACCTGCAGGAGAAAACCGGCATCACGATGCTGGGCGACCTCTATCTCACCAATAATTTCCTTGTGAAGGGAGACAGCATCCTGTTCCTCTTCAATCAGTATGAAATCGCTCCCTACGCAGCAGGACTGATAAGTGTAACGGTGAAAAAGCCATAGCAGGACTTTGTCGGCACTCTTCCAAAAAGGGAGCGGAAGGAGGCGTCACCAGCCTGTCTGGTCCCAACCGGCAGCCGTGTACCACGACGTCTTATGGAAGTCCTCGTTCCAACCATAGCTGTCGTACCTGTAGAGGGGCATGAACATGGAGACGCCGCCGTAGCATTCAGGGTCCCAGACAATGGGTTGGTCGCAAAGATTGGCAAACCAGCGGTTGCCCGGAGAAAGTGTGTGCAGCAGCACCGCCTTGTCGAAAACTTCCATCCAGGCAGCATAGGCCTCGTCCGAAAGCAACCGGCACATCGTGGTCCGCATGTCGAAGTAGTGCGTGTACTTGGTCAGGTGATTGCAATAAGCCTGAAAACCATCGGAGTATCGCTCGGTGCGATTCATGCAGAGAGGCGTGAGGAACTCCCCCGTGAGCTGGGCAAGAGGCTCGAGCTGCGAGCAGTCAATGCACGAGAGGAGCACTCCGGGATATTGGAAACCGTTGTATGTGCCTGGATAGCCGCTGGCGTAACCCTCTACGATGCCCCGCACATCCGCCCTGCATAGCGCGTCGATAATCTTGTCGTAGGGTGCTCCGGAACCTGGTATCTCTGCCGGCGAGCCTATCATGTACTGGGTGACATTCCTCAGTTCATAAGCCACCTCGATGCTCTGCATGAAGCATGCGTCGAAGAAGAGGTAGTCGCACTTGGGCAGCTGGGCAAGGATGTCGCGCAATACAGGTATTTCCATTTCGCTCTCACCCTGTGTCGTGCCGGGCATTTCGTCCTTGCCAAAAGTCTTTCGTCGCGGGGTCCAACCGGTAGCGTGGGACCAGAAAGTGATGCCGTAATGACGTGCCGGGAAGTAATGCTCTATGCTTCGCAGCGTCCTGAGCATCGTCAGGGAGTCCGTGCTGCACAGCTCTTCGTTGAACTGCTTCCATAGCCGCATCCCGTTCTTGGCCGAGAGCTCGTATATCGCAGGATTGTGCGGCTTGTCGTCAAGGTAGATGATGAAGTTGACGTTCTCAGGAATGAAATCCTTCCCCTTAGCCATCTCCGTCGTATCATACCTGACGGCAGAGGAAAGCGTGTTGTCTCCCGAGATGTAGACAATGACGGTGCGTTCGGCTTCAGCCCGTGGCTGCTCTTCAGGAGGCACCAGCGAATCGTGGCATCCCGACAAAAGGAGACCGCCTATATATAATATAATAATGTATAGGGCGCAGCGTTTCATGGGTGCAAAGGTACGAAAAAGATTACAGATAAGTGTCCCATGAGTTGAGTTTTTTGCTTTATAATGCAATAAGCAGGCATTTCTTTACGTTATTATACTGTTATGCAATGGATAAACAGAATACGTCAAGTCAAGATTGTACTGATTGTCTTGGCGGTTGTGCTCTGCGTGGCATCCCTCGTGGTCAGTAACTTTCTTGTGCGCGACCTCAAGGTCGAGGAGCAACGCAAGATGGAGATATGGGCAGAGGCACTGCGTTCGTTGAACAACGACGACGAGACCGCCGAGCTTCCACTCGTGCTGAAAGTGCTCGAAAGCAACAATACGATTCCCGTTGTCGTGCTCGACAGCGAGGGGCGTGTGCAGGATTACCGAAACATGGAGCTGGGAGCGACATCCGGCGCCTCGCTCGACTCGCTGGTGCTGCACGAGGCTCTCTCTATGAAACAGGCAGGCAGGACCATCCGCATCAATTTCGGCGACGAAGACTATATGGAGATATGTTATGCCGACAGCCTCATCCTGACGCGTCTTGCTTGGTGGCCATACGTCCAGCTCGGCGTGGTGCTCATCTTCGTCGTGGTCGCCATCTTTGCTCTCCTCAGCAGTAAAAGAGCAGAACAGAACAAAGTTTGGGTAGGCCTGAGCAAGGAGACGGCACACCAGCTCGGCACACCCATCAGCAGCCTTATGGCGTGGCACGAGGTCTTGCGGGAGACCTATCCCGACGACCAGTTGCTTCCCGAGATGGGAAAGGACGTGCAGCGGCTGCAACGCATTGCCGAGCGCTTCAGCAAGATAGGCTCCCAGCCCGAGCCAAAGCCCGAGAACCTCAACGAGGTGCTTAACAACGTGATGCAATACATCGGCCGACGCACCAGCAACCACATCACGATGAACTGCAATTTGCCTGCTGATCCACTCATCGCTCCAGTCAGCGCTCCCTTGTTCGAATGGGTGATAGAAAACCTATGCAAGAACGCCATCGATGCGATGGAAGGCAAGGGAAGCATCACGCTGACGGCAAGGGAAGAACCCGACTGCATCAGTGTCGAAGTGAGTGATACCGGCAAAGGAATCCCCAAGAACCGTTTCGCCTCAGTCTTCACTCCAGGCTACACAACCAAAGAACGCGGGTGGGGCTTGGGACTGTCGCTTGCCAAACGTATTGTCGAGGAGTATCATCACGGACGCATTTTCGTTAAAAATTCAGAGCTTGGAAAGGGCACAACCTTCCGCGTTGAGCTCAAAAAGCACTGATAAGACATTTTTTTCGTGCCAAAGTTGCACAAGTAATTGATTTTTTTTGTACTTTTGCAGCCCGATGGGAAAACTGGACGGTTATAAAGTTGATTTGAAAGGCATGGCCACTGATACTGTGTCGTACCAATGGCAGGCTGACAATGACTTCTTCTCCGCCGTCCAGGGACAGGAAATAAAGCAGGGTCTACTCGATGTAGCATTACGGGTGAAGCGTACATCTGGTGCCTATGAGCTGGAGTTTCAGCTGAAGGGTGAGGTGGAAGTGACGTGCGACCGTTGCCTTGAGCCCATGTCTCAACCCATCGACGCTCAGTGCACATTGCGTGTCAGGATGGGCGACGAATATGCCGACGACGGCGATGTCGTTACCATTCCGGAGCGCGAGGGCGTCATCAACGTGGCTTGGAACATCTACGAGTTCGCTGCTCTCCAGATTCCGCTGCGGCACGTACATCCCGACTGCCCCTCTCTGACTTCGCAAGAAGAGAAGGAAAGCGACCCAAGATGGGAAGCCTTGAGGGAACTAGTAAACGTAAAATAGTAAATCGTAAATAATTAAATAGTAAATCGATTATGGCACATCCAAAAAGAAGACAGTCCAAGACCAGGACTCTCAAGAGAAGAACTCACGACAAGGCAGTAGCTCCCGCATTGGCAGTATGTCCTAACTGCGGAGAGTTCCACATCTATCACACTGTATGCCCTGCTTGCGGTTACTATCGCGGCAAGGTGGCCATCGAGAAAGAGGCTTAAAGATTGGAACAGATAAATGCCGTCATAACTGGTGTGGGCGGATACGTGCCCGACTACATCCTCGACAACGAAGAAATGTCGAGGATTGTGGATACCAGCGATGAATGGATAATGGAGCGTATTGGCGTCAAGACACGCCATATTCTCAAGCCTGAGCAAGGCAGCGGTACATCGTATATGATGACGCGTGCCGTTGCTCAGCTTTTGCGTAAGACTGGTGCAGATCCCGACAGCATTGAACTCGTCATCTGCGCCACCACGACGCCCGACTATCATTTCCCTTCTACGGCGTCGCTCGTCATTGGCAATTGTGGGTTGAACAACGCTTTCGGTTACGACATGGAGGCAGCCTGCGCAAGCTTCCTCTACGGAATGGAAGCAGGAGCAGCCTACATACGTTCCGGTCGCTACAAGCGCATCATCATTTGCGGCGGCGACCACATGAGTTCGATGACCAACTATGAAGACCGCAATTCCTGTCCCATATTCGGCGATGGCGCTGCCTGCGTCATGATGGAAGCCACAACAGAGGAAGTAGGTCTCATGGATGGTTATTATCGTGTGGACGGCAAGGGCTACCAGCCTCTCCACATGGCGGCAGGTGGCTCGGCAAAGATGCCTAGCCATGAGACCGTGGATGCCCGCGAGCATTTCGTCTATCAGGAAGGCCGCGCGGTGTATAAACATGCCGTTCTTAACATGACGAGTGCCGTCAAGACTATCGTTAAGCGTAACAACCTGACGAAGGACGATATCGCTTGGGTTGTGCCTCATCAGGCCAACATCAACATCGAGATTTCCGTTGCCCAGCGCATTGGCATCGAGAAAGACCATATCATGATTAACATCGACCACATGGCCAACACCAGTGGCGGTACGCTTCCCCTTTGTCTTTGGGAGTACGAGCCGCAACTCAAGAAAGGCGACAAGCTTGTCTTCACTGCATTTGGCGCTGGCTTCACCTGGGGGGCGAGCTACATGATATGGGGCTACGACGGCGCAAAGGAAGCAGCCAAGGAGCCTGCCCAATTCTATAAGGAAGGGCTCATGACACGCGAAGAATGGAAAAAGCTTCGCCAAAATGTTTAAGTCCGGCTTTGTAAACATCGTAGGCAACCCGAATGTTGGGAAGTCAACGCTCATGAACCTATTGGTTGGTGAGCGCATTTCTATTGCTACGTTCAAGGCGCAGACCACGAGGCACCGCATCATGGGCATCCTCAACACGCCCGAGATGCAGATATGCTTTAGCGACACGCCTGGTGTCTTGAAACCCAACTACAAGCTGCAGGAGCAGATGCTGCAGTTCAGCGAGAGCGCCTTGCAGGATGCCGACGTCTTGCTCTACGTCACTGATATGGTGGAGACGCCCGACAAGAACAGCGATTTCCTCGAGAAGGTGAAGAAGCAGGCCGCTCCCGTGCTCGTCCTCATCAACAAGATAGACCTGAGCGAGCAAAAGGCTTTGACTGAGAAGGTGGAGCTTTGGCACGAGGCTTTGCCCGAGGCGGAAATCATTCCCATCAGTGCTTTGCACCGCTTCAACATAGACAACGTATTGAAGCGCATACAGGAGCTTCTGCCCGAGTCGCCCGCCTACTTCGACCAAGACCAGTGGACCGACAAGCCTGCCCGCTTCTTCGTCACAGAAATCATACGCGAAAAGATACTTCTTTATTATGATAAAGAGATACCTTACAGCGTGGAGGTGGTCGTCGAGCAGTTCAAAGAAACAGAACGAAACATACGCATCAGCGCAGTCATCTTCGTTGAGCGGGACAGCCAGAAGGGCATCATCATCGGTCACCAGGGCGTTGCCTTGAAGCGAGTCTCTACGGAGGCGCGCAAGAGTCTTGAGAAGTTTTTCGGCAAGAGCATATTCCTCGAAGTGTTTGTCAAGGTGGACAAGGACTGGCGGCAAAGTGACAGAGCCATGAAGGCTTACGGATATAATTTGAATGACAACTGATAGCAGATAACTGACAACAGACAAATGACAAGCATCGCCATCTTCGTGTCCGGCAGCGGCACCAATTGTGAGAATCTGATACGCCACTTCGAGCATTCCGACGTGGTGAAGTGTGCTTTGGTGGTCAGCAACCGTGCCGACGCCTTTGCCTTGGTTCGTGCCGAACGACTGGGTGTGCCGACGGCGGTGGTCACGAAGGCCGAGCTGAACGATGCCGACGTGATGCTTCCTCTGCTGCAGAACTACGACATTCGCTTCGTTGTGCTGGCCGGTTTTCTGCCTCTCATTCCCTCTTATCTCATAGATGTCTTCCCTCGCAGAATCATCAATCTTCACCCTGCCTTGCTGCCGAAGTTTGGCGGAAAAGGCATGTGGGGACACCACGTGCACGAGGCCGTGAAGGCGGCCGGCGAGTCGGAGACGGGCATGACGGTGCACTATGTCTCCCCCGTGTGTGATGGCGGCGAGATTATTGCCCAGTTCCGCACCCCTCTCTCGCCCTCTGATACCGTTGACGATATTGCCGAGAAGGAGCATCAACTCGAGATGCAGCATTTCCCCAGGGTTGTGGAAAAAGTTATATCTGAGTTAAGGAAATAAAACAAGGAAGGAGCCTCATGAGGCTCCTTCCTTGTTGTTTATAGGGATAAAATATATACTAATCCTGCAAGTAAAGGATATTTTTCTTTTTTCAGAAAAGTATCTTTTTACCATTAATAATGTTAATGCCCCTTTGCATCTTGTTTATGCGTTGGCCTGCAATATTGTAGATGTTCGCAGAGGACTCAGAAGTGACGGAAGGCACGGAGATGCCTGTCGCATCATCTTCGAAGCCATAGAACTCCTTGACGCCAGAGGAAACTACCAAGTATGCCTTGCCTGCAGGAATAGTTGTGTTGGCTGTTACTATGTAGAAGCCTACACCTTCAAGACCATTAGCGAGACAGTACTGGGTGCCATTGGCAACAGTTGGTGCAGTAGAGGCAGCGAGGTCGTTCTGTGCTGCGGGCGTTGCACCGGTAGTGGGCACGAAGCTATAGAAGCCTTCGCTTCCCTTCACGACAACAGCGTCTTCCTTTGAGATAGCTCCCTCGATAGGAATGAGCGACAGGAAGTTGCCGCTAACCTTGCCTGCAAATGCTTCCACGCCGGCAGGGATAGTGACGTCGGTAGCTGGGATGAACTGAGTGGCATAACCAGCATCAGTAATCTTGTTCACGATACCTTGCGTGAGGAAAGGCACGGGCAGAGCGTCTGTTCCGATGGTCTGTGTCCACTGAGGAGCATAGCAAGCGTTGCCGTTCAGCATGTAGCAGAGTTCGCCGCTGGCAAGCCTTGTGTCGGCCTGATCGACCTTGAAGCTATTAACAGGACTTGCATTGGGACGAGCATAGTCAGCCAATGCGCTGGCTTGAACCTCGGCAGGAGCAATAAGGCAGTTTGTGATATTCATGGAGCCGCTGTTCCAAGCGACTAAGCCTCCGTTGCCATTGGCAGAGCCTAACATGAACTTACCGTAGAATGCGCAGTTCTTGAAGTTAGTCGTGCCGTTGTTGATGTAGGGGAAGAAACCGCCACAAGATGCATCGTCGCTGCCGGGAGTAAAGGTGAGAGTTGCTTTAACGACAACATTCTCTATTGTGTTGGTGCCGTCTGCTTGACCGCCGAGGCCGCCAAGGTTGTTGTATGAAGATGTCAGGCTGCCATCGACGATGAGGTTCTTGATGGTTGCTCCGTTGATTTTAGCAAAGAGACCTCTTATCCTGGCATCATTCACGAGTCCGATGGTAATGGTATGTCCCTGACCGTCGAATGTTCCGCGGAAAGGCGTGTCACCAATGCCGATGTAGCCCTGCGCATAGGTTGAGTAGTCGATGTCGGCTGTCAGCTTGGCCTTGGCTGCTTGGTCAACTTCTTTCACAAAGTTGGCAAACCAGCTCAGCTTAGAGCCGTTGCTGATAGCATAGAATCCATCGGCATCACGTGGCAGGAAATCTGGGTCGAGTTTGCCGCAGACGGTACATCTGCCGTTGTCATCATCGTTATGTGGAGGAATGGTGCTTGTGGAGGAATTGCTGTAGACGAGGTCGCCGCCGGCGCTTGTGCCGTCGCAATTCAATGCACCGTTGGCATAAACCTGGCTGTGGGAAGAGAAGGGAACGGGCAGGGGGTCAACATTGCTGCCAGAGAGGTTCTGGTACCAGTTGATGTTGCTTTGGTCGCCGTTCATCGTGTAGCAGAATTCGCCACTGGCAAGAGTTGGATCCGTTGCATCAACCTTGACGCAGTTGTTGTTGATATAATTGCCGTTGGCGTAGTCGCTGGACGAAGCAGCAATGACTTCCGTCGGAGCGATGATGCAGTTGGTGAACTGAGGGCTGTTGCTGCACCAGCTTGCCAAGCCGCGGATATTCTGGCCGTTGGGAGCATCGACTGAGCCGTAGAAGGCGCAGTTCTTGATGGTGGAAGCAGCTTCCACGTC
>JAGCNZ010000054.1 GCA_017645655.1 Bacteroidaceae bacterium | reverse complement strand
GCCAGCAAGTGTGGTTTCACCCCTCAGTTCGCAGGATTAGAGGAGCTGAACCAAAAATATAAGGATAAGGGACTGGTCATCATCGGCTTCCCCTGCAACCAGTTCAAGGAGCAGGATCCTGGCTCTGACGGACAGATTGAGGAGTTCTGCCAGCTGAACTATGGCGTGACGTTCCAGATTATGAAGAAGACCGACGTGAACGGCCCTGCCGCAGAACCCATCTTCGAATATCTGAAGACTCAGGCTCCCACTGAGGAGTACAACGGTCTGAAGGCCAAAGCTGCCAAGACACTCTTCAAGGCTATCAGCAAGAGTGTGGAGAAGGACAGCGACATCAAGTGGAACTTCACCAAGTTCCTCATCTCGAAGGATGGCGAGACCATCAAGCGCTATGCTCCCACCACAGAGCCCAAGGACTTTGAGAAGGACGTTGAAGCCATGCTGTAGCCCCCTAAGTTAGGGGGATGGGGGTCTGAACAAGCGCAGACCTATTAATAATCATAAAAAGGGGCTGACCCGCTTGTTCAGACCCCAAAATCCCCTAACTTAGGGGACTTATATATGCACGCAGAGTTACAACTCGACAATCAGATTTGCTTCCGCCTCTATACGGCAGCACGGCTGATCACACAGGCCTACACGCCGATATTGACAGCATTGGGCATCACCTATCCGCAGTACCTCGTGCTGATGGTGCTGTGGGAAAAGGACAACCAGCCTGTGAACGACATCGCCCATCGTCTGCTTTTAGAGACGAACACCGTCACTCCCCTACTCCAGCGCATGGAGAAACTCGGCATCGTCAGCCGCAAAAAGGGCGAACAGGACAAACGCCAACAGATAGTCAGCCTGACAAAGAAAGGCAAGCAGCTGGAGGAAGAGGCGTATGCTAAGATTCCTTCAGGCATGAGTGAACAACTGTCTGCCTGTCCGCTGAAGCCTGAAGACTATCCGCATCTGGCGCAGGAACTGGACGCTATTATTGAGACATTAAAGAAATAGTATTCACTATAGCGATTGAACAAGAAACATGGCAACAAGTGCAACACTCGACCTGGGGGCTTACATGAGCAATAGCATCCGCACCATCATGGCGAAAGCCTATAAGAGTGTGCTGTCCAATCCCCGTGAGGCAAAGTTTGCCTACCGTATGCAGACGCTTTTCCAGAAGTCGGAGAAACGGCGCAGGAAAATGCTGGAGCAGGAGGGCTTGGAGGTGCCGCCATTCCTCATCAGCAGCATCTCTACCACTTGCAACCTGCATTGCAAAGGATGTTATGCACGCAGCAACGGCATTGCCGAGGATGACGCAGTCAACCAAAAGGCGACGCTGGCCCCTGAACAGTGGCAGGCCATCTTCACCGAGGCTGCCGACATGGGTATCAACTTCTCGCTGATTGCAGGTGGTGAGCCATTCATGAGGAAAGATATTCTGGAAAAAATTGCTGAGGTGAAGGACATGATTTTCCCCATCTTCACCAACGGAACACTCATCGGCCCATCCTACTTGAAGTTCCTGAAGTCACATCTCAACATGGTGCCCATCATTAGCATTGAAGGTACAGCCATGGGAACCGATGAACGCCGAGGCCAGGGAGTGTTCAAGCGTGCCATGCAGTCGATGGAATTGCTGAAGGCGGAAGACCTCTTCTTTGGCACTAGCATCACGGTGACCACCGAGAACTACCACCTTGTCACATCACCCCAATTCATTGACACCTTGCGAGGTTACGGCTGTAAGATTGTCTTCTATATTGAATATGTACCAACGGAGGCGGGTACAGAACATCTGGCCTTTGGTGATGAACACGTGGCAGAGATGGAAACCCTGCTGGAGGAGCGTCGTAACACATACACCGACATTATCTTCCTTTCATTCCCTGGCGACGAGAAAGCGCTCGGCGGTTGTCTTGCTTCAGGTCGTGGCTTCTTCCACATTGGTCCTGACGGCTCGGCAGAACCCTGTCCGTTCTCGCCTTTCAGCGACAGCAACGTAGCAGAGATGGGGCTGAGAAAGGCTTTGCAGTCGCCTCTCTTCCGCAAAATACGAGCAGCCAAAGCTTTGGGATGGGAACACACTGGTGGCTGTACACTCTTCGAGCATAGGGAAGAAATTGAGAAAATGATTATTTAAAATAAAAGTACAATAAATGAAAACTGCAATCCGTTATTACAGCAAGTTTGGCCATACTGCAAAGATGGCAAACATTGTCGGCGAACTCACCAGCACACGTCCGGAATTGGCAACTGTCCGCCTGGTCGAGCCTGTTGACACGCTTTATTTAGGCGTTGGCGTATTCTTGGGAAAAGTGGACAACAGCATCGCTGAATTCATCAAAACGCTTACTCCCGACATGGTGAAGCGTGTTATCTGCTTCGGATCGAGTGCCATCATCAAGTCGCCCGTTCCACAGATGCGTAAAATGCTACAAGCAAAGGGCATCACAGTCTCTGAGAAAGAGTTCACATGCAAAGGTTCGATGGGACCTGTTCACATGGGACATCCTAACAAAAAGGACCTCGACGATTTCCGTCAGTTCATTCTTACGACTTTATAATTACCAATTTATATTCACTTAAAACAAACAAAATTATGACTAAAGAAGAAGCTTTGAAGCAGTTTGCACAGCTTGGTGCAATTTGGTTTGGAAACAGTAAGCAACACTTTGCCTTCTCGGCCTACTGCCGTCTGCAGGGCTGGAACAAGCTGGCCGACAAATGGAAGGAAGAAGCCGAAGAGGAATGGGACGAGGCCGAAGAGGTCCTGAACCGCTTGGTAGAGCTTGGCTGCAAGCCCGCTGACCTGCAGGAGGCCATGAAGACCGTTGAGTTCCCCTTCTACGACGATCCGAAGCAGCAGATCGAATCTGACTATGAGCCCAATGCCGTCAAGATATTGAGCGAGTTGGCAGAGGCTTTCAACGATGACTATCCCACCAAGAAACTCATCGAGAAATGGATTGACGACGAGAAGGACCACATGGCTTGGGAGGCTCAGTACCTCAACTATATCGACAAGCTGGGCTATGAGAATTTCCTCACGGCAATGATGTAGATAAAGTTCATGAGGTTTCCCCGTTTATCGGAGGAACTCAAATCTGGGACGGCGTTGCAGAAGTGACTGTTCTACGATTCAGACACCACGCAAAGCCGTCCCTTCATTTTCAATACAATGACGCTCACTTTTCATCCTTTGACGTTGTCCGACCGCGAGGCGATGCAGGCGGTGACGCTTCCCTCGGGGCGGCGTAACTGCAACTACACCTTTGCCAACCTTGTGGGATGGCAGTTTTGGTACTACACCGAGGTGTGCGTGCTTGAAAATGCCGTGGTGCTGCGCTATACCTTCGATGGCCAGCGAGAGTATATGGTTTGTACGGCAGAAGCGTTGCCGTTGGAATTGATTGAGGCTTTATTTGATGATAGCAATGGAGATTTGACATTGATGGGACTTGAAGACTCGCAAGTGGCACAATTATTAATTCTAAATTCTAAATTATCAATTACAACCGAGCCGGTTCGCGACCAATACGATTACATCTACCGTCGCACTGACCTCGCAACGCTTCATGGCAGACATCTGGACGCCAAGCGCAATCACATCCATCGTTTCCGTGCGGAGCATCCTGATTTTGAATATCGTCCTCTTACGCCGGAATCCTTTGACGAATGTCGCCGACTTACGGAAATTTGGCAGGGAGAGAAGGCTGCGATTAAGCGAGAGCAGAGCCAAGTTTACTTGAGCTCTGCAGAGCGTGAGCAGGCTCGAACGAAGTTCAAGGATGCCAGCGACACTATCGATGCCGAGCATCGCGTGATGGAGACCATATTTTCGAATTGGGACGCTCTCGGCATGATAGGCGGAAGCATCTTTGTAGACGGTCGTATGGTGGCTTTCACATACGGTGCTGCTGTTACAACCGACACCTTTGACGTTTGTGTGGAGAAAGCCGACCGGCATGTAGAGGGTGCTTTTGCCATCATCAACCAGCAGTTTGCCGAGCATCTGCCTGAGCAATATATCTATCT
>JAGCNZ010000053.1 GCA_017645655.1 Bacteroidaceae bacterium | reverse complement strand
GTTCTCCCAGGCTTTGAGGCAGAGAGTCTTCGACACAATCCGTCCACAGCCCAACTGCCTTCGCCCACCGCTCAATTACAGCTTCTTGCTGCGCTCTAAGTTGACTTTGTCTTCGTCCGTCACGACTTGGCAATGTAACGAAGGTAGAGGTAACTCGCACAAAAAGAAAATGTGCACATAATACTTCGTTCAAAAGTGGACGTTCTTTGCAGAGACTTCCACGAAGCGCCTGAGCACCAACGGAGCGCAAGAAAGCGGCAGAGCCGAGCGCTGTCTTATGTCCTTATTATTTTATCTAGCCCATAGGCATTTCTGGTTTTATAGGTTATACATTATTTATTTGAGTATCAAATCATGCAGCAGTCCCTATCTCATAGAGATATTCGGGGGCGAAGTCAGCACCGTTTTCCCATTCAACTGTATTGAACTTGATGGAGAAGTTCTTAAAATAGTTGATGTCTTTCAGGGGGGTATATACCGTTCCCTTTAAAGAATTGCTTAGATCGACAATTCTCCGCTCCCCATTGTTAAACAGCAACAAGAGTCTGTAGCCTTCAAGGTATTCGGCTTTTATTACTTCGATAAACATTGCCTCACAATTTTAAAGGTTGAATATTCATTTGTTCTCTTCTTCGCTTGACAAAGCGACCAAACTTGCTCTACACTCACTTATCGAAGAGGTTCAATCTTGTCGAGTGGCTCACCTTTCTGTGCCTTTTCCCAATTGTTCATTAGTTCAGCACGATGGTCTTCAAGCCACTCCAGTATCATTCGCAGTGCCCTTCCAGGCATCTCGCCTTTCACAATTCCGTCTTTGATGTTTATGATGGCTTTGTAGTCACCATACCATGCATGGAAGTGTGGCGGCTGATGATCGGAAAAGTTCATCCAGATATAGATTCCATAGAAGAAACATATTTGTGGCATACTTGAATGGTTTTTGTTATTTCTGATATGTTCACTTTGCAAAGATACAAAAAATCCCTGAACTGCCAAGCAATTCAGGGAATATTTTAAACAAAGGTTAGCTCCACGTGAGGTCTACGTTACCTCTATGTTACCTCTCAAAACAAGACCTAACCTCGCAGAATCCCTTTGTACACGGGCGTTTCCAGAGACGACGTTAGGTCTTGGCCTTTTTTCGCATTAATCTCAACGAGCGGTGGTGCGCTTGTCGCGGATGAGCTTGGTCTGACGGAGAATCTCTTGATAGTGTAAAGAGGTGAGAGGTGAGAGGTGTGAGGTGAGAGACGATAGCTGCCGCTGGCAATAGTCATCGATGGCATCCAGATGCTGCAACAGATAAAGCAGTACGTCGCTCTTATCCACACGTGTCACAGCAGGAGCCTTGGGGTCAGGATTCAGCAGCTCGTCTACCTGATTCACGTAAGAACGCTGCAGGTTGCGACGCTCCTTCTGCTGCCACTCGCTCAGGCCTTCAGGCATCGTCCAAACCTGGGCAAAGAGGTCGGTGAGGAATTCACTCACAGGATAATCACCGTTGTTGCACAGCGTGTTGAGGGTGTTGGCCGAGAGCAGGCGTCCGACGATATTGTCCTGACGCGAGTTCTGCGCGCTGGTGGGATCGGTGCCCACCTTATAGATGATGTTCTCAGGATAGAGCCACTCTGGTGCCGTGAAGATGTTGCGCCCCAGGTATTCCAAAGCTTCCTTCTGACGTGCGGCAGGCACGAAAGCCAACGGTTCCTGGCCAGGCATGTTGTTGCGGCAGCGTCCGGCAATGTTCTTCATCACGTGGTTCTGATAGCGATTGAACTGATCCTGCACAGCCTTGTACATCTGCTGCAGGTCGTCGTACTGGTCGTTGTCCTCATGCGTCCATTGCGGCAGCGACGATAGCACACGCTTCAGGTTCTTCAGGCCGTATTCCGAAGCACGCATGGAGTTGTCGCCCAGGTCTTCGGTTTGCGCACGCGGGTCTTCGCCCTGCCCTTCGCCACCAAACCACAGGCGAGGATTCTGGCGCAGCACGTTGGTGGTCTCAGTCATCAGCTTGTCCTTCTCCTCATACTCGTCCTTGAACTCCGGACGCCATTGGTAGCCCCACTTGATGGCCCACTTGTCGTAGTCGTTGATGCGGGGAAAGAGTCCTTTCGGGCTGATCTTGTCCTCTGGCTGCGCCACATAGTTGAAACGGGCATAATCCATGATGCTGGCGGTGTGGCCGTTGGCCTCCACCCAGTTTTTATTACGCAGGTTCTCCACCGGCGTGGCCGACGAGGCACCCATATTATGGCGTAGTCCCAGGGAATGACCGACCTCGTGCGACGAGACAAAGCGGATGAGCTCGCCCATCAGCTTATCGTCGAACATCATTGTGCGTGCGCGCTTGTCCAAGGGACCACATTGCACCATGTACCACTTCGTCAGCAGGTTCATCACATTGTGATACCAGCAGATGTGGGCCTCGATAATCTCTCCAGAACGTGGGTCTACGATACGGGGACCATAGGCGTTTTCCGTCTCAGAAGGCAGGTAGCGGATGGCCGAATAGCGGGCATCGTCGAGGCTGATGCTACCGTCCGCAGGCAGCTCTTTCGCCACGATGGCATTCTTGAAGCCGGCCGCCTCGAAGGCAACGTTCCAGTCGTTGACGCC
>JAGCNZ010000007.1 GCA_017645655.1 Bacteroidaceae bacterium | reverse complement strand
GCCGATATGATTGAGGGCAAGCAAGTCATCGTCAAGACTCTGCCCGAGGGAACGCCCTTCGTGACGCTCGACGGCGTTGAGCATAAGCTCTCGGATCAAGACCTGGCCATCTGCAACGCCAAGGAGCCGAGGTGTATCGCAGGCGTGTTTGGCGGCAAGGGAAGCGGCACTTATGATTCGACGGTCAACGTCCTCCTCGAAATCGCTTACTTCAATCCGACCAGCATCCGCAAGAGTGCACGTCGTCACGGCTTGAGCACGGATGCAAGCTTCCGCTTCGAACGTGGCATCGACCCCAACGGTCAAGTATATGCCATCAAGCAGGCCGCCATTCTCGCAAAAGAGCTTGCAGGAGCGAAGGTCAGCATGCAGATTGTCGATGTGCATCCCAAAGTGCTGCCCGACTTCAAGGTTTCTTTGAAATATGATTATGTGGACGGCCTCATCGGCAAGCATCTCCCAGCCGAAACCATCAAGAGCATCGTGACGAGCCTCGAGATGAAGATTGACAAGGAGAGCGAAGAAGGACTGGAACTCACCGTTCCTGCTTACAGAGTGGATGTGCAAAGGCCTTGCGACGTTGTGGAGGACATCCTTCGCATCTATGGATATAATAATGTGGAGATACCTACGACGCTCAAGAACAGCCTGACCGTCAAGACGATTCACGATACGAGTCACAAACTGCAGAACATCATCGCAGAGCAACTCGTTGGCGGCGGTTTCCGCGAAATCCTGAACAACAGCCTGCAGCGTGGTGCTTACTACGACGGCCTTGAGTCTTACAAGAGCGAGGAGTCTGTGAAGCTCCTCAATCCGCTCAGCCAGGACCTCAACGCATTGCGACAGACACTTCTCTTCGGAGGATTGGAAAGCATTGCCCGCAACATCAGCTATCGCAACACCGACCTGCGCTTCTTCGAGTACGGCAACTGCTATCGTTTCCAGGCAGAGAAGAAGTGCGCAGACATCATTCCAGGCGTGAGCAGCAGTCGCGACCCGGAAGTCATCAAACATGTGCTCGATGCTTACAGCGAGGACTATCACCTCGGACTTTGGCTGACAGGCAAACGCGTTCGCGGCAGCTGGGCGCATCCTGATGAAGACAGTTCCTTTGCTGAGCTCAAGGCTTATGTCATGAACATCTTCACTCGCCTCGGTGTGCCCTTCGGTCTGCTTGTCTTCACAGAAGGGAAGAGCGACATTTACAGCCAGAGCCTCTGCATCCAGAACCGCGGAGGCAAGGTGTTGGCAGAGATGGGCATCGTGTCGAACAAGCTCACCATGGCTTTCAGCATCGAACAGGCTGTCTATTTCGCCGACATTCGTTGGAACCAAATCCTGCGCATCATACAGAAGCAGAACGTCACACACACCGAAATCAGCAAGTTCCCTGCAGTAAGTCGCGACCTCGCCCTGCTGCTCGACTCCAGCGTGCCCTTCGCAGAAGTGGAGCGCATTGCCTACCAGACAGAGAAGAAGCTGCTCAAGGCAGTCAAGCTCTTCGATGTCTATGAAGGAAAGAATCTGCCTGAAGGCAAGAAGTCCTATGCTGTGAACTTCATCCTGCAGGACGAAACAAAGACCCTCAACGACAAGGCCATCGATGCTGTCATGCAGAAACTCATCAACAACCTCAAGCAACAACTCGGCGCAGAATTGAGGTGACCCCCTAACCCCCTTTAGGGAATTAATTACTAAATTGCTAAATCGTAAATAAATAGTAAATCGTAAATAGTCAAATCGTAAATGTCATTATGGGAAGAGCATTTGAATATCGCAAAGCGACTAAACTGAAGAGATGGGGCCACATGGCCAAGACATTCACTCGTCTGGGCAAGCAGATTGCCATCGCCGTGAAGGCTGGCGGTCCTGAACCAGAGAACAACCCAGCATTGCGTAGCGTCATCGCTGTCTGCAAGCGCGAGAACATGCCGAAGGACAACATCGAACGCGCCATTAAGAACGCGATGGGTAAAGACCAGAGCGAGTACAAGAGCGTGACCTACGAAGGATATGGCCCTCACGGAATAGCCGTCTTCGTCGACACACTTACCGACAACACAACCCGCACCGTTGCCGACGTTCGCAGCGTCTTCAACAAGTTCAGCGGCAACATGGGAACAACTGGCTCGCTCTCCTTCCTGTTCGACCACAAGTGCGTGTTCACCTTCAAGAAGAAGGACGGCATGGACATGGACGACTTCATCCTGGAGATGATTGACTGCGGCGTCGAGGAAGAATACGACGAGGAGTACGACGAAGACAAGGACATAACGACCATCACCATCTACGGCGAGCCGACCAGCTTCAACGCTATTCAGAAGAAGCTGGAAGCAGATGGTTACGAGGAAGTTGGTGGTGAGTTTACGTACATTCCCAACGATGTGAAGGACGTAACGCCTGAGCAGCGCGAGACCATCAACAAGATGGTGGAGAAGCTCGAGGAGTTCGACGACGTCCAGACCGTCTATACAAACATGAAGCCCGAAGAGTAGTCGATACAGTAACGACTAAATTTTAACCACGAATTGCACGAATTACACGAATTGGTTTGTTGCCATCAAGGGCGTAGCCAATTCGTGTAATTCGTGCAATTCGTAGTTTTAGATAAAGCTTATTGTCTCAGAACTGGTCTTCCTGTGGTGCACTTTTCAGTCCGTCGAAGGAGTCTCCAGTGCCGAGGGCGTTGGCAATCTTGTCGTTTTCCGCCATCTCTTCCGCCGTCATCTTCGGAGAGACGAAGCGTCCGCCCATATCGCTTTCTTGCGTGCCTGGCAGAGGAATGTTCGTTTCGAGGTCGGAGAAGCGGGCAAACTCGCTGCGGAACGCCAGCTTGATGTCGCCCACGGAACCGTTGCGGTGCTTGGCGATGATGAACATTGCCTTGCCGTGCCAGTCGTAGCCCTTCTCGTCCTGGAACAGTTTGTAGTATTCTGGGCGATGGATGAAGCAAACGATGTCGGCATCCTGCTCGATGGCACCCGACTCGCGCAGGTCGCTCAGCACGGGTTGCTTGCCCTCGAAACCTTCACGGCTCTCCACACCACGGTTCAGCTGACTCAGGGCGATGATGGGTATGTTGAGTTCCTTGGCAAGACCCTTCAGAGCCCGGCTCACCATGCTTACCTCTTCCTGGCGGTTAGCGTTGTAGTTCAGGTTGTTGGCTCGCATCAGCTGCAAGTAGTCAATCATGATGGCCTTGACGTGATAGTCGTGTACCAATCTGCGAGCCTTCGTCTGAAGCTCGAATACGCTGAGCGAAGGTGTGTCGTCGATGTAGATGGGCGCATTGTAAAGCTGTCGCACGCGTTTGTCGAGCTGTCCCCACTCGTATGGAGCCAATTGTCCGCTGCGTAGCTTCTCACCGCTCAGCTCGCTGACGTTGACCATGAGGCGCTGCACGAGCTGCTGGTTGCTCATCTCCAAGCTGAACATTGCGCAAGGAATCTTATAATCGACAGCCATTCGTTTTATCATGGAGAGCGCAAACGCCGTCTTACCCATAGAGGGACGGGCAGCGATGATGATGAGGTCGCTGTTCTGCCAGCCATTCGTTATTTGGTCGAGCTCGCGGAAGCCGGTTGGCAAACCGCTCAAGCCTCCCTCCTTCGCCTGTGCCTTCTGGATGAGTTCGTAGACTTGACTGATGACGGGGTCGATTTGCGTGAAGTCCTTCTTCATGTTCTTCTGCGCAATAGAGTAGAGCGTACTCTCTGCTTCCTGCATCAGGTCGGCCACGTCGATAGTTGCATCGAAGGCTTTCGTCTGAACGAGGCTGGCAAATGTGATGAGTTGGCGTTGCAGGGACTTCTGGGCGATAATCTTAGCGTGATATTCGATGTGGGCAGAACTTGCCACCTGAGTGTTAATTTGCATCAGATAGACTTCACCGCCTGCAGCCTCGAGGTTGTCCGTGCTCTCGAGCTGATTGATGACAGTCATGATGTCCACAGGCTTCTGCTCGGCATTGAGCGACTGAATGGCCTGATAGATAAGCTGATGCCTGTGGTCATAAAAGCTTTCGGGCTTAAGCAGTTCTGCTACCAAGCCGTATGAATCTTGCTCCACCATAAGCGCACCAAGCACCGCAACCTCCATGTCGAGGCTTTGCGGCTGCTTATGCCCATATTGGTCAACCTGAGGCACTTCCACAATCTTTGTCGTGCCCGGGCGCTTTCTTCTTGTCGTGTCTGCCATATCTTAGTCTTGTCTTATTTCGTTCAATTGCTTTGCAAAGTTAACTAATAAATTCGAAATGAAAAAGCATTTGCCTTAATTTATTTCTCCAAAGATGTAAGGACAATAAAAAAGCAGCTCCCACATGGGGAGCTGCCTTCTTCTATAGATTCAGGGAATGACGATTATTCGTCGCCCCAGATATCCCAGGCATTGTTTTCCTTTGTCTTGGCTTCGGAGCCGTCAACGGTGACATCGGAATCTGTGTGAACGTTTAGACTTTCGGCAATCATCATAGCTGCCATAGCCTCATTCATCTCGATAGTTGGC
>JAGCNZ010000052.1 GCA_017645655.1 Bacteroidaceae bacterium | reverse complement strand
TCGTCGTCATCATCCTCGTCATCATCGTGATGCTGCTCAAGTTCTGCAATCCACGTCGCACTGGTCGCCACCTTCTCATAGTCGAAGAGGTTGGTGTTCAGCAGCTTGTCGAGTTCCACGTCGCCGTAGTTGCACTCGATGATCTGCGCCTTCTTCTGTATCCCGCGCACGATTTGCCGGATGCGCTCCAGCTCGTGCGGCTCGACGTCGGCAGCCTTGTTGAGCAGCACGATGTTGCAGAACTCTATCTGCTGAATGACGAGATTCTCGATGTCCTCTTCGTCGATATCCTTCTTCGTGAGGTCCGAGCCGCAATCGAACTCGTCCTTCAGCCTGAGGGCATCAACCACGGTGACGATGCAATCGACGTACGGCACGCCGTTCTTCGTGACCTCCGGAGCCATTCGGGCCATCTCGCAAATCGTCTGGGCGATAGGCTCGGGCTCGCAAATGCCGCTGGCCTCGATGACGATATAGTCGAACCTCTTCAATGCAATGATGTCGTAGAGCTGCTGCACCAAGTCCATCTTGAGCGTGCAGCATATGCAACCGTTCTGCAAGGCGACCAAGCTGTCGTCCTGCCCCCCGACGATACCGCCTTTCTGAATCAGGTCGGCATCAATGTTCACCTCCCCAATGTCGTTGACAATCACGGCAAATCGGATTCCGCGGCGATTCGAGAGGATGCGGTTCAAGAGTGTCGTCTTGCCGCTACCCAGGTAACCCGTGAGCAGCAGGACAGGAATGTCTTTCTTCGTTTCTGCGTTCATAATGTGTTACTCTATGTTTACAATTTCATGCAAAAGTACAAAAATACCTCGAATAATGTATATTAAATAATGAATAATTATATAATAATGTGTCTTTTCTTGTGCCAAAGCATTGCAGATTGCAAAGAAAGTGTTACCTTTGCGCACGCTTGGCAAATAATAACAAAACTAAATAAGACTATGCGCAAGATTTTAATTATGCTCGCTGCCCTCGTCGCAGCAACATTCACGCAAGCCCAGGAACCAGAGTACTTCGTGCCGTATAAGACTACGTCACTACGTCTGCCCAGTGTTCCCCTGCTTGTCAACGACCCTTACTTCTCGTTCTGGTCCCCCTACGACCACCTCTACGACGGTACGGTCAAGCATTGGGACAATCAGCAGAAAGCCATGGACGGCCTGCTTCGCGTGGATGGAAAGGTCTATCGATTCATGGGAAAACAGCGCGCCACGAAACTCGTCGGCATCGCACCCATGGGAAGCAAAGGCGGCTATGAGGCAAAGGTGCGCAACAGCTTGACCAGCGCCATGCAATCCACCTGGATGAATCTGGACTTTAACGACAGCGGATGGAACACCCAGACAGGTCCCTGGGGCTCAGAAGGCGAGTATCCATACATTCAGACAGCTTGGGGAGGCAATAACACCGACCGCTACATCCGCCGACACATCACGCTGACAGCCGACGACATAAAGGGCGACCTTTGGCTCATCTACTCCCACGACGACAAGTGCGAAGCGTATATCAACGGCGTGCAGGTAGTGAACGTGACCGAGGAGAAGTGGAATCAGAACGTCAGGGTGCACGTCTCGGGAGCTGCCAGGGCTGCCCTCGTGGAGGGTGACAACGTGATTGCATACCATGTGCACAACTCGGCGGGAGGCGCTTTGGCTGACATCGGTCTCTACAAGAACGAGCTTGGTTTCCATCCGGGCTATCGTTCTATTGCCCCCATGGCTGACGAAGGTCCTTGGGAAGCCAAGGTGAGAACGGCAGCCATCAGTGGCACGACGTGGACCAGAGAGACCTTCAACGACAATGGTTGGCCGACAAAACCAGGCGCATTCGGCAGTCCGAGCGAGTACCCGAACATCAATACCGAGTGGACAGCCACGAATAGTCACTACTATATCCGTCGCCGCGTTAACCTCACGGCTGAGGACCTGGAGCAGGAACTCGCGGTCATCTACTCGCACGACGACGTCTGCGATGGCTACATCAACGGCCGCAAGATCTTCAGCACCGGCGAAACTTGGGTGCAGAACGTCGTCTATACTCTCAGCGAGGCTGACAAAGCGGTCCTGCACGAAGGCGAAAACATACTGGCGTACCACGTCAAGAACACCAGCGGCGGCGCCCTCGCAGACATCGGTCTCTATGTAAGTACGACGGGAGAAACAGTTGCGACGCAGAACTATTGCTACGTCCTCCCCACGAGCACCTACTATAACTTCACTTGCGGCCCCGTTAACCTCGACGTTGTCTTCACCGCTCCTTTCCTGATGGACGATGTGGAATTGATGTCGACGCCTATCAACTACATCACCTACCAAGTGAGCAGCAACGATGAACAGGAGCATGATGTGCAGTTCTACTATGGCACGACGCCTGAGCTCACAGTCGACAACAACAATCAAGCCACGGTCTCTCGCGTTGTCACCGATGCCGCAGGTCGCCAGTACGTCAAGAGTGGAAGCAAGGATCAAAAGGTGTTGGGCAAAGCCGGCGACTTAATCACCATCGATTGGGGCTACCTGTATCTGCCGGATGTCAACGGTGCGGTGGCTGTTGCAAGCCAGGACGTCACCACTCAGACCTTCCTTGAGACGGGTGCGTTGCCTGCGAGCACGAGCCCCATCGAGAGCTCCGAGGAAGGAGAAATGCCGCAGCTCTCCTATGTCCATGACTTCGGGACGGTGAGCCAGGCCAGCAGCTACATGATGTTCGGCTACGATGAAGTCTATGATATGCGTTATATGGATGTTAACTACAAAGGCTATTGGGCCCGTAACGGCAAGACTATCCAGCAAGCGTTTGCAGAGTTCCAGGAGAACTACGACGACATCATGACCCGATGCAAGCAGCAGGACAAGATTATCTACGACGACGGACTGGCCTCTGGCAATGCCAAGTATGCCGAACTTCTCTGCGCATCCTATCGTCACTGCATCGCTGCGCACAAGATTTTCGAAGACAACAAGGGCAATCTTCTCTTTTTCTCGAAGGAAAATAACTCTAACGGATGCGTCAACACCGTTGACCTCACTTACCCTTCTGCCCCGCTCTTCCTGCTCTATAACACAGAGCTGATGAAGGGTATGTGCACCTCCATCCTCGATTATTGCGAGAGCAGCAAGTGGGGATTCAACTTCGCGGCACACGACTTGGGCACCTATCCGCATGCCAACGGGCAGGTCTATTCCATCACCAGACCTGACTCGAACGGTGGCTTCGGCGGCAACATGCCCATCGAGGAGAGCGCGAACATCGTCATCCTCGCAGCCGCCATCTCCAACATCGACGGCAATACCGACTGGGCTGACAAGTATTGGAGCACGCTCACCACTTGGGCGAACTATCTTGTCGATAACGGTCTTGACCCTGCAAACCAGCTTTGTACGGACGACTTCGCTGGGCATTTGGCCCACAACGCCAACCTCGCCGTCAAGGCCATCATGGGTGTGGCAGGCTATGCGCTGCTCTGCCAGCAGCGCGACGAGATGGACAAGTATCAGCAATACATGTCAAAAGCGCAGGAGATGGCAACCGCGTGGCTCGACCTGGCAGGCGAAGGCAACCACTACAAGCTCGCCTATGACAGGGAGGGCACTTGGAGCCAGAAGTACAACATGGTGTGGGACAAGGCGTGGAACCTCAATCTCTTCCCCGAAGAGGTGTTGACGACCGAGTATACATACTACAAAGGTAAGCTCAACTCCTTCGGTTTGCCGCTCGACAGCCGCTCCGTCTACACCAAGAGCGACTGGGAGATGTGGACGGCGTCGCTGGCGAGCAACGACACCGACTTCCTTCGCATCTCCAATCTCGTCTGGAAGTATGTGAACCAGACACCGTCCCGCGTGCCCCTCTCCGACTGGTACTATACCGACGGCCAGGGCGCTATGGTGGCCTTCAGGGCACGTAGCGTCATAGGCGGCCACTGGATGAAAGTCTATGTGGACAAGAAATTGAGCGGCGAGATAGGCACAGCCATCGCTCCCCTCAGGGCGCAAGAGGATGCCGACGGACAGGGAACGAGCCGAAGGCTGTACAGCGGCTGGTACAACCTCGGCGGACAAAAAGTCGAGAGCCCCGTCCAGCCCGGCATTTACATAAAAGACGGAAAAAAGAAAATCGTGAAATGAAGATAAGCGTAGCACGCTCGGTTCGGAAGCCGGGCGTGCTGCTTTTTTCTACGCAGCGTGACAGGTTGGCAAACGTGGTACGGGATGTTTGAATTTTACCCACGTGATAAAATCATTTTACCCACGTGATATTTGAAATATTACACGTGATATTTTCATTTTACCCACGTGACGTTTTTCAACTGCCCACGCAGCGTTTTCATTTTCCACCTTCTGCCTTTGCCAATTCTGCCGCAAATCCGGCAAGTCTCTCCACAGGAACTTGCCTTAATTTTGCAGAAAAAAGGCCTGCGCTGGTATTGTTTTGAGGGAAACGCAACTTTTTTTTTGAAAAAGAGTCACATTATTAATAATTTTGTATATCTTTGTCCCGAATTGGACATAAAATATATAATGTAGAAATCAATCTAAACGAAAAAACATACACAATTAACCTAATTTATTAACCAAAAACCTAAAAGAATGAAAACAAAGCTATTAACTTTGTTTGCTGCCCTGATGATGGCAGCAACAGTGACCGCCCAGGTGACTTACACAGCCACGGCGGGAACAGATTTCGAGGGTGGAGAAGGCACTGCCAAGTTGTTTGACAACGACGTGAACACCAAGTTCTGTGGAAACACAGGTTCTGATGTTTATGTGTTGGTAACTGCTTCCGAGCCTGTCTTTGTCTGGGGCTATGAAATGACCACAGCCAGTGACACCGAGACATACGGCCGTCTCCTCAAGCAATGGGCCCTCTATGGAACCAACGACGAAACCGTTGCTGCCGATCCTGCAGCAGAAGGTTGGGTTGCGCTCTCCGACCTTGGTGAGAACAACCTGGTGCAGAGGAAAAACTTTTATACTCAGCGTTTCTTCTGCGAAAAGGGGGTCAACAAACCCTTCAAGTATTTCAAGCTTACCCTCACCGGTGGGGGCTTCATCCAGTTCTCCGAGTTCAAAATCCTTGGCGAGCCCAAACGCGTCACTGTCTACAAGTGGAAGGACGGCTCTCAAGCCAACTCACAGAAGGCATTCGACCTGTTGCTCAACCAAAAGTGGGAAGGCAACAACCTCTCAAATAACTGGCTCACCATCGAGACGAAGGACGGTCAGGCTTATGCCGTGAAGAGTTACTCTTTCACAACTCACGACGATGGCGATTGGAATAACCGCGCTCCCAAGAGCTGGAAGATTGAAGGCTCAAACGATAACAGCACATGGGTTACCCTCGACGACGTAACAGACGGCGGTATTCAAAACCTAAACTACAAGACATTCGAGTACACTCCGTCCAACACGACCGACAAGTTCCGCTACATCAAGCTTACGCTGCGTTCCATGTTGGGCACAGGTTGGACTCAAGTAGGCGAATTCCACGTGCTGAGCACATCCGAATTCTCAGATGTGGAACACTTCACAAATCTGGTGAACAATGCAAAAGCCACTAAGGCAGGATACGAAGACCTGCTCGGAGCAACCGACCCCTGGTGCGTAGAGTATGGAACCTTCTTCGATGCCCTGGATTTGGACGCTGCCCTGGAAGCCGGCATAAGTTCGGGCGACTATGATGCACTCGAAGCAAAGCTGAAAGAGATAGACGAGAATACAGTAGGTCAAGCAATAGCCCTCTTTGCCAACGGCGCGAATTGTGCTGCAATCGCAGGTACTGCAACATGGAGCGACGGCAGCTGGACACAATTGCTCGACGGCAAGGACGGCACCGACGGCCAGCCTGGAACAAAGTGGGGTGGCAACTTCGAAGGCTCTAACCCACAGTATGTCATCTTCCGCGCTAAGCAAGCGTTCGCTCCCTATTTCTATAAACTCGTCACCGGAGGCGACACTTACTCGCAGACCGGCCGTAACTGGAAGACATGGAGCGTCTATGGCGCAAACTTCTCAGCCTTTGCCGACGCAACAGCCGACGCAACAGCATGGGTAGAACTCGACAAGAGAGAAAACATCGACACCAAGTATCTGCCCAACGAGAACAACTATCCCGCAGCATTTGACTTCAACCAAGGCGTTACCGAACCTTACCTTTATTATATGGTGAAAGTGTTCGCCTCCGCAGGTGGAACCCAGCAGCAGATGAACGAGATGTATCTCTGCACTCAGGACGAGTTCGAAGCAATTCGCGAACCGCTGGTCGACGAATTTGAAGACTTCGCAGCAACTTTGGATGCACTGGTTGTCGAGTCCAGCGTTGAAGCAGACAAAGCAGAGTTTGCAACACTCTATGATGAACTGAAGACCACGGCCGATGCTGTTCGCCTGACTGAGGTCTACAACGAACTGCAAGCTCTGAAGCGCGAACTTGAGGAATCTGCACTCTTCCTGGCTGGTGCCTATCGTTCCCTTAGTGGCAATACAGCATATAGTTCAGGCGAGGCCTACAACAATCTCGTGGATGGCAACGTCAACACCAAGTGGGCAGGCATAATGCCCTCAGACGGCGCATACAACATCTTCAAGGCTTATGCTGAGAATGCATTCGGCCAGTACATGCTCGTCACAGGTAATGATACAGAAGATTCCTATGGCCGCAACTGGAAGACATGGAAGGTTTATGGTGCGAACTTCTCAGACGATGCATCAGCAACACGCACCGCTGAAGATTGGACACTCATCGACCAGAAGGCAGACATCGGTCAGGACCTCCTGCCTGCAGCGAACTTCGCTCCCGCATTCTTCAATATCAGCGAAGAATGGACAACAGGCTACAAATACTTCAAGGTTGAGGTTGAGACTGCCTACGACGGCGATGCTATCCAGATGGCAGAGTTCAAGTTCCTCACCGACGAAGAGTACGCAACTATCCGTCAGGAGTATGTCGACAGCCTGAATACACTGAAGGCAGAGTTAGGCACAATTCCAACAGGCTTGGTAGGTGCCATTGATGCAAAGATTGCCGAAGTGGCAGGTGTTGCTGCCGGTGCATTGCTGCCCACATTTGAAGCAGTTGTGGAATACCTCAAGAATGAAGCTCCTGCGCTTATTGCAGATGCTCAGCCTGCTCTCGTCGATGGCGTTTATCAGATTGCAAACGCATTGCAGCTCATTACATTCGGTGAAATCGTGAACGGTGGCGAGACAGAAGCCAATGCAGTTGTCGTTGGCGACATCGACCTGGATGGTTATACATGGACTCCTATTGGCAATGAAACTACCAAGTACGCTGGCACCTTCGACGGACAAGGTCATGCCATCACTAACTTCGCAGGAACAACAGATGCAACAGTTGGTAAGTATGGTCTCTTTGGCAATATCAATGGTGCTACTGTCAAGAACTTCCGCATCGCCGGTACACTGACAGTGCCCGCAGCATCAGCACACGGCTCTGGTGTTGTCGGTTGGGCTACAAGTGCAACTATTTCCAATATCCATTCCTCTCTTGTTATTGAAGTTGGCGGTAATGAGGCTCACCATGTGGGTGGCATTGTTGGTTCTCTCCAAGATGGTGTCAGCACTGTAAGCAACTGCTCATTCGCTGGCTCTTTGACTGTGGCTGACGGCAGCACCGACTGCTTCGGCGGCATAGTAGGATACATGTCGAGCGACGCAGTTACCAACTGCGCTAACTATGGTACAGTTGAGTTCTATGGCGCAAATTGCTATGGTGGCGGTATCGTTGGTTACATCAACAATGCGAACCCGACTGTTGCGAATTGCTTGAGCATCGGTACAGTTGCTTATAAGGGCGAAGGCACAGCATCTTGGGGTGGTGCTATTATTGGCAGACACAGAAAGAATGCTGCAAATGTAATGAACAACTACTGGCTTGAAGGCAGTGCTGCAAAGCCAAGTAGCGATATCGTATTGGCAGATCCTGCTGCCATAAGCGTTACAGCAGAGCAACTCGCAAGCGGTAAGATTGCTTATCTGCTGAATGAGTGCGAGACCGTCGACGTTGCTTGGTTCCAGACCTTGTCGATGAAGAACTTCGTTGCTGAGCAGTATGTTGTAACAGCAGATGGTACGACAGAGGAGCCTACGGTTGCTGACGTCACTTTGTCCGACGCTGGTGACGGTACTTACACCTTCACGCTTCCCAACTTCACGCTCAAGATTCTTGGCATGTCTCTGCCCGTTGGCGACATCAGTCTCGAGGGTGTTGAGGTTGCAGAGGACGGTACGTTCAACAAGACTGGCACATATGCTGTTCCCGCAGAGAACATTCCTGCTGCATTGTCAACTTATGCTTCCTTCTTCCAGAACATTCCTTACACACTCACAGGTAAGGTGAACAACGATAAGCTCTATGCAGTTATCGACCTGACTGTCAACGTTGGTGGTGCTCATACTGTAAATGTTGTGGCAGGTGTTGACGACTTCGATGCTCTCGCTCCTGCTCTTACTTGCGACCAGCATCCTGTTCTCGACGCAACTCACAAGGTTGTCTATATGGACGGACGTCTGCACTGCAACGGTGACGTCTATGAAGATGCAATCTTCACTAACGATCCGACAGAGGCTCCTCTGCAGGACGATCATGATTTCGTATGCGGTTTCTGTACTTATTGTGGTGCTATTGATGAGACCTACGACGGTATCTATGAGATTGCCACAGCAGCTCAGCTTAAGAGCTTTGCAACTGTTGTCAACACAATGAATAACGCTGCCGACGCTATTGTTGTTGCTGACATTGATATGACGGGTGCAGGTTGGCCGAAGCCTATTGGTGACTGGTCATCTGGTGACGTAAGCACTGCATACGCAGGCCATTTCGATGGTCAGGGCCACGCTATCACGAACCTCAAGTATACCACAGCTCAGGCTTATCACGGTCTCTTCGGTGTCATCACAGAAGGTGCTCTCATCGAGAACTTCAGCATCAGTGGCGACATTACTACTAACGTCCAGTATGTAGGCGTTGTTGCTTATGCACGCGAGACTCCTGTTATTAAGAACGTTCACAGCTTTATTAACATCACCAATAGTTACGCCGGTGGAAGACAAGGCGGTATCCTGGGTGGTTCTATGAATGGCACGGTTACCATTGAGCGTTGCTGGTATTCCGGCAAGCTCATTGCAGGAGAGCTTAGTGGCAACTATGGCGGCATCGTTGGTTATATAAACAACAATTCGGGAGCTTACTGCAACATTACCGACTGCCTGTTCGATGGTGTGCTCTACAATGGCACTGCTGGTGGTCAGTGCGGCGGTGTTGTCGGCTACAACAACGGTGGCAAGGCAACTCTTACAAACTGTCTGTCCATTGGCACCTTGACTTCCGGTGCAGCAGGTCAGTTCTTCGGCGCACTCAATGGCAACAACTCCACCTACGTGAACTGCTATTATCAGGGTACAGTCGCACAAACTGGCACGGGTACACCTAAGGGCGAAACTCCTGTGACAGTTACCGACGAAGAACTTGAAAGTGGCGAGATTTGCACAGCCCTTGGCGATGCTTGGGGTCAGGATCTTGGTACAGATGCATATCCTCATCCTGTTCCAGAGGGCAGCAAGACTGGTCTCTATCTTGAGATTGCTGTCAGCGAGGTTGGTTATGCAACCTTCGTGCCCAAGTATAATGTTGCAGTTATTCCCGAAGGCGTTACTGCATTCGTAGCTCAGAATATGGGCACGTATGTTCACCTTGAGGAAGTTACAGCACTTCCTGCCGAAAACGCATTTGTCGTTAAGGCAGACGAGGGCGTTTACTACTGCGATGTTACCACAGAAGCACTTACGCTTACCGAAGCTAACGACCTGCTCTTCTCTGCTGAAGATGTTGAAGCCAACGGCACACAGTTTGTTCTGGCTAAGCCTGAAGGCGAAGAGGTCGGCTTCTACAGGGTTACAACTGGTACTTTTATCAAGCCATTCAAGGGTTATCTGGTTATCTCTGATGGTGATGCTAAGGCATTCTACGGCTTCGATCCCGACAATGGTACTGGCATTGCTGAGGTAGAAAAGGCTGTCGAGGACGGTGCAATCTACAATTTGGCAGGTCAGCGCATCAGCAAGATGCAGCGTGGCATCAACATTATTAACGGTAAAAAAGTTCTTAAATAATGAAGTACATTAAGCCAACTATCGAGATGAATGAGGCTATGGCAGCTATGATGATTGCCGAAAGTCTAAACGTTCACACAGATTCCGATGTCACCGTTGACG